>JAYVNA010000888.1:0-8404 GCA_043758715.1 Archangium sp.
TCCATGAGCGAACGCGTTGCCATCATTGGTCTGGGTTACGTCGGCCTTCCCGTCGCGCTCGCGTTCGCGCGCAAGTTCCCCGGGTCCATCGGGTTCGACATCAACGTCGAGAAGGTCAAGGAGCTTCGCTCGGGCCTCGATCGCACCGGCGAGGTGCCGGCCGAGGTGCTCAAGGCGTCCTCGCTCGAGATGACCTGGGAACCCGAGGCGCTCAAGAAGGCCACCTTCTTCGTGGTGGCCGTGCCGACGCCCGTCGACCGCAACAACCGCCCCGATCTCACCCCGGTCGTGAAGGCGAGCGAGACGGTGGCCCGCGCGCTCAAGAAGGGCGACGTGGTGGTGTACGAGTCCACCGTGTACCCGGGCGTCACCGAAGACGTGTGCGGGCCGATTCTCGCCAGGCTGTCGGGCCTCAAGCAGGGCGTCGACTTCAAGCTGGGCTACTCGCCTGAGCGCATCAACCCAGGCGACAAGCTGCACACGCTGGAGCGGATCATCAAGGTCGTCTCGGGTGAAGACGCGGGCACGCTCGACCGGGTGGCGGCGACCTACGGGGCGATCATCGAAGCGGGCGTCTTCAAGGCCGCCAGCATCAAGGTCGCCGAGGCAGCGAAGGTGATCGAGAACACCCAGCGCGATTTGAACATCGCGCTGATGAATGAATTGGCGTTGATCTTCGATCGCATGGGCATTCGCACCCGCGACGTGCTGGCGGCGGCCGGCACCAAGTGGAACTTCCTCAAGTTCAGCCCGGGCCTGGTGGGCGGTCACTGCATCGGCGTCGACCCGTACTACCTGACCACCAAGGCCGAAGAGCTCGGCTATCAGCCGCAGGTGATCCTCGCCGGGCGCCGCATCAACAACGAGATGGGCCCCTACATCGCCCAGCGCACGGTGAAGCTGCTGGTGCACCAGGGCCTGCCGGTGAAGAACGCCCGGGTGGGCGTGTTCGGCCTCACGTTCAAGGAGAACGTCGCCGACATCCGCAACTCCAAGGTTCCGGACATCATCAAGGAGCTCAAGGAATTCGGAATCGAAGCGAAGCTCACCGACCCCTACGCGGACCCCGCAGAGACGAAGCACGAGTACGGCCTCGCGCTCACTCAGCTCGACGAGCTGAAGGATCTCGACGCGCTCATTCTCGCGGTCTCGCACCAGCAGTACGTGGGCGAGCCGCTCAGCTTCCTGGTCGATCGCATCAAGCCCGGTGGCGTGCTGGTCGACGTGAAGAGCGCGCTCAACCCCGCTGACCTGCCCGCCGGGCGCGTGAGCTACTGGTGCCTGTGATCGAAACGAAGGCGAAATGGCTGGTCACCGGCGGAGCGGGCTTCATCGGCTCGCACCTGGTGGAGACGCTCTTGCGCGAGGGCCAGCAGGTGGTGGCGCTCGACAGCCTGGTCACCGGTTACCAGCGCAACCTCGACGACGCCGTCAAGCGCGCGGCGGGCGACGCGGCCTCGCGGTTCACCTTCATCAAGGGCGACATCACGGCGCTCGAGACCTGCCAGGCCGCGTGCGCGGGGGTGGACTACGTGCTGCACCAGGCCGCGCTCGGCTCGGTGCCGCGCAGCATCGCGCTGCCCCTCGACAGCCATCGCGCGAACGTCGACGGCTTCGTGAACATGTTGTTCGCCGCGCGAGACGCGAAGGTGAAGCGCTTCGTGTTCGCGTCGTCGAGCTCGGTCTACGGAGACGAGCCCACGCTGCCCAAGGTGGAATCGCGCACCGGCCGGGTGCTCTCGCCCTACGCCGCCACCAAACACATCAACGAGGTGTACGCCTCGGTGTTCGAGCGCACCTACGGCATTCAGACCATCGGGCTGCGCTACTTCAACGTGTTCGGCCCCCGGCAGGATCCCAACGGCGCATACGCTGCGGTGATCCCCAAATGGATCGCGGCGCTGCAGCAAGGCGAGCCCTGCCTCATCAACGGTGACGGCAGCACCAGCCGCGACTTCTGTTTCGTGGCGAACGCGGTGCAGGCGAACCTTCGCGCCGCGCTCACCCAGGTGCCCGGCGCCACCGACCAGATCTACAACGTCGCGGTCGGCGGCAAGACCAGCCTGCTCGAGCTGTACGAGCTGATTCGCGCCCGCCTCTCGAAGCAGCAGCCCGCCATCGCCAAGCTCGAGCCAAGCTTCCGGCCGTTCCGCGAAGGCGACATCAAAGACTCGCAGGCGGACATCAGCAAAGCGCAACAGAAGCTCGGCTACGCCCCCACGCACACCGTGGCCCAGGGCATGGACGAGCTCATCGCCTACGTGGCCCAGGGGAGCTGAGATGCGCATCGTCGTCACCGGAGCCGCGGGCTTCATCGCCTCGCAGATCGCAGACGCGTATCTCTCGCTGGGGCACGAGCTGCTGATCATCGACAACCTCTCGACGGGCGATCGGAAGAACCTCAACCCGAAGGCGCGCTTCGTCGAACTCGATCTCCGGACCTCCGAAGCGGCGGCCGAGGTGGAGCGTTTCAAGCCCGAGGTGCTCAACCTGCACGGTGCGCAGATCGACGTGCGCAAGTCCGTCACCGACGTGCGCATGGATGCCGATGTGAATATCGGCGGCACGCTCAACCTGGTCGAAGCGGGCCGGCGGGGCGGGGCGTTGCAGCGGGTGGTGTACGCGGCGTCGGGTGGCTCGATGTATGGCGATTCGAAGGTGATGCCGACGCCCGAGACGGAGCCTCCCGCGGGCGTCTCGCCGTACGCCGTCTCGAAGTTCACCGGCGAGCTCTACCTCTCGTGTTTTCGCGCGATGTACGGCCTGCACTACGTGGCGCTGCGCTACTCGAACGTCTACGGGCCGCGGCAGAACCTGCACGGCGAAGCGGGCGTGGTGGCGATCTTCGCGGAGCGCTTGCTGCGCGGCGACCCCTGCACCATCTACGGCGACGGTGGGCAGTCGCGCGACTTCGTCTACGCGGGCGATGTGGTGGACGCGAATGTGAAGGCGCTCACCACCGACTACTGCGGCGGCGTGAACATCGCGACCTCCAGCGAGACCGACGTGAACCAGGTGTACGCGCTGCTTGCGAAGAACCTGGGCGTGGCGACGCCGGCGAAGCACGCGCCCGAGCGGCTGGGTGAACAGCGCCGCAGCGTGCTTTCGAACGCAAAGGCGAAGCAGGTGCTCGGCTGGGTGCCTCAGGTCGACGTCGAGCGAGGCATGGCCCAGACCATCGCCTGGTACCAATCACACCGCTGATCAGTCAGGCGAACCGAACGGACGTCAGCCGCGAGTTCAGGGGCACGACCACTCGGCTTCCGGCTTCGATCACGAGTTCCTGCAGCGGTCGATCGAGCGCGTCGCAGACCCAGGCCGAGGTGACCTGGCGCTCGGGAATCCACACGCGCACGGGGTGTTCAAGCGGCTGCTCGCGATACAGGCGCAAGGTCACTTCCCCTGCGGGCCCCGAGCGGCGCACGGCATTGATCTTCACGCTCTCATGATCACAGCGCACCAGCCCTTGGGCGTGCTCGAAGGCCGTGCGGTGAAGCTCGGGCATCCAGTGCAGCTCGAGCGTGCGTCGCGCGGTGGCCAGTTCGGTGCGGCCCACCAGGGCGGCGTGATGCACCTGCACCTCGGGGTTGGTGCCGCCGATGGGGTGCGCGAGCACCGGTAACCAACCAAACGCGACTTCCCGCGGCGCGTTGCGGGCGATGATCCACTCGAGGGCACCGGCGGGGCTCAGGGAGACCGCGGTGGGCGCTTCGAACAGCGCGTGCAGCACGCGGCCATCATCGAGCGTGAGCCGGGAGGACACGGGCCAGAAGGTGGGGCTGTATTGGCGCTCGCGCGGCCGTTTGATCTCACCACCCACCGTGTCCATCGCGAGGCACTGCGGAGACAACGCCACCTGGAAACGGCAGGTGATGGTGGTGCGGTTGCGGGCGACGCCGCGGGTGCTCAGGCGCAGCAGCGGAGAATCGGCGTCGAGCTCGAGCTGGCGGGTGAAGCGCTCGCCGGCGAGCTCCGAGGTGACGTGCACGCTGACGTGGGTCGCTTCGGGCCGAACGCAGACCTCCGCGGGACGTGCGCTGGCGTGCTCGATGGCTTCGAAGCGCCCGCCCCGAAACTCATGGCCCAGCCGCCACAGCCCGCCGTCGTCGTGAAAGGCGACCAGGTCGAAGCCGGGCCCATCGAGCAGCTCACCCTCGCTGGTCACGAAGGACGTCAGGCAGCCACCGTCGGCGCGGGAGATCGTCAGCTTGCAGTGCGCCGTCTCGAGCGCGATCGACTGTCCCCGGGTGTCGACGCCGATCGGCCCCGCGACGCCGCGTCGATGGGGATTCGCGGGCGGCCGGTGCGTGAGCGCGAGCGAGGCATCAGCTGCGGCCTCGGCCAGATCGAGCCAGGGCTTCTGTTCTGCATGCCAGATGCGATCGGGCGAAGTGCCGGGGATGTAGTCGTGGTGGTTGCTCAGCACGAGGGTGCTCCACGCTTCGTTCAGGGACTGCTCGAGCGAGGGGTCGAGCGCGCGCCCCGACGACAACTTCTCGGCCAGCAGCAGCTTCCTCGCG
The DNA here is from genome assembly GCA_043758715.1 of Archangium sp. Classification (GTDB taxonomy): domain Bacteria; phylum Myxococcota; class Myxococcia; order Myxococcales; family Myxococcaceae; genus Archangium_A. Next base: position 4,521 of record JAYVNA010000888.1, read on the forward strand.
ATGCGCGTCGGGCGCTGCTTCACCTCGGGCCGGGTGGCGAGGAAGCCCATCCAGTAGGGGTTCGGGTCGGCCTGGAGCACGGGCAGCTTCGAGCGATGGCAGCCGATCAGCGCGAAGTAGTCATCGAGGCCGGCCACCACCGCCCAGGTGCCGGTGTGCTGGTACCGCTCGCGGTTGTAGCGATCGAGCAGGCCCGTCAGCCCCTCGATGGGATCGTTGAAGTCCATGCCGATGGGACACAGCAGGTACGGCGTGAGCGCGAAGGGGGCGAGCCGCTCGCAGTAGCCCTCGATGCGTGCGGCGATGTGCCGGCGCGTTCTCCAGGGGATCGCGAACGTCTTACCCGCCCAGCGAATGACGCCCTTGTGCGCCAGCATGTCGCCCAGGAAATACGTGCCCGCGTTCCAGTGGCAGATCACCTCCGCGCCATCGTCATCGCGCCAGACGAAGTCGTGCGTGCGATGGACCTTCTCGAGCAACTCGGCGGTGGAGCTGGCGAGCGGAAACTCTCGTTCCAGCTTCCAGTCAGCACCGATGAAGTACATGCCGTCGATGCGGGTGAGCGCCACGCTGTGCACGCCCACCGCGTTCATCAACGAGGGCAGGTGGGGGGAGTGCCCGAAGTTGTCAGGAAAATACGCGGTGCCGGGAGCGTCAGGGAGCCCCTGCGCGGTGAGCCACTGGTGGCCGAGTTGAAAGTCGCGCAGCACCGTCTCGGGGTGGGGCAACAACGTGTCCGGCGTGGTGAACGAGGTCGCCAGCAGCCGCAGTTGACGCCGCTCGAAGAGTTTGCGCAGCGCGGGGTGCGAATCGGGGCGGTGTTCCCAGTAGCGCTTGAGGAAGAAGACGCTCTCGATGCCGTAGACGCGCGAGGGTTCGTTTCGCAGCGCCGCGATCACCGCGTCGAAGATCGGCTCGACCCGATCACGAAAGTACTCTTCGGAGGTCGAGAGCCAGTTGGTGTCCCAGTGGCTGCTCTCGGCGAACAACAGCACCCGCTGCGCGTCGGCTGGGACACCCAGCGCTTCCCGCAGCGCGCGCTCGATCATTTGTTGGCTCGCGCGAGGATCACTTTCACGAAATCGACCGCGGCGTTTCGCAGACCGCGCTCAGCCAGGAACGCGGGCACGTTGCCGCCGGGCTCGCTGTAGATCACGTAGGTCATCGCGGTCTTTCCACCCGCGGCGGGCTCGAGCGTCCAATGGCCGCGCACCTTGCCCACCCTGACGTGATCGTTTCGTTTCGGGTAGCCGGGGTCGGTCGTGCTCTCGAATTCCACTTCGCAGCGTCCGGTGGGGGCGGCGGAGATCAGGTGCGTGTGAATCACCAGATCGCGATCGGTCACCACTGGCACGCGCACCTGCTCGTAGGTCCAGCGTTCGGTGTCACTCTCCCGAATCACGACGCGCTTCTTGAAGCGGCCATCGAGCTTCGCGTTCTGGTTCCACACGGCATCGCACAATGACGAGAGTGGCTTGCCGATCAGCGAGCTCACCTTCAACTCTTCGAACGTCGAGCCCGCCACGTTGCGCGCCTCCACCTTCAGGCCATCGACATTTCCGGCGGGCCTCCAGGAAGACTCGCTGGAAGCAGTGAGGGCGGCGGCGACGAGAGCGAGTTGGATCATGGGGGCCTCCCATACGCGGTCCTCCGCTCGGGCAATCCCGGCCGAAAAGCCGAGGTCCCCACCGAATGGAGTTCCGCCCGGAAGGCGGCTGGCACGTTGACTGCTGTCTTCGGAACGATCATGCCCCGACGGCTCAAGATCGCGTTCGTTCTCGATACCGCGGGAGGCGTTCGGGCAGGCGGCCTGGTCGCCGGTCAGCGGATCATCGAGGAACTGCGCCACGATCACGACGTGGTGTCAGTCGGGCTCGGCGGCGACATCGCCTTGCAGCCGCTCGAGCTCCCCATTGGCAGGGATCTGATCGCCTCGAATTCGTTCGCGTTCGCGCGGCCCGACGACGATCTGCTCGCCCGTGCGTTCGATCGCGCTGACGTGGTGCACGTGCAGCTGCCGTTCTTTCTCGGCTTCCGCGCGCTCGCGTTGGCGCACGAACTGGGCGTGCCGGTGGTCGCCGCGCATCACTTTCAACCCGAGAACGTGCTCGCGAACGTCGCGCTGATCGCGCCGCGAATCGGGCGGGCGGTGAACCCTCGGAGGTTCGCGCGTGCCTTCAATCGCGTGCTCACCAGCACCTTCTACAATCGCGCCGAGGCGCTCATCTGCCCCTCTCGCCTCGCGTACGAAGAGCTGCGCGACGCGGGGCTTCGCACGCCGGCGGAGATCATCTCCAACGGCGCCCCCGACTGGTTCGCGCCGTTGCCGAGCCGGCCCCCGCACCCCTTCACCGTGCTCACCGTGGGGCGCCTGGTCCCCGAGAAGCGGCATGACGTGGTGGTCGCCGCCGTGTGTCGCTCGCGGCACGCCTCGGCGATGCGCCTGGTGATTGCGGGGCAGGGGCCCTGCAGGGCGGCGCTCGAACGCCAGGCCCGAAATTGTCCCGCGCAGGTCGAGCTCGGGTTTCAGCCCGACGAGGCGTTGCTGCGGCTGTACCAGACGGCCGATCTCTACGTGCACGCCTCCGAGGCCGAGCTCGAGGGCATGGCCGCGCTCGAAGCGATGCGCTGCGGCTGTCCCAGCGTGCTGTGCGATTCACCTTCGAGTGCCACGCGGCAGTTCGCCCTGGGGCCGGCGCACCTGTTCCCCAGCGGAGACGCGCAGGCGCTCGCCGATCGCATCGACGACTGGTTCGAGCACCCCGATCGCCTCGATCGCGAGCGCGACCGCACCCTCGACGCGGTCCGCGACTACGGCCTCTCGCACACCATCGAAGCGTACGAAGCGCTCTACCAGCGAGTTGCAAGCCCGCCCTGAGCGAGGTGGTGCTTTCCGTGGACGGCTTTCCGAGGGAAGCTGAGCCTTCCGGGCGCCCGGGCCCCTCATCTGGAGTGATCGATGCACTACGCACGTCTCGTCGTTGCCTTCCTCGCCGCGGCCGCCATCGGCGCTTTCGTCGGCTGTGGGACCACGGAAAAGAAGTGTTCACCTGCGACCTGTTCGGGCTGCTGTGACGCCGCCGGGGCCTGTCAGGCGGGGGCCAGCCAGAACACCTGTGGCTCGGCGGGCAATGGCTGCGTCGCCTGTGCCACGGGCACCACCTGTGAGTTCGGCAGTTGCCGCACCAGCAGCGGGAACGGCGGCGGTGGCGGCACCACCGGCGGCGGCGGCGGTGGCTCGGTGACCGGCGGCGGCGGCGGCGCGGCGACCGGCGGCGGGACTGCGACGGGTGGTGGTTCGGCGACCGGCGGCGGCTCGGCCACGGGCGGTGGTTCAGCGACCGGCGGCGGTTCGGCCACGGGCGGAGGTTCGGCGACCGGCGGCGGCGGCGGAATGCAGGTCTTCGACGCAGGCACGGTGACCCGGCCTGACGGTGGCACGTTCAACCCGCCCACGATCCCGCTCACGTTCGCTCCCAACTGTGGCGTGGTTGCCACCTGCCCGGGGAACGAAGTCGACGCCTGGGCCTACGCGTCGGGCTGCATCGACGACAGCGCCTTCTCTCGCGTGACCGCGGCGGCGAGCAGCTTCGGCTGCAGTTCGACCATCACCAACAAGAACGGCGCGATCGCGGGCTCGGTGACCTTCGATGGCACTTCGGTGCATCGCTCGGTGGTGGGGGCGGTCAACTTCACCTTCTCCGCCGGCAGCCCCTGCAACAACGCGTTCGTGTGCGGCGCGGTCCCCGGGCAGTTGGGGACCTACGGCATCACCGGTACCTGCGGGATCGTGGGCGCCGAGTGCGTCTGCGACCTGACCTTCCCGCTCAGCCAGACTGACTCGCAGCTCTACACCTACTCGAGCGGTGTGCTCACCGTGCAGA
>JAYVNA010000889.1:0-8382 GCA_043758715.1 Archangium sp.
GTGCCGATGGTCGCAGAGGAGACGCACCACGGCCGCTACCCGCGCTTCGACGAGAACGGCGGGGTGCGCGGCTTCGTCTACGTCGGCCTCGACGCGCCCGGGAACCCGCTGCAGCGCGACATCCTCGGAGCAGGTGGGCAGTCGGGCTTCGTGACGATGGCGCTGGGCGCTTTCCCCTCTGTGTCGGTGCTGGGAAAGAACCAGTACGTGATCACCAGCCCCGCGGGCATCGAGCGTGTCACTCAGGAGGGCGTGCGCTCGCCCATCAGCGACGAGAAAGCCGCCATGAACATCGACGCCTCACTCGACGGGCTGCACGTCGTGTACGTGGTGAGCGGAAAGAGCTCGCTGTTCGTGGCTTCTGGTTTTTGAGAGCCGTGACGGCTTCGCGTGCGAGTTACGCCGCGGCGCGTTAAGGAGGGCGGGCCATGGCCACCAACCCTGCCCCGTCGTTCATCTCGCAGCTCTGCTTCGGCTCCATCGAAGAGGACCAGATCCTCCCGTACCCGAAGATGAAGGACGGCGATCAGGAGGTCTTCAAGAACATCCGCGGGTCGATCGAGCAGCTGCTCAAACCGCACGAGAAAGACTTCCGCGAGTGGGACGCCAAGGGCGAGATGCCCGCCTCGTTCCTCGAAGAGATGAAGCAGTTCGGCCTCTTCAGCCTGCTCATTCCCGAGGCGCACGGGGGCATGAACCTCAGCACCACCGCGTACTCACGCACCCTGCAGGAACTGGCCACCTACGACGGCTCGGTGGCGGTGACCGTGGGCGCGCACTCGTCGATCGGCATGCGCGGCCTGCTGCTCTTCGGCACCGACGAGCAGAAGGCGAAGTGGTGTCCCAGGCTCGCCACCGGCGAAATGATCGCGGCGTTCTGTCTGACCGAACCCGGCGCCGGCTCCGATGCCGCCAGCATCAAGACCACCGCCGTGGCCGACGGCGACGACTTCATCTTGAACGGCAGCAAGCTGTGGATCACCAACGGCGGGATCGCGCAGTTCTTTACGGTGTTCGCCAAGACCGGCGGCCAGGCCGAGCGCGGCCACATGACGGCCTTCGTGGTGACCAGCGATCTGCCCGGCGTCACCACCGGCCCCCACGAAGACAAGATGGGCCTGCGCGCGTCGAACACCACCACCGTCACCTTCGACAACGTGCGGGTGCCCCGCGCCAACGTGCTCGGTGAAGTCGGCAAGGGCTTCAAGGTGGCGATGAAGATCCTCAACTCCGGGCGCACGGGCCTGGGGGGCGGGTCGGTCGGCGTGATGAAGAAGATGATCGCGCTCGCCACCAAGCAGGCCAAGGAGCGCGTGCAGTTCGGCAAGCCCATCGCCGAGTTTGGCCTGATCAAGCAGAAGCTCGGTCACATGGTGGTCGCCTGCTACGCGACCGAGTCGGCCGTCAACATGGTCAACCACTTCATCGACGCCGGCCACGAGGAATACGCGGTCGAGGCGGCCATCACCAAGGTCTTCGCCAGCGAGGCGATGTGGCGCACGGTCGACGAAGCGCTGCAGATCGCCGGCGGCAACGGCTTCATGCGCGAGTTCCCCTACGAGCGCGCGCTGCGGGACGCCCGCATCAACCGCATCTTCGAAGGCACCAACGACATCTTGCGGCTCTTCATCGCGCTGACGGCGATGAACGAAGTCGGCAGCGAGCTGAAGGAACTGAGCAGCTCGCTCAAGGGCATCTTCGACAACCCCATCAAGGGCTTCGGCGTGATCTCAGACTACGCGCGCCGCCGCGCCTCCTTCGCCACCACCTACGTGAAGCGCGAAAAGCAGGCGTTCACCAAGCTGCACCCCGCGCTGGTGAAGGAACAGGCGATCTTCCAGGACCTCACCCGCGACCTCGCCACCTCGGTCGACAAGATTTTGCGCAAGCACGGCAAGAACATCATCGGCAAGCAGTTCGCCAGCCGCCGCCTCGCGGACATGATGATCGATCTCTTCGTGCTCTCCTGCACGATGGCCCGCGTCTCCACTGCGGTCAGCGAGAAGGGCGCCGCCGCCGTCACCAAGGAGCTCGAGATCCTCCAGGTGCTCACCGGCCAGGTGCGCCGCCGCGTGCGCAAGAACCTGAGCGCGATCGACGACAACGACGACGAGTACGTGAAGTCGCTCGCCGACCACGCGCTCGATGCCGAGAAGTACATCTGGGACAACGTCAGCTGAGCTTTAGCTCGTTCGCAGGAAGAACAGGTTGCTGCTGCCGGTGGGCAGCAACACGAACCCGCCCAGCGTCGGCAGGTAGCGAAAGCGCTTGTTGACGCCCGCGCCCGGGGTGGGCGGCGGCAGGCCCGTGGTCGTCAACACGCTGAGGTCCCACGTGGTGGTCGCGTTGGGCGTGACCACGTAGACCTTGCCCGTCTCCTCGGCGGCGTAGAACAAGAACCGGTCGTTCGCGGCGTCGTAGTCCATGCCCGCGTAGGTCGGATGCGCGGCGATGAATTCGGTGAGCGCGGTGCTCGGGTTGAACGTGATCGCGACTGAGTTGCCGGTGGCGGTGTCGAGCTGCCGGGCCACCACGCCGACGTTCAAGTCGTAGCCCTGCCCGTCGCCGAACTGCAGGCTGAAGATGACGTTGCGGCTTGGCGCGAACGCGTGAGGAAAACGGCCGAGGCCCACGCCGGTGCCGGGCATGCTCCAGGTGTTCGTCGAGGGCACGAAGCGATTGCCCGAGGGATTCCACGCGGCGCCGGTGCCATCGATCTCGATCACGTAGCCGTTGAACGGCGTGATGTCGGCCAGCGTCATTCGCGGCAGCCATTGATTGGTCGTCAGATCAAAGACGTCCATTCCCGGGCCCTGGGGCGTTCCCCCGCCGTAACCAAAGCGGCATCCACCGAGCAGCACCGCGTTCATCGACGGCAGGTAGTGGAGGTGGTGGTACAGGTGCCGCGAGGTCGGAAGCCCGTCCGGGTAATACAAGACGTCGACCACGGGGTTGGCGCTGGGCGCGTGCCGCTGCACCCACGCTGGTGCATCGGCCATCAACGACAGGCTGACGACGCGGTTGTCGCTGCTGTCGCCGTGGCCACCTGACGCGGCGATGTACAGCTCGGCGGTCGCCTTGTTCTCCGCCAGCGCGCCCCAGGCGTCGATGGCCGCCCCGCCCGCCCCGCTCGTTCCCTGAATTTCGGTCCACTGGTTGAGGGGAATGCCGCGGTGCCACAGCGGATCCACCGCAGCTCCTGCATCCACCCCGGCGTCGATTCCAGCGTCCGCTTCGAACCCGGCGTCCGTACTGGCGTCGGCGGCGCAAAAGTCCCCCGCACACACGGTCGTCCCGGTGCAGCCACTGAGGAGGACCACCAACGTGCTCACCCAAACCTCGCGCCTCGAGACCCCGGTCATGTGGGCCTTATCGCCGACCTGACTTGCGGAGCCGAGAAGTGAAGCGGGAGATTCACGCTTCATGGATCAACAAGTACCTCTGAAGGCCTGACTTCCCGGGCACTTGCGGCCCTTGGGCAGGGTCGAAGGGTTGTGCTACGGCCAAGCCCAGCATGAGTCCTGCTACCGCCACCGCCCTTCCCACCGAGCCGGCCCAGCGTTCCGAAAAGGAGCTGCTGATGGCCACCCGTCCCTTCACTGAAGAGAACCGCGGCAAGAGCTGGGCGGTGACCCTCTCGAGCCTCGCCATTCTCGCGGGGTTGACGGCGGGGGCGGTGCTCTCTCCGTGGTGGCCGTTGCGGCTGGCGTTCTCGCTCGTCGAGGGCCTGACGATCGTGCGCGTGTTCTGCCTGTTCCACGACTTTCAGCACGGCGCGCTGTTGCGGCAGTCGAAGGTCGCCGAGGCGATCTACTTCGTGTTCGGCGTCTCGATTCTCAGCCCGCCCAGCGTGTGGCGCGAGACGCACAACTATCACCACGCGCACACGGCGAAGATCGTCGGCTCGCACATCGGCAGCTACCCGGTGGTCACCGCCGCGATGTGGAAGGACCTCACCCCGCTGCAGAAGTTCGGGTACCGGTTTGTTCGCAGCCCGATCAACATGGTGCTCGCGGTGTTCACGGTGTTCAGCATCGGCATGGGCATCAAGCCGTTCCTGCGCGCGCCTGCCAAGCACTGGGCGGGCCTGCTCTCGTTGTTCGTCTGTTACGGCGCGGGCGCGGCGGCGTTCTATTTCGGCCGCGGTGATGTCTGGGTGTTCGGCTGGCTCATCCCGATGTGGCTCGCGACCATGAGCGGCTCGTACCTCTTCTACGCGCAGCACAACTTCCCCGACGCGCACATCGCGAGCCGCCAGGACTGGAGCTTCGCCAGGGCCGCTACCGAATCGTCCAGCTACCTGGTGATGGGCCCGGTGATGAACTGGTTCACGGCGAACATCGGTTTCCACCACGTGCACCACTTGAACGCCGCCATTCCCTTCTATCGGCTGCCCGAGGCGATGGCCGGCATCCCCGAGTTGCAGCAGCCGGGCAGGACTACGTTTTCCCCCAAAGACATCGCGGCTTGCTTTGCCCTCAAGGTGTGGGACCCGGAGAAGAACCAGATGACGGACTACCCGTCAGCATGAGCGGCATCGCTCCGTCACCTGCGCTCGCTTGAGTGACTGGAAATCAGATCAGGGCTGGGGTCCCGACTTCGACGTTGCGATGAAGCCGTATGCCCTGAAGGGCCTCGAGCCCGCGCGGGTGATCCTCGTCTACCGCAAGCAGCTCAAGGTGCTCTCGCATCGCGGTGAACATTGGGCGCGTACCGGTGGGCGCATGCTGCACATGGCGCATGACCAGAGCGACCTGCCGGCGGTGGGTGACTGGGTGGCCGCGCGCATTCCGGAATCGGGCGAAGCGCTGGTGAACGCGGTGCTGCCGCGGCGCTCGGCCTTCGTGCGCAAGGTGGCCGGCGAGAACGCCATTCCGCAGGTGCTGGGCACCAACCTCGACACCGTGCTGGTGGTGATGGGGCTCGATCGCGACTTCAACCTCCGCCGCCTCGAACGCTTCATGACCCTCGCCTGGGAGAGCAAGGCCACGCCGGTGGTGGTGCTCAACAAGGCCGACCTCGCCGAGGATCTCGCGACCGACCTCGAGGTGGTCAAAGACATCACCCGCGGGGCGGCGATCTACACCGTCAGCGCGCTCACCGGCGCGGGCATGGAACCGCTGCGTGGCTACATCGGGCCGGGCAAGACGGTGGTGCTGCTGGGCTCGTCGGGCGTGGGCAAGTCGACGTTGGTCAATCGCCTGGTCGGCGCTGAGGTGATGACCACGGGTGGGTTGAAAGACGACGGCCGCGGCCGTCACACCACCACCAAACGCGAGCTCATCGTGTTGCCCGGAGGCGGCGCGATCATCGATACGCCCGGCCTGCGCGAAGTGCAGATGTGGGCGGCCCAGGGCGGGCTCGCGAAGACCTTCGACGACATCGAGGCGCTCGCGAAGAACTGCCGCTTCAGCGACTGCCGCCACCTGGCGGAGCCCGGGTGCGCAGTGAAGGCGGCGCTGGAATCAGGCGAGCTGGAAGACGTGCGCTTCGACAGCTGGCTCGAGCTGCAGCGAGAAATTGAGTGGCTGCAGAAGCCAGGCGATACGCGCGGGCGGCCGGAATCGAAGCGGCGCGCCCGGCTCGGTCACGGGAAGCGCTGACACCTTTCCCCCTCTCCCCGCCGGGGGAGACGGTCGGGGAGAGGGCATACCAACTGCACTCACCGCCAACACCCCGAAGAGCATCGTGGGGTACATCGACCAGCCGCCTTCGTCGAAGAACTCCGGCATGTGCCGATCCCGGGTCGTGTGAGTCGCACTGACAGCGATCGACCGGCAGGGTTCCCCCGAACGCGCGCAGCACGCCCGGGTGGGGCACAATCGGGCCCTGATGCCGCTGGCCCATGATTCGCAGCGCGAAAGTCCCTCCCCATGAAGCGCGCGCTGCAGCCATTCGACATCACCCTTCGTCACCACCAGCGCTACCAGTCGATTCGCCGCCTCTTCCTCGGCTTCTCCGTGCTGCTGACGGTGGGCCTGCCGATGTGGCACCTGCACGTGCTGGATGTCGAGGGCGCGGGGCTGGCGGCCGATTCCCGCTGGGCGACGTTGGCGAGCTGGCTTCCCGCGACGCCGCCTCCGTTCCTCGGTGCGCCGACGTCGGTGTGGGTGATCTTCTTCGAGCTGGTCGACCCACTGGAGGCGCTGCAGACCGCGCTCTTTCGCGGCGTGAGCTGGAATCTGGTGTGGACTGTCCTCCCCGGAGTGGGGCTGGTGCTCTTCCTGGGGCGTTTCTTCTGCGGGTGGGCGTGCCCGTACCTCCCGGTGCTCGCGGCCTCGAACGCAGCGCGTTGGCTGCTCTCGCGGGTTGGCCTTCCGACGGCTGACCTCAAGCTGCCGCGCGTCACGTCGCGGGTGGTGCTGGTGGGCGTGTTGCTGATCGGGAGCGTGCTCGGGGTGCAGCTGGTGCCCATCATCTACCCGCCGGCGGTGATCGGCCGCGAAGCGTTCCGCGCGGTGTTCTACGGCTCGCTGGGGGCCGGGGCGTTGCTGGTGCTGGCGGCGTTTCTGTTCGACACCTTCGTCTCGCGTGCGGGGTTCTGCCGGTCGCTGTGCCCCGGCGGGGCGATGTTCGCGACCCTGGGTACGCTTTCGCCGATCGTGGTCCACAACGAGCGCTCGAAGTGCACTGACTGCACGGTGTGCGACGTGGTCTGCAACCTCGGGCAGTCGCCGATGCAGAACAAGCTCGACAGTGGGTGTGAGCGCTGCGGCAAGTGCATCGCCTCGTGCCCCACCAAGGCGTTGTCGTGGAAGCTGAAGATCCCCGGGAAGGAATCGTGAATCGCCGCGCGCTCGTGGGAGCGATCGCTGCCGCCGTCGCTCTGGCCGTGGTGCCCAAGCGCGTGCGCGCGGCAGAGAAGAAGATCCGCCCGCCCGGTGCGCTGCCTCGCGGGGCCTTCGAGCAGGCGTGCATCGGGTGTTTCCGTTGCGCCGAGGTGTGCCCGACGAAGGTGATCCGTTTTCCTTCGGCGTTCTCACTCGACGTCGCTACGCCGTACCTCGACTTCACCGATCGCGCGTGCGTGGTCTGTATGAAGTGCACGCAGGTGTGCCCCACCGACGCGCTGGTGGAACTCAAAGCCGATGTCGACGTGGTGGCTCGCGAGGTGCGGATGGGCGTGCCGAAGCTGACGCGCTCCAGTTGCTTGCCGTGGACCGGCAAGGGCGTGTGCCGGCTTTGCTACCAGGTGTGTCCGTACCCGGACAAAGCGATCGAAGTGGTGGGGCCGCAGAAGGCGCCGCTGTTCCACGCGGAGGCGTGCGTGGGGTGCGGGTTGTGTGAAGAGGCATGTCCTGAGAGCGCGAAGGCGATCGTGATCGAGCCGCTGCCATGAGCGCTCAATTCATCTCCCTCTCCCCCCCGAGCGCAGCCGGTCCAGCGGAACGCTGGGCGCGCGCAGCTGAAGCGAAGCGGAAGATGCGCCGAGGCGAAGCGACCCGGGAAGCGGGGGAGAGAGCATGACTCGCCCCCCGCTCAAACAAGTCGTGCGGAAGAAGTTCACCCGCCGCGACCTGATGAAAGCCTCTCCGCTCGTCGCAGTCGGCCTCGGGGTCACCGGACTCGCCCTCACCGGCCACCGCGCCCACGCGACCGAGCGCACCACCGGCACCTGCCGCTTCTGCCTCATGCGCTGCGGCATCGAGTGCGTGGTGGAAGACGGCCGGCTGGTGAAGGTCGAAGGCTCGCTCACCTCGCGCACCCGTGGCTTCGTCTGCGAGCACGGCTTCGCGCTGCGCGAGCTCGTTCACAGCGACGCCCGCGTGCAGCACCCGATGATCCGCCGCGGCGATGCCTTCCACGAAGTGAGCTGGGACGAAGCGCTGAAGTACATCGCCGACAAGCTCGCCACGGTGAAGGCGATGCACGGCGCTCGGGCGCTCGCGATTCAGACGGGCTGGCCTTTCGTTCGGCATCCGCTGGTGAACTTCCTCCATCGCTTCGCGCGCGCGTTCGGCACCCCGAACGTCGCCACGGTCTCGAGCCTCTGCGAAGCGAGCCTGCGCATGGGTCAGGCGCTCACCGTGGGCAGCAAGTACTCGCCTGACCTGCGGCGCGCGAAGACCTTGCTCGTCTGGGGAGCAAACCCGCCCGTCACCGCCCCGCCCTTCGCGCATCTGGTCGCGGACAAGGCGCGCACCGGCAACCTCGTCGTCATCGATCCATTGCGCACCACGCTGGCGAAAGAAGCGACGGCGCATCTGCGCGTGCGGCCCGGCACCGACGGCGCGCTCGCGCTCGGGCTCATCGGCCAGGTACTCACGCGGCGGCCACCGACCGCGGAGCAGGCACAGAAACTCCACGGCCTCGATGAACTCGCGAAGCTCGCCGCTGAGTATCCCCTCGAGCGCGTGGAGCAACTCACCTCGATCCCGCGGG
>JAYVNA010000890.1:0-2670 GCA_043758715.1 Archangium sp.
GAGCTGTGGGACAGCGTGGTGTTCAAGCTGGTGAAGGGTCAGCAGCAGTTCGACGGCATTCGCGGCGATCGCGCGAAGTGGGACGGCCTGTACCTGGGCTCTTCCGCCGCGACCACTGCCGCTGTGTGGGAAGCGCTGCTGCGCGTCGACCCGTCGAACAGCAAGCACACGATGATTCGTGACGCGCTGCTGTCGAAGGCCGATCCCACGTATGGGTTTGGCAGCACGCACGCGAACCGGCGCGCGCTGGCGGCGCTGGGCACCTACCTCGAGAAGAACACCACGCCCCAGGCGAAGACCACGGTGGCGATCGCAGGGGCCGACGCGTCTGTGCTCGACGAGAACAAGCGCGCGGGTCGCAGGACGCTCGAGACGGATTCGGCCCTGGGCATCACGGTCACGGGCGGCAAGCTGAGCGCGCGGGTGCAGCAGAAGTTCCTGCCCGCGGGCGCGGGGCAGTCGGTGGAGCCGCGCAAAGATGGCTTCATCGTCTCGCGGTCGCTGTCGTGGCTGCACTCCGACGGCTCGGCGCTCACGCACCATGACGACAAGGCGGGGGCGACGCTCTCGGTGCCGCTCGGGGAGATCCTCGAGATTCACGCGCAGCTGGTGACCGATGAGCTGCGTCATCACGTGGCGCTGGTGGTGCCGATCGCGGCGGGGCTCGAGCCGCTCAACCCCAACCTCGAGACCTCGGGCAGTGACGCGAAGCCGAGCCAGGCCGACTCGATCAACCCGACGTTCGTGCAGCGGATGGACTCTGAAGTCCGCTACTACTTCACCGAGCTTCCGCGCGGCACGTACACGTTCCACTTCAGGGTGCGGGCGAGCAGCGAAGGCAAGTTCGTGCATCCGCCGCCGTATGCCGAGCAGATGTACCGCGAAGAAGTGCGTGGCCGCGGGGCGGGCATGCGCATCGTCGTCACGGGCGCGCACGAGAAATGAAGAAGCAAACAGTCCCCCTCTCCCCCGCGGGGGAGAGGGTCGGGGTGAGGGGCAAAAGGCTGTTGCTGCTAGCCCTGTGCCTCGCCGCCACGGGCTGGTTCCTTCACGGCCTCGACGGCACCCTCCACCATCGCCAACCCTCCCACCTCCTCCTCGATCGCACCGGCGCCTTCCTGGGTGAAGTGCCCGGCAGTCACGATGCCTGGGGCTTCTGGCCAGCGCCCGCCACGCTCCCCGACAAGATCGTCATCACCACCCTCGAGACCGAAGACCGCAACTTCAACGAGCACTCCGGGGTGCACTTTCCCTCGATCGCGCGCGCGGCCTGGCAGAACCTGAAGAACGGGCGCGTCATCTCGGGAGCCTCGACCATTCCGATGCAGCTCGCGCGGCTGCAGCACCCGAAGTCGCGCACCTTCTTCGCCAAGTTGCAGGAAGCCGCCGAAGCGATGTTGCTGATTCACAACTTCGGCCACGACGAAGTGCTTCACCACTACCTCACGGTCGCGCCCTACGGGAACCGCTGCCACGGAGTCGTGCGCGCCTCGCGGCTCTACTTCGACAAGCCGATCGAAGATCTCTCGTGGCTGCAGGCGGCCTACCTCGCCGCGCTCCCGCAGCAACCGGGCCGAATGTCGCCGTGGACGAAAGACGGCCACGCGCTCGCCCTCAACCGCGCGCGTCGCATCTTGCGGCAGCTCCACACGCGCCAGGTGATCACCGACGAAGATCTGCGCATCGCACTCAACAGCGATCTCAAGGTCGTGCCGCGCCCGAAGCGCCACGTCGAAGCGATGCACTTCCTCCTCGCCGCCGCGAAAGAAGTTCGTGGCAGCGCGGAGGTGGTGCATCACACGACGCTCGATCTCGACGTGCAGTTGAAGACCTTCCGTGCGCTCAACGAAAACCTCTCACGCCTGCGCGGCGCGGGCGCGAGCAACACTGCGGGCCTGGTCGTCGATCTCGCCACCGGTGACGTGCTGGCCTCGGTGGGCAGCGCGAACTACTTCGACCTCGAAGCCCACGGCGCGATCGACTTTCTCGAGACGCGCCGCTCACCCGGATCGGCCCTCAAGCCGTTCATCTACGGCCTCGCGCTCGAGAAGGGCACGCACACCGCGGCCACCGTGATCGCCGACACCCCGGTGGAGTTCGAAGTCCCCGGCGGGGGCCTCTACGTTCCGGAAAACATCACGCACACCTTCCTCGGCCCGATGCTGCTGCGCGAGGCGCTGGGTAACTCGCGCAACATTCCGGCGCTGAGGGTCCTGGCGCAGGTCGGCGTCGATGAAGCACTCCAACGTTTCGAGCGCGGCGGGGTGCAGGGCGTGCGCTTCGCACCTGAAGCCTACGGACTGGGCCTCGCGATCGGCGCGTTACCGGTGACCCCCAACGAGCTCGCCACGCTCTACACGGGCCTCGCGAACCGCGGAGAGACCATCCCCCTGCGCCGTTTCCTCGACGCGCCGGAGAAGAAAGGCGCGCGCATTCTCTCGAACGACGCGGCGATGCTGACCGCGCACATTCTGGCCGACCCCGGAGCGCGCCGGCCCGGCTTCCCCGTCGGCGGCCCGCTCGACTTCGATCACGCGGTCTCGATCAAGACCGGCACCAGCCAGGGGTACCGCGATGCGTGGGCCGTGGCGTTCGACGATCGGGTGCTGGTGGTGACGTGGCTGGGCAATCACGACTGGCGGCGCATGAACCTCGCCTCCGGAGCGACCG
>JAYVNA010000891.1:0-8368 GCA_043758715.1 Archangium sp.
TCTGGCAACCGGACAACGCGAGTGCGGCGAGGCCGGCGACGACGAGCACGAGCTGCTTCATGGAAAAGCCTCCAACCCGTGCGCGGCGTGGCACGAGTCACCAATGAGATCGAGATAGACCTGCTTTTGCGTCTGCTGGAGCTGGGGCATCTGCTCGAGCGTCTTGTTCTCTTCGAGCGCGCGCACGGCGACGTCGAGGAAGGCCTTGGCGCGGTTGAGGTCCTGCACCTGCGCGGGAGTGGGCTTCCACCCGAAGTCGTTTCGGAAGTGAGCGGCGGTCTCGAGCCAGTGGCCGTAGAACTTCACCATCTGCACCAGCACCTGCACCTTGAACTGCGGCATCGAGGTGAGGGTCTGCTGATACGCGGCGTCGTATTGCAGGCGCTCCGACTCGAGCCGGTAGAAGTGAATCGCGATCTGATCATCGATCCGCTTGCCCCACTTCTTCTTCACTGAAGGGTTGCGCGCCCACGAGAGCACGCCCTGCACGAAGTGAAGTCCCCCGCAGGAGTGCGCGTAGATGCCCTGCTTGTTCTTGTCGACCCTGGGCTGGTGCTTTTCCATTCCCTGCTTGAGGTCGGCGGTCTCGCGCTCGAGCTCGTTGAGGGCGTCGTCGAACACCTGGTCGAGGTTCACCGTGGCGCCGTCGCTCGCCTTCCAGGTGGCGCCGGGTTTCTGGGTGGCGGCGAAGATGCCGAGCGTCCAGCCGACGTCGTGCCAGTACTCGATCGACTGCGGGCTGTGGTGGAAGCCGGCCTTGGCCGAATCGACCAGCTGCTGCAGCGTCACCGTGCCCCAGGACGTGGGCACCCTGGTGGTGAGCGGCATCTTCGCGTCGTCGACCAGCGCCTTGGTGTTGAGGTTGGTGTGCGGCTCGATCGGCATCTGATCGACGCCGTACTTGAGAAAGCCGTACGGGGCGCCCAAACCCGGCCCACCGTCGGGCAGGGTGTTGCGCAGGAGGAAGTCGTGAAAGATGACGTCGACGGCCTTGCGGCCATCGGAGGCGAGGAAGTTGGGCCCGAGCGTCTTCACCCCGTGCGCGAGCGCCCAGGGGTTCTTCGGGTCGGCCGCCCACAGCAGACAGTGCGTGCGCAGCACCTCCGCGGCGTGGGACCTGGGCTGGGGCGGGGGAGAGGCAGCGACAGCCAGCGACAACAGCACCTGAAAAACCATGTGGAAATCCTTCTACCTCAGGCTGTCTGAGGACGTCGCACCGTTCGAAACGCTCCGCTATAAGCCTGCGGCTCGTCCGCGGCCGTACGGACGGGTTGGGCCCACCGGAACTCACCACGATGAAGATGTTTCGCATTCTCCTGCTGGTGCTCACCGCGCTCTCGACTGGCGCGGCGTGGGCGCAATACACGGCGACTCCGGTGGCGGGCATTCCGTACCCCGCGCTGACCAACCCCACGCCGGTGCCGCTGGTCGCGCCCGGGGCGAATGAGCCCAAAGATCGCGGCCGCGTCAGCGTGGTGATCGGCTTCGACTTTCCCTTCTACAACCGCGTCTACAGCCAGATCACCGTGACCGCGAACGGGCTGCTCTTCCTCGAGCCGTCATCGGCCGCGAACAGCACCTCTGACTTTTCGGGGAACGTGGCGATTCCGAGCGGCGGCGAGCCCAACGGTCTCATCGCGCCGCTGTGGGACGATCTGTTCGGCAGCAACGCCACCAGCGCATTGCAGACCCAGGCGGTCACGGGGCCCAACGGCCAGGGCCTGGCGATCGAGTTCAAAGACTGGAACCGCGCGTTCGGGAACTTCCTGCTGAACTTCCAGGTGCGCCTCTGGGCCAACGGAATGATCGAGTTCTTCTACGGCACCATGAACGGCGCTGGGGCGACGCCGATCACCGCGACGGTGGGCATCGAGTCACCCAGTGGCACGGCGGGCACGCGCGGCCTGACCAACTGCACCTTCGACTGTTCGCTCACCAGCTTCGATCCGAACGCCACGGGCACGCCGATCAGCTACATCCGGTTCGGGCCGCCGGGGGGCGTCGATCTCCAGGCGCTGACGCTGCGCGTTGACGGCATCAGCCAGGCCGGCTCGAACCTGTCGATCGGCACCACGGTGACGATGCGCAACTTCGGCACCTTGCCCAGCGGCACCTTCGGCTACGGCGTGTACCTCTCGTCCGACACCATCTTCGACGTGGGCGATCTCCAGTTGCTGCCAGCGCCCACCGGCCCGTTCTCGCTGGCACCCCTGACGTTCATCACCGATTCGCACGTGGGCTCGGTGCCGATGCCCGACGGCGGTTCCTGGTACGTGCTGGCAGCCATTCCTCCGCTGCCTGATGGCGGCGAGACCAACGAGTTCAACAACGTGCTCGCCTCGTCGGTGCCCTACGCGGGCGGAGTCGATCTGATCGCAGAGTCCGTCTCGCCGCCGCCGCTCGCGGGTCCCGGAGACACGGTCAACCTGCAGGTGGCCTTCAGCAACCAGGGCTTCGAGCCTGCGGGCAACGTGAGCGTGAAGATCTACGCCTCGGTCGACAGCCAGCTCACCGTCGATGATCGGCTCCTCAGCACGCAGACCCTCGCGGTGACCGGC
Source organism: Archangium sp. (assembly GCA_043758715.1). Taxonomy (GTDB): domain Bacteria; phylum Myxococcota; class Myxococcia; order Myxococcales; family Myxococcaceae; genus Archangium_A. Next base: position 2,559 of record JAYVNA010000891.1, read on the forward strand.
GGTCAGCAGGTGGCGCAGTCGCTCAGCTTCACGCTGCCCAGCAACACGCCCGCCAACGACTACTACGTGGTGATGCAGCTCGATGACGGACCTGATGCGGGCGTCATTCCCGAGCGCAGCGAGCTCAACAACGTGACGGTCTCCACCTCGCAGATGCAGGTGCGCCAGGCCGATCTCACGGTGACGGCGGTGCGGGTGCTGCGGGCCGCGGCGCCCTACGACGAGCTCAACTCGGTGTTCTTCGGTGAGCCCGCGCGCTTCGAGGCGTTCGTCTCGAACACCGGCGGAGCGACCGCGCCCAACGTGCGCGTCTCGTTCTTCATGTCTGACAACGAGTCGCTCAACGCAGTCACCGACTCCTTCGTGGGCAACGTGACGAACCTCGTCTTCGCCCCCGGAGAGTCACGCTGGGTGCCGCTGCCCAGCGCGGTGGTGCCGTCGACCACCCCCGGTGGGCAGACGCTCCTGGTGCAGCCCTACTTCTTCTTCGCGGCGGCCACCGGCATCGGGCTGGTGGAAGAGAACCCCGGCAACAACTTCGACAAGTCGCGGCCGACGGTCGCGCGGTTGCCGGCGCCCAACCTGTTGCCCGTCGAGATGCAGACGCCGTCACGCGCGGGGGCAGGCGAGCTGATCGCCGTCTCGCGCACGTTCACCAACCTCGGCAATCGTGCCAGCCCGGCTGCGAAGTACCGCTTCTATCTCTCGGCGAACCCCATCATCACGCCCGACGACGAGCCGTTGCTGCGCGTCACTCCCACCGGCGACGTGCTCGACGGCACCGTCACCCTCGCAGTGGGTCAGCGCGATTCCGCGGTCGAGATCTTGCGGCTGCCCCAGACGCTGGCGACGGCGACCTGGTTCGTGGGTGTGTTGATCGATCCCGATGGGGCGATCGCGGAAGCGGACGAGAGCGACAACGGTCTGGCGGGCACGCGCACCGACGTGGTGAGCCAGTCGCTCACGCTGGCCACGCCGTTGCTGCCCGATGGAACCCTGGGCTTGCCTTACTCGATGCAGCTCACCGGGCAGGGCAGCGCCGGGCCGTACACGTTCTCCGTCGCTGATCCCGTTTCGATGCCGCCGGGGCTGACGCTGACGCCCGCGGGGCTGCTGAGCGGCGTGCCCACCACCGCCGGCCCGTTCACGATTCTCTTCCGCGTCGAGGCCAATGGCCGCGCGGTGCTGGCGGCGCGTTCTCTGCGCGTGGCGCGCGTGACCGGGTCGCTCGAGATCAGCGCGCGGGCGCTCCCCGCACCGACGCGGCTGGTTCCCTATCGCGCCCAGCTGGGCGCCGCGGGCGGGTCGGGTGGCTACAAGTACCTGCTGGTCGACGGCATTCTCCCGGTCGGTCTCACCCTGGTCGACTCGGGCGAGATCGCAGGGACCCCCACCGACGCGCTGGGCACTTCACGCACCTTCGTCATCCGGGTGATCGATTCCATCGGCAACGTCGACGAGCGGAGCTTCGTGGTCACCGTGGTCGACAGCGCGCCCTTCACCATTCAGACGCGTGAGCTTCCCGATGGCCAGCTCGGCTCGGAGTACCTGCGGTCGTTGTTCGCGGTGAACCCGAGCGGGGCCCCCGTCTCACGGCCGGTGTCCTGGAGCCTGATCAGCGGCGAGCTGCCGCTGGGGCTGGCACTGGAGCCCTCCCAGAGCGACACGCAGGTGATCTCCGGCACGCCCACGCGCCCCGGCCGCTACCGCTTCACCATCGAAGCGGTCGATGGCCAGGGCCGCACCGACGCCTTCACGTACTTCCTCTTCATCGCGTCGGGCTCGGTCGAAGCTTCGGTGAGCGGCACCAGCCTGGTGACCCCCGGCGCCGAGGTCTCGGTGACCTTCCGCGCGATGCCGCTGCCTGCTGGCTCGAAGTGGTTCTGGCGTGAGGGCCGCCTGCCTCCGGGCGTGGTGATGAACGACGATGGCACCGTCACCGGCACCGTCGATACCGACGCGCCCAACGGCCTCTACACCTTCACCCTCGGAGCCGGCCTCGCCCCCGATCAGCTGCTCGCGATGAAGAGCTGGTCCATCGAGGTGGCCCCGGAGAAGACCAGCAAGCTGACCTGCTCGGTCGGTGGCAGCTCGTGGTTGGGGCTCGCCGCGCTGCTCCTGTTGCGCCGCCGCCGTGGAGCAGGCCGAAGGTGATCTCGCGCGCGCGGCCGCTCGTCATCACGCTGCTGCTGCTCTCGGGTGCGACCGGGCTCGTCTACGAGCTGGCCTGGTCGAAGCGTTTGGCGAACCTGCTGGGCAACACCGGTCAGGCGCACGCCATCGTGCTCTCGACCTTCATGGGTGGGCTGGCGCTCGGTGCGTTTCTCTTCGGCCGCCGGGCTGATCGATCGAAGCGTCCGCTGACGCTCTATGGCGTGCTCGAGCTCGGCATCGGCCTGTACGCGCTGGTGTTGCCCCGCGTGCTCGAGGTGGCGGGCGAGCTGTATCTGCGCATCGCACCGGGCCTGAGCGGGTTGCCGCGGTTGTCGGCGCGGCTCGGTCTGGCGGCCAGTGCCTTGCTGATTCCCACCTTGCTGATGGGCGGCACGCTGCCGGTGTTGATGCGCCACCTCACGGAGCGCATGGGCTCGGCCCGCCGGGAGCTCTCGATTCTCTACGCGGTCAACAGCCTCGGCGCTTCCGCCGGCTGCCTGCTCGCGGGCATGTGGCTGGTGCCCGGCGTGGGCTTGAGCGTGTCCGAGCGGCTGGCGGCGATGGTGAACCTGCTGCTGGGCGCCGCGGCGGTGGTGGCGGGGTGGCGGCTCTTCGCGCGCCCGCCTTCGAGCTCGACTGAAGAAGCAGAAGCGCCGGCCTTCGGAGCGAGCGCGGTGCGTGCCGCGCTGGTGGGGACCGCGCTCGCGGGCTTCACCTCGATGACCTACGAGACCGTGTGGATTCGCGTGCTCTCGATCGTGCTGGGCGGCACCAGCTACGCGTTCACGCTGATTCTCACCGCGTTCATCCTGGGAATTTCGCTGGGCAGCTTCTGGCTCTCGACCCGGTCTGACGAGAACGCGCTGCGCACCTTCGGCCGGCTGCAGCTGGCGCTGGTCTTCGCGGTGCTGATCTCGATGACCGCCTATGCGCGGCTGCCGTACGCGTTCATTCAGGTGCACGCGCGGCTCGACCACGGACCGCAGACCTGGGGCACCTACCAGGTGCTCAGCTTCGTGGTGTGCGGTGCGCTGTTGCTGCCTCCGACTTTCTTACTCGGCGCGAGCTTCCCCGCGGCCGCTCGGGTGGCCTTGCGCGCGATGTCTGACGTAGGCGCGCGCCTGGGCACCACGTACCTCTGGAACACCATCGGCACGGTGAGCGGCGCGCTGCTCGGTGGGTTGGTGTTGTTGCCGGTGATGGGCCTCGAAGGCACGTTGGCGCTCGCGTTGGTCGCAAACCTGGTGGCCGCGGGCTGGGCGCTGCTCGCCGACGGTTCGGGCGTGCCTCGCAAGCAGGCCTTCTCGATGTTGGTACCGGCGGCGGCCGCGCTCGTGCTCGCGGTGCTCGGCACCTCGGGTTGGGCGTCGACGCTGGCGGCTTCGGGGCGGTATCGCGAGTGGAACCGCAGCTTCGACAGCTACCCCGAGTTCCTCGAAGAGGTGAAAGAGCGCAGCGTCATCCGCTTCTACCGGGACGACGTGTTCGCCTCGGTGCTGGTGGGCACGCAAGACGGCGATCGCCGCTACCTGCGCATCAACGGCAAGGTCGACGGCTCGAACGGCAGCGACATCGACACCCAGATCCTCGCGGCGCACCTCGGCGTGCTGCTGCACCCGAAAGAGGTGAAGCGGGTGCTGCTGGTGGGCGTCGGCGCGGGCATCACCGCGGGCTCGTTGCTCGCCCACCCCATCGAGCGGCTCGACGTGGTCGAGATCAGCCCGGCGGTGGTCGAGGCGGCCGCGATCTTCAAGCCTGATCACCACGACGCCTTCAACGATCCGCGCTGCCACGTGTACATCGAAGACGCGCGCACGTTCCTCCAGCTGTCGACCGAGCCGTACGATCTGATCGTCAGCGTGCCGAGCAACCCCTGGGTGTCGGGCGTCTCAGGGCTGTTCTCTCGAGACTTCTTCGAGATGGCGAAGAGCAAGCTCGCGCCGGGTGGCCGCCTGGTGCAGTGGATTCACACCTACGAGTCTTCGGTGTCCCTGGTGAAGCTGGTGGTGCGCACGCTGCGGGGTTCGTTCGAGCACGGCACCACCTGGGTGGGGCCTGATGATCTCGTGCTGGTCGCCAGCCGCGAGCCGCAGGAGTTCTCACTCGAGACGCTCACCTCGCGCATGGAAAGGCCGGAGGTGCGCGCTGATCTCTCGCGCATTCACCTGCAGCTGCCGACGACGTTGCTCGGGCGACAGGTGCATGGTGACGAGGCGCAGAAACGGTTCGGCGGAGACGGCCCCGTGAACACCGACGATCACAACGTGCTCGAGTACGGCTCGCCCATCGCCTACTTCGTCGCGGCTGACGTGCGAGTGCCCGACTCGCGGCGGCTGCCGGCTGAACGCGGCACGCTCGAGCTGGCGAAGGTGCTCAACGGGCGCGCGCTGTCGGAAAGTGAAGCGCACGATCTCTACGCGAGCCTCTCGTGGGTGCACCCGCCCGATGATCCGCTGGTGCGTGCCGCTGCCGCCGCGTGGCTCGATGCGAACGGCGAATCGGTCGAAGCGGCGCAAGCGTTCGCGGCGGCCGCGCTTCGGCAAGGTGACGTGCTGCGCGCGCGCGAGGTGCTGCGACCGTTGATCGATCGCGACGTCGATTCACCCGATGCCTACGCCACCTGGCTCGAGTCGACCCGGCGGCTCTCCACCCGAGAGGGTTCTCCGTGGCATGCTGGTTCTGCCGACGTCATTGACGCGGAAATGAAGGCCCGAAAGTCGCTCGCCGCTCACCCCGAGCATGTGCGTCTGAAGGAGCTATTGGAGTCCGCGAAGCCGTAAGTCGCCAATTTTTCGAGTGAATTGGGCGCTCGGCGACGCATCCTCCCGATGACGTATGGAGAGGTCGACGGTCATCTTCGATACTCCTTTCATCAACAGCGCCCCACTCCCGGGGCCCATTCGAAGGAGCGACACCATGGCGAAGCTCAACAAGCAGATGGCCCTCAAGAAGTCCCGCGGTCAGGGCATGACGGAATACATCATCATCGTGGCGCTCATCGCGATCGCGGCCATCGGCGTGATCACCCTCTTCGGCGACAACATCAAGGCGCTGTTCGGCATGTCGGCTGACGCGCTGGCCGGCGACACCCAGGTCGAGAAGCGCACCACCAAGTCGCAGGGCAAGCTCGAGAAGAAGAAGCTCACCGACTTCGCCAAGGAAAACTCGGGTTACTGATCTTCGATCAGTTCCTGTGGTTCCGCTGCCGCCTCCCGCACTCGCGAGGGGCGGCAGTCGCATTTCTGTGGTCTAGATCTCGACGGTGAAGACGCGCTGGCCATTTCTCCTCGCGGGACTGGTGCTGGCCGTCGTCTTCCGAGAGCTCTTCATCGGCTCAGTGCAGGCGGGCCGAGATCTCTCAGCGCACGTCTTCCCTGAAACCTTCTTCCTGGTCTCGCAGTGGACGCACGGTCACGTGCCGCTGTGGTTACCGAACGCGCGCCTGGGCCAACCGTTCGCCGCGCTGCTCTACACGCAGGTGTTCTACCTGCCGCGCATCATCACCGGAGTCCTCTTCGGTCACGTGCTCGGCCCGAACGTGATGCACCTGTTCCACGCAGCGTGGAGCTTCACCGGGCTCTTCTTTGCTGCGCGTCGTTTCGGGCTCACGCGCGCCACCGCCTTCATCGCCGCCGCGCCGTTCTCACTCTCGCCAT
>JAYVNA010000892.1:0-2666 GCA_043758715.1 Archangium sp.
CTCTTCTTCACTGGCCCAGCCCTTCTCGCCCGAGCCCAACCTGTTACCTTTCCGCGCATGCGATTGGGCTGGTGGGTGATCTCGCTGGGGGTGCTCGGCGCGTGCAGCGACGCAGCCCCCTGCAGTGCGTGTCCTCCGATCGACGGCGTGTACGCGGTGAGCTGGGCCGATGCGGGCGCCTCGGGGGACGGCGGCAGCTGCAGCCAGCGCGGCCCTCGGGTCCCGACGTGGACGTTCGCGCAGCGCGGCACCCAGGTGACCGCGACGATCGCTGGCGTGAACCTCGGCGGCACCCTCTACGACACTTACGATCTCGTGCTCTCCGGCGCGGAAGGCCCGTTGAGCTACCGCCTGCGCGCTCTCACGATTCCCGAAGGGCCGAGCACCGACGCGGGGGTCAAGCTGCAGGGCACCTTCACCACCCGAACGGTGCCTGACACCGGCGAGCCCTGTTCGGTCGATGAAACGTTTACGGCCCAGCGCACTTCGCGCTGAGCCGTGAAAGCGGTCACCTCGACGAGGTCGAGGGGCCTGCTGGTTCGCCGAACGAAGGCGAACTCCTGCTTACTTCTTCTTCTTGCCCGTCGAGGCGGCCTTCACGGCGGCCTTCTTGCGCTCGGCGCGCTTCTTCCACTTGAGGCGAATCTTGCTGCGAACCCGGCGGTGCTTCGACTTGCTGTTGGCCATGCGGTCTCCCTGAGGTAAGTGTTCCTGAACTGACCGGCGGGTGCGTAACAGAACCGCGGGCGTCGATCGATCACCTTTCGTCATCACCCTCGTCGGGCGGTGGGCGGGTCGGAAAGGGCATGCCCTCGGCGCTCCGGACCCGGGTGGGGTGGGCTTCTTCCAGGTTGAAGCCCAACTGCGAGTCGATCGGCACGTCTTCGGTGGCCGGCATCGCCGGCTGATCGGGCCGCAGCTTGACCGAGGCGAAGATGGGCCGGGTGGCATCGACGAAGCGCCGCACCTCGTCCAGGGGGAGCGCGGGCACCAGGTGGCCGTGCGCGCCGGCGGTCTCGGTCGCCATGCACATGGAGTTGAGGATGGCCTCTTCAGTGGCCTCCATCACCGCCTCGTAGAGGGGGTCGAGGCGGGCATCGAGCAGCAACTTCATCTTGTAGACCATCTTGCGCGTGCGCCGCGGCACCACGTTGGCGGTGGAGAAGCCGACCACGATCTCGCCCGAGCCGTGCGCGGCGTAGCTGCCCACCCGCCCGATGCCCAAAGCGACGCGCTTGCACAGGCGGTTGATCTGGTGCGGGAGCAGCGGGGCGTCGGTCGCCACCACCGCGATGATCGAGCCGTAGCTCTGAATGCGCCGGGGCATTCCGCGGAATTTCTCGGCGAGCACCTCGCCCACCGGCATGCCAGCCACCCGCAGGTTGTGCATTTTTCCGAAGTTGCTCATCACCAGCACGCCCAGCGTGTAGCCGCCGTGCACGGGGGGCAGCTTGCGCGAGCTGGTGCCGATGCCCGCCTTGAAGTCGCAGGTGATCATGCCGGTGCCACCGCCCACCGCACCCTCTTCCACCATGCCGGACCTGGCGGCCGCGAGGGCCTGGCGCACGTGCTCTTCCTTCACGTGGCGGCCGGCGATGTCGTTGAGGTAGCTGTCGTCGCACTCGCCCACCACGGGGATGATGACGTCGTGCTCGTCGCCGATGCCCGGGTAGCTCTCGACCATGGTGCGCGCGAGCGCGTCGCTGACCGCGCCCACCGCCATGGTGTTGGTGAGCATGATGGGGGTTTCGAGCAGGCCCCATTCGACGACCTGGGTCAGACCTGAGACTTCGCCGGCGCCGTTGAGCACGAAGGCGCCGCCGGCGAGGCGGTCCATGAAGATGTTGCCGTCGTTGGGAATGATGGCGGTGACGCCGGTGCGCACCGGGCCCTTGCCGACCACCAGCGGGCCAGGCTCGCCGTGGATGATCGTCGAGTGGCCGACCAGCACGCCCTCGACGTCGGTGATGGAGTTGAACTTGCCGGGCTTGAAGCGGCCCAGCGGGAGATCGAGTTCTCGGGCACGCACCCGCTTCGAGGCCGACATGCGCGCGAACGTACTCCCTCTCGCCCCCCTGTCCCCCTCTCCCCGCGCTCCCCGCGGGGGAGAGGGAGCGCCTTTTTCGAGGCGTTTGATCACGCGGCGTCGGCGTCGGTGCGATCACGGCGGCGTGACCCGCGTTCCTTGTACCGGCGGATCGCGCCCGACAGAATTTCACCAATCAGCGTGTGGTAATCCATCCCGTCGCCCTGCGCGATCAGCACCAGATCGCTCCACCCCGGCGTGAGCCCCGGCAGCGGATTGCACTCGATGAAGTAGATCTTCCCGGTCTCGGCATCCATGCGGAAGTCGATGCGCGCCACGTCCCGGCAGCCCAGCGACATGAAGGCCGTGCGCGCGGAAGCCCTGAGCCGCTCGAGCTGCCCCGGCTCCAACTTCGCGGGCACCTCGTACCGAATGCGATCGTTCTCCTCGAGCTTGTCCTCGAACTTGTAGATCGGCGTCTTGTCCGACTTGTCGGTGAAGACGATCTCCATCGGGGGCAACACCTCGGGGCGCCGCTCACCGAGCAGCCCCACCGTGAACTCGCGACCGCCGATGTATTCCTCGACGAGCGCCGGCTGCTGGTAGCGCTCGACCATCTCCTTGACCACCTCGCGCAGCT
>JAYVNA010000893.1:0-8362 GCA_043758715.1 Archangium sp.
ACGCCCTGCCCCCCTTCGCGCAAGCGATGCCCGTGCTCCCGCATCTGCCCATCATCGTGATGACCGCGTACGTGACGCGCTACACCGAAGCCGACGTGAAGGCGCTGGGCGCCAATCACTTCCTCACCAAGCCCATCGACTTCATGCGCCTCAACCTCGCGCTCGCGCAGGCCAACATTCAATCCGTGATGGCCCGCCTCGCCACCCAGCCCAGCCGGGCGCGATGAGCAGCGACATCGAGGTCCGCGATTACCGGTTCCCGCTCGAGGCGGTGCCCCGTGACTGGCACTGCAGCGGCCCCGCGGTGACGGCCTACTTCGATCAGCTCTCAGTGTTCTTCCCCGTCGGTGAGCGGTTCTTCGTCAAGAGCGTGAAGCACTTCGCGCCGCAGGTCACCTCGCCCGCGCTCGCCGCCGACGTCGCCGCGTTCTGCGCGCAGGAAGGCCATCACGGCCGCGAACACGTCGCCTACAACGCGCGCCTCGAGAAAGAAGGCCTGCCCATCTCGCGCCTGGAACGGCGGGTGAAGTTCCTGCTCGGCATTTCCCAGCGCTACTTCTCACCGCACCGGCAGCTCGCGGTCACCTGCGCGCTCGAACACTTCACCTCGCTCATGGGCGAGTTCATTCTCGGCAGGCCCGAAGCCCTCGGGGGCAGCGACCCGACCATGACCGCGCTCTGGCGCTGGCACGCTGCCGAAGAAAACGAACACCGCAGCGTCGCGTACGATCTCTTTCAGGCCATGGGCGGCACCTGGTTCACCCGCTGCCGCGCGATGGTGCTCGTCTCGATCTTCTTCTGGGGCCTGGTGCTGATGCAGCAACTCGCCTTCATGGCGAAGCGGGGAATTCTCTTCTCGGTGCGGGAGCACTGGCGGCTCTTTCGTTTCTGCTTCGTGAACCCCGGTGCGCTCACCTCGCTGGTGGTTCCGTATCTCTCGTACTTCCGCCGCGACTTTCATCCCGCGAAGCGGGGCGGGTTCGAGCTGGTCGAAGCATGGAAGCGCACCCAGCCCAGTTCCTCATGACCGAACTGGGCGTGGTGATCATCGGCTCCGGCTTTTCGGGCCTGGGCATGGCGATCTCGCTGCAGCAGGAAGGCAAGCGACGCTACGTGGTGCTGGAGAAAGGGGCCGGCGTCGGTGGCACCTGGCGCGAGAACCACTACCCGGGCTGCGCCTGTGACGTGCCCTCGCACCTCTATTCGTTCTCGTTCGCGCAGAACCCGGCGTGGAGCCACCAGTTCGCTCCACAGCCTGAGATCCTCGCGTACCTCGAGCGCACCGCGCAGGACTTCGGGGTGCTCCCTCACTGCCGCTTCGGCGTCGAAGTGGTGTCGAGCACCTGGGACGCCGCCGCGTCGCGTTGGCTGATCAGCACGCAGCAGGGCGAGCAGTATTCCGCGAAGCAGCTGGTGCTCGGCGTCGGAGGACTCCACCACCCGAAGTTCCCCGAAGTGCCGGGGCGTGAATCATTCACCGGTACGCAGCTGCACTCAGCGCAATGGGACGACTCGGTCTCTCTCGAGGGCAAGCGCGTCGCCGTGGTGGGCACGGGCGCTTCGGCGATTCAGGTGGTGCCGGCGCTGGCGCCCCGGGTGAAGCAGCTGACGCTCTTTCAACGCACGCCCGCCTGGGTGATGCCGCGCCACGACGGGCCGATTTCCCGCTTCGCGCTGTGGCTGTACCGGCTGTTGCCGTTCCTGGTGACGCTGCGGCGCGCGCGAATCTACCTGAAGCTCGAGAGCCGGGCGGCCGGCTTCACCCGGTGGCCCTGGCTGCTGCGCGCCGCGGAGTGGATCGGCAAACGCCACCTTCGCCAGCAGGTGAAAGACCCCGCGCTGCGCGCCCGCCTCACGCCCTCGTACGTGGCGGGCTGCAAACGCATTCTTCTTTCAGATGACTACTACCCCGCGTTCAACCGCTCGAACGTGAGCCTCGAGAGCTGCGCGGTGAAGGAAGTCACCCCCACCGGGCTGATCACCGCCGATGGCCGCCAGGTGGACTGCGACGTCATCGCGTGGTGCACGGGCTTCGAGGTGGCAGCACCGCTGGCGCGCATGAAGGTGGTGGGGCGCGGCGGCAAGGACCTCAGCGAAAGCTGGCGCGAAGGACTGCACGCGTATCGCGGCACCACCGTGCCGGGTTTTCCCAACCTCTACGTGTTGATGGGACCGAACACGGGACTCGGGCACAACTCGATGGTCTACATGATCGAGTCGCAGATCCACTTCGTGATGGAACACCTGCGGTCGCTCGATGCCGCTGGCGGAAAGAGCATCGAGGTCACCGAAGAAGCCGAGCGCCAATTCAACGAGCAGCTGCGCGCGCGGCTGCCTCACACGGTCTGGGCGTCGGGCTGCAACAGCTGGTACCTCGATGCGCACGGCCACAACGTGATGCTCTGGCCGGGCCCCACGTATGCGTTTCGAAAGCTGACGAGCGCGGTCGACCCGGCCCACGTCAAGGTCAGTCGATAGCGTCACGAGGACACCGGAAGCTCTCGATTGAAGGCGGTGGCGGGAGCCGACCGCGCAGTTCAACGCGGGTCGATGCCCGCTTCAGCGCGCTCTACGGCGGGCGCTGAACGCGACCACCCCGGCCAGCCACCACGCCGATGAAGTCGGAACTTCGGTGCACCCGCAGCCCACCGCGTAGACGCGCGGGCCGGAGGTCCCCGCGTCATCCGCGCTTCCTGCGTCATCGGTTCCAGCATCGGCAACACCTGCGTCGGGAGCACCTGCGTCGGTACCACCTGCGTCGGTACCACCTGCGTCTCTCGCGCCCCCGTCGGTTCCGGCATCGCCCGCGCCAGCGTCGGCGCTGCCCGCATCCACCGCGGAACTGCGCACGAGCACCACCACGCCATCGAGGGGCGACTGGGCTCCGCCGGCGGTCACTTGCAGGGTGAAGGTGAGCGGCGTGTCCCCGGCCAGCATCGGCGAGGTGAAGGTGGGGTTGCCGATGCTGGTCGAGCTCAGGGTCACGACCGGCCCGGCGATCTGCGCCCAGGAATACGCGGTGATGGGATCGAGGTTGGGGTCGCTCCCCGAACCAGCCAGCGTGACCAACACGTTTCCATTCACGGTCTGATCAGGCCCCGCATCGGCGACCGGCGCTTCATCCACGTCGTTGAGTATCGTCACCGTAACGGCGTCACTTGCGGCCCCCAATGCATCGGTCCCGGTGAGCACGAAGCGCAGCTGCGTGGGGGCGAACACCGTCGGGGTGGTGAAGGTGGGCTGCAGCGCGCCGGTGTTCGACAGGGTCACCGCAGGGCCGAGGGTCTGCGTCCAGGCGACCGTGAACATGTCTCCATCGGGATCGCTGGCGGACCCGAGCAACGTCGCCGTCACGTTTTCCCCGATGGAAAAGTCAGGCCCCGCATCGACCGCGGGAGGGCTGTTCCACGTGAGCAGCCACGTCTCGTGCGTGTACGCGGCCGCCGCATTCTGGCCCGCGAAGAACACCACGCCGCCGAGCGCGGGCGAATACGCCGCCACGGTGTCCGACAGGGGCCCGGGATTGACCGTGGGGCTGAACGAGGTCCAGACGTTGGTTGCGGGATCGAAGGTGAACAACCCACCGACGGGCGTGTTGGTCGCTCCGCCGTAGAGCACGAGCTGGTGAATGTTCTCGTCCCAGGTGCAGGCCGAGAACGCGCGCGCGGAAGGCACCGTGCCGGTGACGGTCAACGAGCTCCACCCCGCATCGGGACTGAAGACCCAGGTGTCGGCGAGGTTCGAAGAGCCCTCGCCGCCGAACATGTAGACCTTGCCCGTCGCGGGATCGACGCCGTTACAGCTCGCACCGCGCGCCGGCGGGTTCGAGCCTCCGAGCACCGCCCAGGTGACCCCGCCATCTGCGACGTCGAGGGTCCAGGAGTCGCCCACGTGGCTGTTGGCGAACACGCTGGTGCGCCCGCCGTAATAGAGAAACTTTTGCAGCGGGGGAATCCACTGCAGTAGCGAGTCGAGCCGCGAAGAAGGCCGCGTCGCCGGAGAAGGCGGCGCCGTCTGGGTCAGGCTGCTCCCGTTGACCAGGAAGACGGTGTCGGTGACGGTCGCGCCGTTCACGCCGCCCGCGACCACGAAGACGTCGTGCACCGGGTCGTACGCAAAGCCATGCCGCTCACGCGCCGCGGTGGTGCTGGCGGCGGTGGTCCAGGCGTTGGTGCCAGGTCGAAACGAGATCAGCTGGGCGACGCTGCCGGTGCCACTCACGAAGCCGCCATAGCCAACGTAGACCTCAGGCGAGGTGCGGCGCACCGCGGCTCCCGCAGAGCGGCGATCGGTCGGCGGCGTGGTGGGCGCGAGGTTCATGAACCATGGCGCGGCCAGGGCGCCGGTCGCGCAGATCATCACGAACAGCCCGAACCGCTTCACTTCGTCCTTCCTGCGAACAGCGCCGTCGTCTTCGCCCCACTCACGCCCACGACCTTACGGCCGAGCGCCAAGCCTTCCAGGTTATCGACCTGCAGATGGTAGCAGCCGAGCACGCGAGAGGAACCTGCCAGCTCGGCGATCGCACTGAACGTGGTTGGGGACCGGCGGCCTGCCAGGAGCGCCCATCGGATCATCGCCCCGAAGGCGAGGGCGGTTTCGAGTCCACCGGGCGGCAGAAAATGCGACGCTGCGCTCATGGGAAGCCTCTGGTCTGGACTTTCGCTGCGGGTGCAGGCGGCGATCGCCGTCGTCCTTCCGTGCGTCGCGGTCGCCCTGTTCGCGTCGATCTATTTTCCCAGCCGCTTGAATGAACAGGCCGCCAGCGCCCTCGAGCGGCAGGCGATCAGCGTGGGTCAGCTCGCCGCCAACAATGCCTCGCCCATCATGCGGCTGATCCGCGATGGGCTGGCCACGCCCAGCGAGCTCAACGGCATCTTCGAAGGCGTGCGCGCGGGCGGGAACGTGACCCAGCTCGGCTCGCTGGCGGTGATCAAGGAGAAGGTGATCAAGGAGAACGGCAAGCGCTTCGTCGAGGTGACCTCGGGCGACAGCACGGTGCAGCTGCAGGGCGATCTCCCGCCGGGACGCTACGAAGTTCCCGACGAGGGCCTGTGTCAGATCGAACGCGGCGCCGTGCTCGATGTGCGCTGCACCGCCAAGGATCAGGACTACGAGGCCACCATGGTGGTGCGCTTTTCGCTGGAACAGTTCGCCCGGCAGGAAAAAGAGAACCAGGTCGTCGGCCTCTGGGTGCTGCTCGCCGCGCTGGGCCTTGGGCTCACGCTGGCCCTGGTCTTCTCGGGGGCGATCGCCGGGCCCCTGGGCGTCGTCACCCGGGTGGCGCGCGAAGTGGCCGCGGGCGACGTCTCGGTGCAGCAGATCGAAGTGGGCGGAGCAAACGAAGTGCAGTCGATGGCCTCGTCGGTCAACGACATGCTCGCCTCGCTCCGCCAGCTGGTGAGCGAGATGGTCGGCCTCACCGCGCGCCTGGGTGACGCGGCGAAGGGCCTCAACGTGGCCTCGAATGATCAGACCCACGTCACCAGCCAGCAGTCTGCCTACGCTCAGCAGATCGCCGCCACCTTCGAAGAGCTCTCGCGCACCGCCGAGAGCATCACCCGCTCGACTGAGGTGGTGGAGCAGGCCGCCGCGCGCACCAACCAGGCCGTCGACGAGGCCCGCGCCGTGGTGGCCGAGATGGTGGGCGGGATGACGGAGATCCGCCACGAGGCCAAGGAAGTGGCTGACGCCATCACCCGCCTCAACGTCGACGTGCAGCAGGTCAGCCGCATCGCGCAGGTGATCAAGCAGGTGGCCGATCGCTCAGACCTGCTCGCGCTCAACGCCGCGCTCGAGGGTACCAAGGCCGGTGAAGTCGGCCGCGGGTTCTCCGTGGTGGCCGCCGAGATGCGCAAGCTGGCGGAGAACGTGGCTCAGTCGGCGCGCGACATCGGCCGCATCGTCGAGAGCGTGCAGGCCTCGGGCGACGTGGCGGTGGTGCGGGCGCGGGAAAGTGTCGAGTCGTCGGACCGCGGCGTGGCCGTCGCCGAGCGCGCCCAGACCTCGTTCACGCAGATCGTTCAACTCTCCCGCGGCACCAAAGAAGCCGCGCAGCAGATCGCCGTCGCCACCAGGCAACAGCGGCAGTCTTCCGAGCAGGCCGTGCAGGGCGCGCGCAACGTCGCCGATCTGGTGAAGCAGGGCGTCGATGCGACCGGCCGCACCACCCGCATCGCTCAGGATCTGCAGGCCTCAGTCGACGCGCTCACCGCGGTCACCAGCCGCTTCAAGGTCTCCGACGGCTGAACGGGAACAGCAGAACCTCTTTCTCTCTTCTGTTAGACAAAAGCGCATGGCCCACACGCTCGCTTTGACCGACGCGCAGTTCAAAGCCGAAGTCCTCGATTCCCAGGTGCCGGTGCTGGTCGACTTCTGGGCCACCTGGTGTGCGCCGTGTATTGCCATGGAGCCCACCCTCGAGGAGCTCGCCACCACCCACCTCGGCAAGCTCAAGGTGGTCAAGGTGAACATCGAGGACAATCAAGTGACTGCGCAGGCCTTCGGGGTGCGCTCGTTGCCCAACTTCCTGCTCTTCAAGGGCGGCAAGGTGGTGGGTCAAATCGCCGGCGCGGTCTCCAAGCAGAAGCTCGGTGACGCCGTCGCCAAGGTTCTCTGAGCGAGCCCCTATTTCGCCTCTGCGGCAGGGCGTGAGATAACCACCACGCCCCCGGGGGACTGAATGTTGAGCATCGTGACGCCACCTGATGTCGACGAAGCGCCGCCGCTCCAGGTGGGCGATTCGCTGGGGCCTTACGTGCTCGAGAGCATGATCGGCGAAGGCACCATGGGCCGCGTGTACCAGGCGCGCCACCAACGCCTGGGCCGCATGGTCGCGCTTAAGGTGCTCCACCCCCACCTCATTCAAGACAAGGGGCTGGTCGCCCGCTTTCTGCAGGAAGCGCGGTTGGTCAACCAGATCAACCACCCGCACATCGTCGAGGTGCACGACTTCGTCGAGGAGCTCTTCCCCGAGCGCGTCTACGGGGTGATGGAGCTGCTGCGCGGCAAGACCCTCGCTGCCGTGCTGGCCGGGCGCGCGCTCTCCATCGCGGAGGTCTGTGGCACCGGCAAGCAGATAGCCGACGCGCTCCACGCCGCGCACCGGGTCGACGTGGTGCACCGCGATCTGAAGCCCGACAACATCTTCCTCACCTCTCGCGAGGGGCAGCCCGACTCGGTCAAGGTGCTCGACTTCGGCGTGGCCAAGCTGCTCCAGGGCGGCGACCTGCGGGTGGCCGACACCCAGGCCGGCGTGATGGTGGGCACGCCCCGCTACATGGCCCCCGAGCAGGCCGCCGGGCTCGAGGTCGACGCCCGCACCGACATCTACGCGCTGGGCACGATTCTCTACGAGTTGCTCGCCGGCAACCCGCCCTTCGAGTCGCTCGTCTTCGGCCAACTCGCCAGCGACATCATCACCCAGCCGCCCCCGCCGTTGCCCGAGAAGACCCAGGCCGGCGAGCCGATTCCCCGGCAGCTGCAGGACCTGATCGCCGCTTGCCTCGCGAAGTCGCCCGACGCCCGCCCACCTTCGATGGCCGCGGTGTCCGGCTGGCTCGACCGCGCGGTGGAAGTGCCCGCGGCGACGCCGGCCGCCGCCGCGCCCGCCCCTTCTCGCGCGTTCTACGTGGGGGCTGGCTTGAGCGTGGTGGCCCTCGCGGTCATCGGCGCCGTGGTGATTCGGCCCGGCACGCCCGCCGTCGTCGCCGTGCCCCGGCCGGTGGTGGTGCAGCAGCCGGTGGTGACGCCCCCGCCCCTTCCTGTGGTGAACACGCCGGCTGAGGTCGTGCTCAACGTCGTCACCACGCCCTCAGGGGCCAGGGTGTTCCGCCTCGACACCGGCGCGCTCGCCGGGCTGACCCCGCTCACCTTGCGCGTGCCGAAGGCCAACGCCACGCTGCGCCTCCGCTTCGAACTGACTGGACACCAGCCGCTGGAGCGCGAAGCTGCGCTCCAATCCGACCAGACGCTCGAGCTCTCGCTCGCGCCGATGGTCCAGAAGATCAAGCCGAGGCCGGTGACTGATGGCGTTCTCGATCCGTTCTGAAGTCCTGTGCCTCGCTCTGCTGCTCCTGCCGGGGGTGGTGAGCGCTGCCTCGGCTTCGGAAAAAGCAGCGAAGGCCGCCGCGCTCGAGGCCAAGAAGGCCTTCGACTTGAACGACTTCCCCACCGCCATCGCGAAGTACGAAGAAGCCTACAAGCTCAAGTCGGCGCCGGGCCTGCTGTTCAACCTCGGCCAGAGCCACCGCCGCGCCGGCAACCTCGATCGCGCCACCTTCTATTTCCGCCGCTACCTCGAGACCAACCCGCCCGCGGCCCAGGCCCGAGCCACTGAAGAGGTGCTGGCCCAGGTGGAAGC
>JAYVNA010000894.1:0-8359 GCA_043758715.1 Archangium sp.
ACGCACGAGACCCAGACCCACGCGCGCGAGCTGGGCGTCTTCAGTTACGTCACCAAGCCCTTCGGCGTGCACGACATCCTCGACATCTGCGATTCCGCGATTCGCGCCGGGGCGGCCAAAGGGGCTGTGCCGTGACCAAACGCATCGTCGTCATCGACGACGAAGCCGAGGTCTGCGAGCTGATCGGCAAGGTGCTGATCCGCGCGGGGCATGAAGTGCTCGTCGCTCACACCGGTGAAGCGGGGCTCGAGCTGCTCGCCGCCCACGACGTGAACTGCCTGGTGGTCGACAAGATGCTCCCGCAGATGAACGGGCTCGAGGTGGTCGCCGCCGTGCGCCGCCGCTGGCCTGGGGTGGCGATCGTGCTGGTCACCGCCCACCCGGAGCCCTTCAACCTCGACACCGAGCGGCCCGAGGTGGTGCTCGCCAAGCCCTTCAAGAACCTCGCGGCGGTGGAAGACGCCGTGCACGAGGCGATGGAAGTGCACGCTTCGAACTCGAACAAGAGCCCGCTCACGAACCTCAAGGAGCGCGTCGCTGCCGTCGTCGCCGAGATGACGCCAGGCCGCCGCAAGCGGGAATGACCATCGCGGGCGCACTTCGCGAGCGGGATCTCTGGCTGGCCGGAGTGGCCTCGTTGATCGCCGCGGCCTCGTTGTCTCTCGCGCTGGGCACTGGGCGCGGTGGAGATTCGGTGGCCACCACGCCCACCGTGGCGTCCGTCAAACAAGCCAGTGGCGAAGTGAAGATGCGCCTCGCGTTCACCCTGGGCTGGCGCGGCGCCAATCGCGGCGTCGAGGTTCACGACGGTGATGCGGTGTTCGTGCCTCCCGGGGCCGAAGCGACGCTGGCGTTCAATGACGGCACCGAGCTCGCGCTCGACGAACGCTCGCTGGTGGTGATCGAGCGGCCGCGTTCGGGCGTGCGCAGCGTGACGCTCCGGCAGGGCTCGTTCTCGGGGCGCGCGGGCAGTGAGGGCCTCACCCTGCAGACCCCCGCGGGCGAAGCGCGGTTGGAGGCGCAGACCGAGGCGCGCGTCGAGTTGACCGGCCTGCAGCTCGAGGTGTCGGTGAAGAAGGGCTCGGCGAAGGTCAAAGGCGGCAGCGGCGCCACCAAGACCATCGCCACCGGCCAGCGGGTGGCGGCGGCGACCGCGGGCACCACCGAGCTCGTTCCATTCTCCGTGCAGCTCACCGCGCCCGAGGCGCAGGCCCGCATCGCCTTTCGCGGCAACACCGCCGCGGTGATCTTGAGCTGGTCGGGTGAAGTGCCCGAAGGAGCGCGAGTGCAGGTCGCGCGCGATCGCCTCTACGCCTTCGTCGACACCGAGCACGCGGCGAAGGGTGGAAGCCTGCTGCTCAAAGAACCGAGCAAAGGCGTCACCTGGTGGCGCATCGTCGATGCCGAGGGCCGGCCCATCTCCGAGGCGCGGCGCTTCACCTGCGTGGAAGACGTGGCGCCGGTGGCGATGTACCCGCGCAGTGGCGAGGTGCTGCTGGCGCCTCCGGGCACCGCGGTCGGGTTCGCCTGGGCTCCGCTGCCGGGCATCGGCCGCTACCGGGTGGAGATCTCGCCCAGCCAGGGCTTTGAGCCCGTGACGGTCTCGCAGGAAGTCAATGGCTCTACCGCCCGGCTGCCGCTCAACTTGAACGAGTCGACCTGGTTCTGGCGCGTGCGCGTCGACGATGAAACCGGCCTGGGCGCGCCTTCCGAGCCGATGCGTTTTCGCATCATTCACAAGGGAATCCCCGAAGCGCCCGAGCTGCTGAACCCGGAGATCGAGGTGACGCCCTGAGCCGGTTTGCCGGGTGCGCCCTGCTGGTGTTGGTGGCATCGATGAGCGAGGCGCAGAACGCCCGCATCGTGCTGCGTTGGAAAGACGTACCCGGGGCCTCGGCGTACGAGCTGCAGATCGCGAAGGACCCCGCGTTCGTGGAGATCGTGCTGCAGACCCGCACCACCAGCGCCGGGTACCGGTGGGAACAGCTGCCCACCACCACGCACTGGTGGCGGGTGCGCAGCTTCGATGGCGAGAGCCGCGCCAGTGAGTGGAGCCCACCCCGAACCATCGCCGTCGATTCAGCAGTGCCCACGCCGCTCAAGCCGCTCGATGGCCAGGCGGTCGCCTGCGGGAGCACGGTCGTCTTCGAGTTCGAGACCTCGCCGCTGATCAAGGAATACATCCTCGAGCTGTCGGGGAGCGCCGACTTCAGCTCGCTGCGCACCCTGCACTCGCCCACGCCGATCTTCGAAGTGCCGGGCCTGCCCGCGGGCACCTGGTGGTGGCGCACCCGCGGCGTCGACTTGAAGGCGCGCACCGGTGGGCCCGGGCCCGTGCGCACGGTTCCCATTCGCGTGGCCGCGCCGAAGCTCAAGCAGGTGGCCGACGTGCCGCTGGGCACGCCGCAGGTGCAGCTGAGCTGGTCTGAGTCGGGCTGCGCGAAGAGCTACCTGGTGGAGGCGACCCAGGACGGCCGCGACAAGGTGTCTTTCCCGGTGACTGGCCTCTCGATGGGCTTCAAGGCGGGCGTGGCGGGCGATTATCGCTGGCGGGTCGCGAGCGTGGACGAACGCGGCAACGCGGGCGAGTTCAGCGCCGAGAGCACCTTTCGGGTGAAGCTGCCGGCGCCCTCGGGCCGAACGGAAAACGTCGGGGCGCGCGCGGAGCTTTCGTGGAGCGCGGTCGGCGGGGCCAGTGGCTACAAGGTCGAGCTGCTGCGCGCCGCGGCCAGGGGGCAGGAGAGCGTGGCGAGCGCCAACGTCACCACCACCAACTGGCGCACCGCCGAGCTGCCGCCCGGCCAGTATTTCTGGCGCGTCACCACCAAAGACGCGCTCGGCCACACCTCGGTGCCCTCGGAGCAGCGCAGCTTCGTGCGATCGGCGGGCGCGGCGCTGGCTGCGATCACCTGGGTCTCTCCCAGGGTCGAAGGCGCGGTGGTGGCCCCTGGCACCGAGCTCGAGCTGACCTGGTCCGAGGTGGACGAGCGCAAGGACTTCGAGCTCGAGCTCGATGGCGCCTCGCAGCGCGTCGGTGCGCCGACGGTGCGGCTGGCGGCCCTGGCGGAAGGCGTGCACGCGGTGCGGGTGCGCGCGGTCGGCGACGGCTACCGGATGTCGCCGTGGAGCTCCTCGCTCGAGCTCTTCGTGGGCGTGCCGGAAGTCGCCAAGGCCGAGGTCTTCCTGGTGGGTGAGCTGGTGCGGGTGCGCCTGCTCGATGCCCGCGGCCGCGAGGTGCGGGGCGCTTCGCCCAAGCTCTCGGTGCGCGATGGCTCGCTGGGTCCCACCGAGTTCAAGGCCGAGCGCTGGCAGGCCCAGTGGAACCCGCCGGCGTCGGGCAGCGATTCGTTGCGCATCGAGGAGCGGGCGTTCAGCTTCGAGCGTCCCCTCGAGGCTGTCAGCGATCCGCTCTTCACCCTTGCTGCCCGCGGTGGCGGCATCTTCAGCGGTGGCGCGGTGGCCTCGCCCACGGGGCAGGTGAGTTTTGGTGCGCGGCTCCCGTTCTTGCGCCGGCGGGTGGGGGTGGAGCTGCGCGCCACCGAGTATCGGGCGAGCAGCTCGCTCGACGTGGGCGGCGCCGCGCTGCGCGGTGAAGCGTGGCTGGTGCCGCTTTCGCTGCTGGCCTCGTGGAATCAGAACCTGGGCGAGTTCCAGCTCAAGGCGGGCGTGGGGTTCGCGCTGCAGTTGGCGTGGCTGCAGGTGGGGCCCGATCGCAGCTTCGTGACGGTGCCGGGCTTCGAGGCGGTGGCGGCGCTCTCGCGTCACCTCGGCCCCGGTCGGGTGGAACTGGAATTGAGCTATCTGTACGGGCGCGTCGACAATGCGCTGGCCCGGTTGAACGCAGGCGGGGTCGCGGTTCGGGTGGGGTACGCTTTCGACTTCTAAGTTCAGGCCAACCAGGGGCAACGGTGCAGTCATCGCTTCGCACGCAGATCGTCGGGCTGGTCGGCGTCATGCTCGTCGGCTCGATGGCGGTGTATCTGGCGCTCGCGACGCGGGTGGTGAGCGCCGACAAGGAAGCGTCGGTCTACGACGTGAACGCGCTGGTGGCGGGCACGGTCGCTCAGCAGATCGGGCGCACGGTCGACGGCATCGCCGACAAGCTCCGCTACTTCGGGCAGGAATACGAGATCACGCCGGGTGATGCCGAGCGGCGCGCGCGCAGCCTCTTCGACGCCGACTCCGCAGTGCTCTCACTCGAGGTGTTCAAGCGCACCGAGGGCGGGTTCGAGCGCTCGTTTCTCTTCGTCGACAACAAGCGCCTCGCCGCGCTCAACCTCACCGCCGATGATCTGACCGAGGCTCGCAAGCGCACCCCGGCCCCGCTCGATGCCGTGCAGCAGGCCGGAGTGGTGCTGCAGAACGCGTCGCTCGCGCCCGACCTGGCCCTGGTGCGGCTCTCGTCGACCACCGCTGACGGCAGCGCGGTGGTGATCGCCGACCTGCGGCCCGAGTGGCTGCTCTCGGCGGTGGCCACCAACAGCGTCTACAAGGTGTTCCTGGTCGACCGGCTCGGGCGGGTGCTCGCTCATCCCGACAGCGAGCAGGTGATCAAGCGCGAAGATCTCTCGGCCTTGCCGGTGGTGAAGGACGCGCTCGGCGGCAAGCTCGCCCGCGGCACCGAAGAATACGAAGTGAAAGGGGTGTCGAAGGTGGCGGCGTTCGCGCGCGTGGAAAACGGCGTGGGCGCGGTGATCGTCGAGGTGCCGCGTGACGAGGTGTTCAAGGCCACCCGCGAGCTGTCCAAGCGCTCGTTGCTCTTCGCGGTCGGCGTGGTGTCGTTGGCGTTGGTGCTGGCGGTGCTGCTCGGCCGGCGGGTGACCCGGCCGCTGCGCGAGCTGCAGGAGACCCTGATGGTGATCTCCCGCGGCAACTTCGGCGTCGAGGTTCCGGTGGCTGGACCCGCGGAAATCCGCTCGGTGGGCGCGGCGCTCAACGAGATGAGCCGCGAGCTGGTGCGGCGCAGTGAGCAGTTGCAGACCACCAACGCGCAGCTGGTGCAGTCAGAGAAGCTCTCGGCCGTCGGTGAGCTCGCCGCCAGCGTCGCGCACGAAGTGAAGAACCCGATGGTGGGCATCGTGGGCTTCGCGCAGCTGGGCCAGGAATCGACCGACCCTGTCGAGGTGCTCGAGTACTTCAAGCTCATCGAGCAAGACGCGTTTCGCGCGAACAAGATTTTGCAGAACCTGCTCGAGTTCTCCCGCCCCCCCGAGATGGAGTTCGAGGCGCTGGGACCCAACGACGTGGTGCTCGGCGCGATGGCGCTGTGCGTGCACCAGCTGCAGATGCAAGGCGTGAAGGTCGAGACCGCGCTCGGCCACGGGCTCTCTGCGATTCGGGGCAACTCGAACCAGCTGCGCCAGGTGCTGCTCAACCTGATGCTCAACGCCGGTCAGGCGATGGAGAGCTCACCCAGGAAGTTGATCACCGTCTCTACCTCGCAACCCGAAGCGGGTTTCGTGGAGATCCGGGTGGGCGACACGGGCCCCGGGCTGGCGGCCGACGTGAAGGACAAGCTGTTCAAGCCCTTCTTCACCACCAAGCGGCGCGGTCAGGGCACGGGCCTGGGGCTCTCGGTTTCCCGCAGCATCGTGGAAGCGCACCGCGGCTCGATTCGGGCAGAAGGGGCCCCGGGGGCTGGCGCCACCTTCATCATCAGGTTGCCCGAAGTCAGCTAGCAGGCCGGCCCGCTGTCTCCCTCTCCCCGTACAGGGCCGCGGGGGTGAGGGCCAACCTGCTGTGCGCTGCTCGACAACCGCCCCAGTACTTTTCAGCCTGATCGCACGGGGAGAGGGAGACAGAGTGCTACGGCACGGCCTGCTTGATGCCCTCGAGGATGATCTCCTCGCTGCCCTGGTGCACCGACACCCAACTCGGCGTGTTCTCACTGCGCGCCCAGGTCGCTCCGCCGGGATCAAAGCCCAGCTCCAGCCAGCCCTTGGGCTGACCCTTGAGCGCGTAGTCGAGCCGCAACTGCACCTGGGGCGCGCCGGCCTTCGGCTGCTCTTCAGCGCTGAGCACCTCGGTCACGATCAACCGGTTCCAAATCTTTTCGTGCCAGTTCTTCACCAGCTCTTCGGCCTTATCGGGGCTGCTGGCCTTCGCGATCTTCGCGGTCTGCGAAATCTCGGCGCCGGTCTGCACGTACGAAGCCGACTTCTCTCCGGCCTTCACGGTGAAGGCATCGAACTCGGTGGGCTTGAAGAGATGCAGGCGGCGATCGACCAGCAGCTGCGAGTTCGGATCGAGCTCGTTGAAGAGGCTCGACGAGATGAGGAACACGTCGCCCGTCTTCTCGTCCTGCGCGTAGCTGCCGATGATGCCGCTCAGCGGGCGCGAGATGGTGAAGCGGTGGGGAAGACCCGCCACCGTCAGCTCGAGCTTGCGATCGCTGTTGGTGAGCCCGAGCTCCTCGAGCTTTTCCTTCGGGAGCTGGCCGAGCGCGCGCGTGCCCTCGAACGGGGTCAACTTCGCCCACACGGTGTCGGCGCGATCATTCGCAAAGACGGTGCGATCGGGCGTGGGTTCCGGAGGCCTGGAAGAGACCCGCAGCACGCCCCCGTCGACTCCGGCGTCCACGCCTGCGTCGATCTCCAGAATGACTTCCACGCCGGCGTCGAAGACCGGGCGCTTACCCGGCAGGTACGCGAGCGAGACGAGCAGGCGGTCTTTCTTCTCGACCGTCACCGAGCGCACGCCATCTTCGTAGCGAACCTTCTCGAGCGAGCTCTTGGTGGCCTCGACGAGCACCACCGATTCCTTCTTCGACGATTCCGCCGGGCGTTGCCAGGTGACGTACGCCGCGATGAGTCCCGCGACGGCGAGGCCTCCCTGCAGGGCTGCGCTGCGCGCTTTCACGACTTGTTCTCCTTTGAGTCACCCGGCGAGCTCTTGGGCTTCTTCGCGCGGCGGCGGGCCACCAGGCCCACGCCGAGCACGGCGATCGGCGCGAGGAAGGTGGTGCCGTAGAAGGTAGCGGTGTCCTGCTGGCGGGTGCGCGCGAGCGGCACGTCGATCTCGGTGCTGGTGGCGCCGCTGAGCTGCTCGTCACCGAGTAACCACTTGAAGCCGTCGATCACCAGGTACTGGTTGCCCTGCAGCTGGCCGAGCACCAGGTCTGCGATCGCGTCTGAATCGGAGAGCACCAGCGCCCGCATCGCCTCTTCATTCTTCGCGGACGGCGCGCGGCGCTCGATGGCGGCCACCACGCCCCAGGCCTTCTTCGTCTCGCCCATCGCTTGATCGAACTCGAAGTTGCCCGACGCGTCGTTCCACGAGTCAGGCATCGAGCGCACCGCGAAGTCGATGCTCAGATCGGCCGGGTGCTTGGGCAGCTCTTCGAGCCCACCGGCGCCCAGCATCAGCACCGGCACGTTGCTGCGCCCCAGGTACGTCACGACCGGGTGCGAGCTGAAGGTGCGGGTGCCGATGTTGTAGCGATCGCCGGGGCCCGGAGGCGGGTGCAGGTTCGCGGTGCCGCGCTCCTGCGCGATGTTCTGCGCCTTGAAGGACAAGCCGAGCGGGCCCACCAACTCATCGAAGGCCAGCCCGTTCTCGGGGTCGAGCGCGATGAACAGCCGCCCGCCGCGCCTGGCGTACTCGACCACCGACGCTGCCTCAGGCGCGGAGAATTCCCGTTGGGGCCCGAGAATGAAGAGCGCCGCGGCGTCTTTGGGAATGTCGTTGCCCAGGCCTTCCGCGGTGGTGAGCGTGCGCACGTCGAAGTTCTGGTCCTGCAGGGTCTTGTAGAGAATCTCGATGGTGGCGCGTTGATCCATGCCGCCGGTGGGATCTTGTGAGCGCTCGCCGTGACCGCCGGTCAGGTAGACGGTGCGGCGCGACTTCGCGACCTGCAGCAGCCGCTTCTGCACTTCGGCATCGAGGCCGCGCAGCTGGGTGCGCGACTTCTCGACCTCGGTGCCGATGAAGAGGCTTTCCTTGCGGCCGCCCTTCTTGATCAACACGGTGCCGTTGCCGCTCACGCCGAGGTCCTTGGCTTTGACCGGCTCGACCGCGTGATCGAGACGGGTGACCTTGATCATCGGGCTGCTCGCCGCGAGCTCATCGAAGTACCCGGCGACCGCTTCCGCCGCGTCACTGGCCGGAGGGAAGAACAAGTACACCTCGAGCGGCTCGTCGAACGACGCCACCAGCTTCTGGGTCGCCTCGCCGGCCTTCGCCACCCGGAAGTACGAGAAGTCGGCTTTGCGATCGCGCTCGGTGGCCACGTACTGCAGCGAGAACGCGAAGATGAGCGCGCACGCGATGCCCAGGCCCGAGAGCATGGCCTCGGTGATGCGGCCGTCTTCGAGCGTGGGTGCCTTCGCCATCGACGACAGCGAGATCTCCATCATCAGCG
>JAYVNA010000895.1:0-8335 GCA_043758715.1 Archangium sp.
AACCTGCAGCGGCGCCGAACTTCGCCATGCCGCCGCCGCTTCTGGCGCTTCCTCAGCAGCGTTGGTCGCAACCCACTGCATCAGGAATCAAGCGTGGCCCCCTGGTGGCCTTGAACGAGCGATTTCTCGACGCTGGTTGCGTACCGATGGCGTGTCCCCGCTGCTCAGTTATCGACGGCGGGTCATGCATGCCGATCTCCGGCTCGCCCTCGCAAGGGACCTGCGTCGATCAGTAGGCGACTGAGCGAGTCGTGCCGTTTGAGTCCCGTCGCACGGCCTCACTGCCCACGGCTGGATTGGCACAGCGCAGGCAATTCCTTTGGGTGGACGCAGTCGACGTCGGGTCCGATGTCGAAGGCTCTTTCCCGAATGACTCGCTCGAAGCGCGCGCACTTCCCCTGCCAAAGCTGAGCTTCGAACAGACCACCGCCAAAAGAGATGTCGCCGTCGTAGGTCAGGACGAGCGACGTCTGCTCCGCGTCGAGCCGGGAGAGGCCTCGAACTGATGAACCTTCTGACCGGTGATCAAAGGTCAGTTCGGGAGAAAAGCGGCTCGCAGACGCTGGCTCCTCGCGACGTGATGCTCGCGCGCATCGTCGATGCCCCCGACATGTCCCTCCTCGGAGGGGCGCACCTCTCGCCCTTGCCTCCACGTGAGGCAGACGCGGTCGTGCGCGGAATGAAAGCAGCGGCGCTCGAGCCCGGGTGGGCGACGACGCTGCGTTTGCTGGAATCGTGGGACGAGGCCGTCAGTGCGCGCGCGCTCGAGCTGGCGTCGCCAACGCGTGTTCGAAACACGGACGGGCACGACGGGTGATGCTCGAGGACGAGTTTGCGCTCAAGCGCGGCGCGTTCGCCTCGGCGCTCTCCCGAATCACGGGGCTGGAAGGCGCCGAGCTCTCGGGCGAGGACGCGCGCGGCGCTCACGTCACCTTCACCCGCGCAGGCAACTCGAACTACGAGACCTGGAAGAACACCGTGCTCGGCTCAGTGCGGCTGACCAAGACGAGCTCATCATCTCGACCAACTCGCGCGAGCGTGCAGACGCGCTGAAGGAACGCGTGTCGGGGGCACTGCAGGAGATCGCGACGCACCGGCGACGCACCGAGCAACCGTTGCCAACGATGCGGGGTGGGAGGGACCTCATGATCGACAGCCAGTCGGTGGCCTCGACGTCGACGGTGGAGGTCTACCGGGGCTGGCTCGACACCGAGATTCCCCTGCTCGATGGGCGCACGCCCCGCGCGGCCATCTCTGATCCGGCCGCGGTGCCTACGATTCATCTGATGCTCAAGGAGATGGAGAACATGGCGGCTCGGAGCCCGAAGCCGGCGGGCTACGACTTCAAGCAGTTTCGGCGCGAGCTCGGGCTTGACGAATACGGCGCGCGCGTTGGGAACCACGACCTGGACCGTGCGCTGGGCCACGGACGGAAGATCTCCGAGACGCTGCTCGACTTCGCAGGTCCGCTCATCGCCGAGAGCGGGTCGAGCGAAAGGGACTTCGAGGCCGCGCTGCGCTTCGCCACCGTGGTGTGGAACATCGCCGTCGCGCAAGAGAGAGGATGGGCGGTGGGCGAGGTCGAGAGGATGCGGGCCGAACTCACCACGAACGCGTTTCCCGCGAGGCTCCTGAAGGCCTACGACTCCCTCGTCGAGGGGAAGCGCGCCCGGTTCTCAGGAGATTTGCGAATGGTGGGCCAATGGCGGCTCAGACGGTCCGGGGGGCGTGTCGGCGTCGAAATGGAGGCGCTGCTCCCGCCGGAGTTGATCGCGCGTGCGACGGCGGCGGGATTCAGGCCGTAAGCGTGGCGACAGAGAGATTTTCAATCCCTATTGGGTTGCCGATTCCGCTCAGAGAATCGTCGGTGGTCGACCGCGTCGTTCCACAGGTGTGCCGTATCGACGGGGCTGTCACCGCGCGCTGAGTTCCTCACCGGCGACCATCGGCACCAGCAGTGCGTCCACGAAGCCGATGACGGATATCGCGAAGTGGCTGTTGGTGTTGAAGCTGTCTGTTGTCACCGGGTACCGGCCGTCGACGAACGTCTCGAGCAAGTTCCACTGCACCGATGAAGGCGCAGCTCCGATCGCCGCGCCCACGGCCCGCTCGACCGGAACGAGGTCCATCGGGACCAGCTTGGTCGCTCGCAGAGCGCCGAGGGTCCGTTGGAGCGTGGCCTGACCTTCGCTGGATCGATTCGCGAGGAATCGCTGCTGGGCGTTCGCGGCGTCGAGGAGCAACGCGCAGACGGGAGCACATCGGCATTCGTCGGAGCCGGCCAGTTCGCTCAGTCGCGTCAGGCGCGCCGCATCGTCGATGGAGAATCGCTTCGAAGCCCACGAGGCAGCGAGGGCGGCGCTTACCACTGCTTTCACCATCACCGGGTTCGCGCTCTGGATGCGGGCATCGATCGCCGTCAACAGCACCAGCGAGGCAGCCCGGTCACCGAGTGCGGTCGCGAGCGTGAGCGCGTCGGTGAGGTACCCCAGTTGTGACTCGGCGGTCAGCCCGTCGAGCTTCGTCGGCAGCGCATTCAGGACCTCGTGCGCGTCAGACGCTGGAAGTCGCGGCAGAACGTCCACCACGCACTTGATGACGTCGTCAGTCGGGGTGCCTTGCAGCAGGTTTTGGACCTTAGTGGCCAGCGCTGAGGGGTTCGAGATGGCGCGAGTGCGCGCGAGATCGTTCAGCTCGACGCCGGCGTCATCGCAACTGACGACCCTCGTTTTCCAAAACGCAGTGATGGCATCGAGCCGTTGCCAGGGTTCGACCACGCCGGAGACGCCCCGAAGCCGGTCGATCTTGTAGCGATCCATGGACTCCAGGGAGGTGAGCTCAGCCTCGTCGGCGCCATGCGTCGGGGTCAGGCGGCCTTCGAGCGCCGCTCTGACCCGCTGAAGGTAGAGCCGTGTCGCAAGCGCGTGGACGGGGTCCGTTTGCTGGCGATTGAGCTCGACGAGCGCAGCGGCGACCAACTCTTCCGCGCGCGCGTGATCGCCCAGGCGAGCAAAGGCCCAGGCGAACTCGAGCCGAACGTAAGCCTGCGTCAAACCATGGCGGGCTTCGACAGCGGACGACTTGCGAACAGTGGTCTCGATGCGCTCGAGCAGCAACTCGAGTCGACACAACGGTCGCCGTGGGGTCGCCTTGCACGCCTCTGCCGCCGACCTCGATCGCAACACCGGTGGGGCGGGTAGAAGTGGGTCGCCGTTACCCGCACCCGCGTCGCGGAACGTCCCCAGAACGCCCGCGTCCGGCGGCTTCGCCTGCCCAGCACCAGCGAGCAACGCGACCACCATGAGCAGGGAACGGGAGGGGCCCAAGCCGCTCGCGTAGCGGAAGGGCGCGGCCCAGGCAACGCGCGATCAGCGAATGGAGTCGATGCTGGCAGCGTGCAGCCCCCCGTCATCGGCGCAGCCAAGAGCGCAGCCGTATCCCGCGTTCCCGATGCAGGCAGGCACTCCGCCCTGACATCGTTTTCGGCCTTCTAAGGCGCAGCGACATGGGCTTCCAAGCCCTTCATGGCTGCCGATTTCGTTGGTGGAGTGACCAAGTCAGAACTTGTCTAAATGTGACGACTTGCTCGCGCGAACAAGCCGCAGCATTTCGGCTGCTCCCGCCTGCGCCATGCCAAAGACTTCAGCATCCGGAAGAGAAAGCACCGCGCGACCGCCCGCGTCGTTCAATGGCTTGGTTGCAATCATCGATCATTCCCAGGTCCAGCGTCCGGGATGCCACGCAGCGTCCAAGCCGCCGGCGAGCACAGGGTCGATGAACGCCTGCGCCACCTTGGTGACGTCGGCGAGGGTCGGCCACTCGAGTCCGTCTTCGCGAGCCATTGCCGCGTAGGGGAGTTCCCACGCGTCCAGCGGGAGCGGGAGCTTGGAGGGGAGCGGGTGGGTCTTGCGGAAGGCGAAGGTCAGTTCGAGAGCTTCTCTCAGGCGCTTCGCATCCAGGGGCTGGGTCGTCGCAAGGAGCGCGATGTCGGGCAGGTCCTTCACGCGCGTATTGGGGCGCGTGCGAGGCATCGTGTACGCGTGGAGCTTCTCTGCGAGGTGCGTCTCGACCGGATAGAGCCGCAGCATCGGAGGCGAGATGCCGGCGAACGCGAGCGCGTCCTCCGCCGCTACCACGTCGGGGCTCGCCGAACATGGGGTCTCCGAAGGCCACGTCGACGCCGAACGGCTGGCCGTAAAGCTTCCCCGCGAGCTTGCACTCGCTGCGGAAACGAAGCCCCTCGTACTGCAGGCCATCATTCTGAATCTCGGGATGGTCAGCGTCGGGATTCACCTCGAAGGTCATGAAGTCGCCGAGGTCCCGACGGCCGGCGTCCTGCAGTCTGGAGAGCACGTCCTTCGGCGAGCCCATCATTCTCAAGTCGACGTCCTTCGTGGTGCGGGCGCGCTCGAGTCGGAGCTCGAGCACAAGCCCGCCCTTGAGCGTCGCGGCATCGCCGAGCACCGCGGCGATGCGGGCGAGGAAACGGTCGAACACCAGGAGCTGCCGCTTGCGCGCGAAAAGGGCCCCCGTCTTCGCCGACGCCCGGAGCCGCTGCTCGAGGGCCTGCGTGAAGGCTTCAGGGGAGGAGTACGTGCGGGCGGTCATGCGGCGAGCCCTCCGAAAGGCGCGAGTGCCTTCTTGACGGCGACGAGCTCGGCCTTCCTGACGAGGCCACGGCGAAGCGCCTGTTGCGCCGCCTGCTTCAGGAACTCTGGCGAGAGTCCTGCGCGGGCACAGTCGTTCAGCGTCCGCGTGGGGTTGGTGGTGGGCACTGCCCCGAACCAAGCGCGATCCGCGAGCGGCACGTCGTCGTGATGGAGCACGATGTCCGCCGGCACCCTGAAGCGTCTCCGCCGCCATGCGCTGGGCAGCGTGAGATGCACGTGAGCGGGCAGGGCGTCCGACAGCTCGTGGAGCGCGAGCGCCGTCTGGTGCGATACGACTCCCTCCCTCTCCGACCAGAGCCAGGCGGCGATCAGTTCCTCGTGCTCGCCCGCGGGGAAGTGCACGAGCCGGTAGATCCCACGGCGAAGTCGCAGGGCCTTCCGGCTGTGGACGTGGTGCACCAGGAGCTGTGGCGAGTACCCTGCCTCGGCCGCCTGCTGGGTCGTGAATAGGCCGGCCTGAGCCGCTGCCGTCTCGTAGAGACGGTCCCATTCCGGGCGATTGGGCGAGGCTGCGGCCATGCACGAATCTTAAGCCAGATTTTATGTTTGTGCATCAGAAGGGCTGAGCTCCCAATGCGGATCCTGCAGTGCGACCGACCTTGTCCTACATCCAGCAGGCGGTCATCGGGTCATTTTCGGTGTGAACTGAAAATAGGCTGAAACCGAAAATAGGACGCACTGGGCGCGAAGCAGTTCGCCCTAATTTCGGAATTTGACGTTTTTCGATTTTCATCGAAAACTGACGTATGCCGAAAATGGCCCCCCGGGTCTTTCTTCCGAAACCGCTGGTTGGATGGGTCGACCACCCGGAGTGGCTGCGGGCCAGCCAAGGTGGGCATGCCTGGATCCAAACCGGCAACCGCCGCTTGCCCGTCACCGTTGTCGATGGGCCTCCGTGGCTGACGAAGCAGCGTGCTCCGCGCGAAGGCCTCACGCTCTTCACGCTCAGCCGGTCGACCCCGGTGGAGCGGGTTGCTCTCGAGGAGCAGGGAGCTTCGTACATCGACACCGCCGGGTACCTTCACGTCGTCGCGCCCTCGGTCCTGGTGCACGTCGAGAAGCGTAGGCGTGAGCAGCGGCCGGAACCCTCGTCGCCCGCAACGCTCCGCCTCGGGCCCGCGGGAATGCGCGTCGCGATGGCGGCACTCCTCGACCCCACCTGCCTGGCGATCGCGATTCTCGCGAAGCGGGGCGCTGCGTCGCTCGGCCAGACGCATCAGACGCTGAGGGTGCTCGAGGAGGCTGGCTTCGTGCGTCGGGCGGGTCGAGGACCCCAGACGGTGCGCTCGTTCGCCAATCGCTCCGGTGTCGCTGACTTTCTTCGCGACACGGCGATGCGCCAGCGCCGTCCGGTTTCCGTCTCGGTGTTCGTGTACGCGAGGAAACCAGAGGACCTCTGGCAGAAGGTCAGCTCCGCCCTTGGTGCGCAGGCCGTGATCTCCGGCGCCGCGGCCGCGATGCTCCTGGGTGGTCCATCGGCGAGCGCGACCAGCATCCCGAGAACGATGGTTCGCATCGCTCGCGACCTTCCCATTGAGGACGCCGTGAAACGTCTCAGTGCGGAGCCGGCCGAGTCCGGCGCGAACGTCTCGTTGGTCGTCGACAAGGCCCGTTGGGGAGAGGTCATTCCGCGCGAGGTCCGCGGCTTGCGAGTCGGGAATCCCATCTGCGCCTGGCTCGACTGCATGCGAGAACCACGAGGAGACGACGTCGCGCAGCAGCTCCGGGAGGCCGTGCTTGGTTACTAAGTCTGACTACGACCCGAGCCTCGTTCCGCTGATCCTCGACCAGGCAGCCGAGGTAGCGCGGGCGCTCTCGTTTCCGGGCGGGCACCTGACCATCATCGGTGGGCTCGCGCCGGCGCTGCTGGTTCCGCAGGTAGAGCCGGGCCTGGAGCCGCACATCGGCACGCTCGACCTCGACATGTGCATGAGCGTGAACCTGCTCGCGGGAGACGTCGGCCACTATGAGAACCTGCAGAAGGGGCTGGAGGCCGCTGGGTTCGAGGTCCTGCGTGAAGACTCGAAGCCGGTGTCCTGGAGGTGGAGGAAGACGGGCAAGAAGTTGGTCGTCGAGTTCCTCTGCCCCATCCCAGCCGATGGCTCGAAGCGGCCTGGCGATCTTCATCGACCGGGTGGACCCGTGGCCGGGAAGCTCTCTGCGCTGGTGATCGACGTTGGCGATTTGATCGCCGCCGACACTCGCTCAGCGAAGCGGCAGGTGACCTTGCCGAGGGGCGGAAAGCTCCAGTTCGAGTTTCAGGTTGCCGGTCCGCTGAGTTGGCTGGCTTCGAAGGTCGATGCGCTCGAGCGGCGCGACAAGCCGAAAGACGCTTACGACATCGTATGGCTCTGCGAGTGCTGGCCTGGCGGCCAGGTCGAACTCGCCGCCGAAATCCGCGCATCGAAGGTCTTCGATCACCCGAAGGCGAAGAACGCGCTCCGCCGTCTGAAAGCCGACTTCGCTGATCGCGACCAGATCGGTCCGAAGCAGTACGCCGCTTTCACGTCCGAGGCCAGCCGGGAGGCGAGTGAGCTGCGCGCAGTCGGCGCCGTTGCAGAGTTGCTCGCGCACCTGGAACGACCTTGACGCCACGAGTAAAGAAGATCACTCGCGATTCCTTCACGCCACATCCGAGCCGCTGTCGCTCTGCCGCGGTCTCGGGCGAGGGTCGTGCGAGTTTCCCTGAGACCACTGAGACGCGCACTCAGCAGCACTTTCAGGAAATTAAAGTGCCCAAGGCCGGAATCGAACCAGCGACACGGGGATTTTCAATCCCCTGCTCTACCAACTGAGCTACTTGGGCGGACCTACGTGAAGCGGCGCTGCTTGTGCCCCACGCCCCCCAAGTCGTCAAGAATGATCGAGACCTGACACCGCCGCCACCTCGGACTTCGCCGCCGAGGTGCCATCGACCAGCTTCCCGTCTGCCATCAGCACCACCCGCTTCGCCCTCTTCATGATCCGCGGATCATGGGTGCTGAACAGGAAGGTGACCCCGCGGGAGGCGTTCAGCCGCTCCATCAGCTGCAGAATCTGCTCGCTGGTAGCGCTGTCCAGGTTCGCGGTCGGCTCGTCGGCCAGCACGATCTCCGGCTGGGTCACCAGGGCCCGGGCGATCGCCACCCGCTGCCGCTGACCGCCCGAGAGCTCGTCTGGCCGGTGCTTGAGCACGCTCGTCAGCCCCACCTCTTCAGCAAGCAGCTCGACCCGCTTTCGCAGCGCCCCTCGGTCTTCCTTCCGCAGCAGGCAGGGGAACTCGATGTTCTCCGAGACGTCGAGCACGGGAATGAGGTTGAAGCTCTGAAAGATAAACCCGATTTTGCGGTTCCGCAGCGACGCCATGTCGTTGAAGTCGCGCCCCGCGAGCTCTTCACCATCGAGCTTGAAGGAGCCCGCGTCAGCGCGATCGAGCAGCCCGATGATGTTGAGCAGGGTGGTCTTGCCGCTGCCAGACGGCCCCATCACCACCGTGAACTCGCCTGCCTCGACGTCGAGGTCGATTCCGCGCAGCGCCGGCACCGAGGTGCGCCCCAGTTGGTACGCCTTCGTAATGCCCTTCAAGCTGATCAACGCCATGGTGCTTCTCCTCTAGAAGAAAGCGCGGGCCTGCAGCAGCACGCGGGTCTTGAACGGCGACAAACTGAACTGTCCGTACGTGGCGT
>JAYVNA010000896.1:0-8330 GCA_043758715.1 Archangium sp.
AGCCATCGAGCAGCGCCCGGTAGAGGGCGAGGGCATTGCTGCCGTTGCGCGCCTGCCAGCCGGCGATCACGTGATCGGGTGCGCCCCAGGTGCGGCCGACGACCTCGAGGAAGGTGTTGGCGGCGATGTCCGAATAGCCCTGCATCGCGGGAATGGTGGCGTTCACTTCCAACGCGCTGACGGTCTGGCCCACGAAGAAGTCGACGCGGGTGGTGACGAGGGTCTCGAGCTGCTCGAAGGTGGTGACCGCGAAGCCCTTCTCGAGCGGCGACAGGCCGCCGAGCACCAGCTCACTGCGCTCGGGGTTGGCGAGCACGGCGCGCGACATCTTCAAGGTGGCCGAGGCGATGCGGGTGGCGAGTTCCTGCCGGCGGCGCAGCTCGGGCTCGTCGATGATCACCGGGGTCGCGGTGATCGGGATCGCCTTGGTGGTGCCGTCGTCTTTGTTCGTGACCGCAAGGCCGCGTGCGTAGGCGGTGTCGGCGAGATCCTGGCCGAAGCGCTTCGCGTCCCACGTCAACGCGTGAAACAGGTCGGCCCGCTCTTTCTCGGTGAGGCTCATCGAACGGAACCGCCAGGCGGAGTGACCAAGTTCATGGGACGGAGTTCTCACCGCCCCGGCAGCAATCAGCAACCACAATGTCTATCGCGCCCGGGCGTCGTTCCTGCGCGAGCTCGAGGGCCCGAAGGCACGGTGTGACGCCGACTGTTCGTTGGGGCGGCTCCACGGGGGCCCGTAAGGCCCACTGCGTTCTGCCCATTTGATTTCGGCAACTGGCGATTGCATCGCAGCGCCGTCTGTTCTTCGGTGTGACCACCATGGCAATGCTCACTGGCGGTCAGCTCGTCGCGAAGATGCTCAAGAAGGAAAACGTGAAGCACGTCTTCACGCTCTCTGGCCTGCACATCGCGCCCATCTACGTGGGCCTGGTCGAGGAAGGCATTCAGATCGTCGACACCCGCCATGAGCAGGCCGCCGCGCACGCCGCCGACGCTTACGCGCGCCTGACCCGGGGCGTAGGCGTCGCCATCGTCACCGCGGGCCCGGGCGTCACCGACGCGCTCACGGGCGTGGCCAACGCGTTCTTCGCGAACTCGCCCATGATCCTCATCGGCGGCGCGGCACATATCGCCAACCAGACCCGCGGCTCGCTGCAGGAGATGCCGCAGATCGAGCTGTTCAAGACCATCACCAAGTGGAGCGATCGGGTGCCCCGGCCCGATCTCATTCCCTCGTACTTCGCCAAGGCCTTCCGCACCGCGCTCACCGGTCGCCCGGGCCCGGTGTTCCTCGAACTCGCCTTCGACGTGCTGTGCGACTTCGCCGATGAAGACACGCTCGCGCCCATTGAGAACTACCGCACCACCGCGCGCATCGCGCCGGACCCCAGGCAGATCGAGAAGGCGGCGGCTTTGTTGGCCCACGCGGAACGCCCCGCGATGATCTGCGGCGGCTCGGTCTATTGGGACAACGCCACCGAAGACCTGAAGGCCTTCTGCGACAAGACCGGCATTCCGGTGTTCCTCAACGGCTCGGGCCGCGGGTGCCTGCCCGCCGAGCACCCGTCGTTCTTTCAGCACACGCGCAAAGACGCGCTCACGGGCGCCGACGTGGTGATGGTGGTCGGCACGCCCTTCGACTTCCGCCTCAACTACGGCGGTGAGCCGACCTTCAGCGCCGACTCGAAGATCATTCAGATCGACATCGACCCCCAGGAGATCGGCCGCAACCGCGCAGTCGAGGTGGGCATGGTGTCCGACGTGGGGCTCGCGCTCTCGCAGCTGACCGCGGCGCTCCCCAGGGCCGACAGGTCTGCGCAGCTGGCGAAGCTGCGGGAAGCCGAGAAGAAGAAGGTCGCGGGGATCGCGAAGTGGTTCACCGACGACAAGCCGATTCACCACTACCGCCTGGCGAAGGAGATTAACGACGTCGCCAACTCGAGCGGCGACCCGATGTTCATCTGCGACGGCGGCAACTACGTGGCGATGGCTGCCAAGGTGCTCGAGGTGAAGAAGCCGGGCCGTTGGCTCGACCCGGGCGCGCTGGGCTGCCTCGGCGTGGGCGCTCCGTTCGCGCTGGCGGCCAAGTCGCTCTACCCCGATCGCACCATCTGGATCATTCAGGGCGACGGCTCGTTCGGGTTCAACGGCTTCGACTTCGAGACCGCGATCCGGTTCAAGCTGCCGATGGTGATCGTGGTCGGCAACGACGCGGCCTGGGGACAGATTCGCGTGCCGCAGATTCAGCTGTTCGGCATCGACAAGTCGCCGGCCACCTTGCTCGCGCCGACCCGCTACGACGAGATCGTCAAGGCGATGGGCGGGTGGGGTGAGCTGGTGACCGAGCCTTCGCAGATTCGCGGGGCCCTGGAGCGCGCCGTCAAGTCGAACACGGTCGCGTGCGTGAACGTGATGATCGACCCTGACGCGCCGGAGAAGTCGGGGGCGATGGGCTACGCGGTATGACGCACCGATTCATCCAGTCTGCCGGCGCGCTGCTGGTGGTCGACGTGCAGGAACGGCTTGGCGCGGCGATGCCTCCCGAGCGCCTCGAGCGGGTGCTCAATCGAATTCGAGCCTCGATCATGGGCGCGAAGGCGCTCGGCCTGCCGATCGTGTTGACGGAGCAGTATCCCAGGGGGCTCGGGCCGACGATCACGACGGTGAGGGAACTCATTCCTGAAGTGAAGCCCGTGGAGAAGCTCGAGTTCTCCGCGCTGCTCCCCGAGGTGCTGCAGCAACTGGCGGGGCGCACCAGCGTGCTCGTCGTGGGCATGGAGTCCCACGTCTGTGTCTTTCAGACCGTCCGGGCGCTCGCCGAATCGGGTCGCTCACCCTTCGTGGCGGCCGATGCAGTGCTCTCGCGAACGGCGATCGATTGCGAAACCGGCCTTTCGCTCTGCCGCGAAGCGGGCGCGCAATTGACCACGATCGAGGCGGCGCTCTTCGACGCACTCGGGAAGGCCGGTGGCCCCGAATTCAAGGTCGTCAGCGCCGCGGTGAAGTGAGTGTTCGTCGATCTCCTCGCTTCTTCTGAACTGGCCGAAGGCGCGCGCCTGGTGGTGAAGGCCGAAGGCCGCGAGCTCGCGTTGGTGCGGGTCGAGGGCGTCGCCTACGCGATCGACAACATCTGCCCTCACCGCAACGGCGAACTGGGCCGCGGCGATCTGCAGGGCCATCACCTGTACTGCCCGCTGCACGCGTGGTGCTTCGACGTGCGCGACGGCAAGGCGTTCTTCCCCGAGGGCGCGAAGGTCGAGTGCTTCGAAGTCAAAGAAGAGGGAGGGCGGATCTTCGCCCGTCGTCGCGCAGGCTGAATCGATTACGGTTCGCCCGCCGTTCCTTCCCAACCCACGGAGTCACCGCATGAAGATCGCTGTGTTTGGCACTGGAGGCGTCGGAGAGACCATCGGCTCGAAGCTGGTCGAGCTGGGTCATGAAGTGAAGATGGGCAGCCGCACCGCGAACAACGAGAAGGCCGCCGCCTGGGCGAAGAAGGCGGGCGCGAAGGCGAGCGCTGGCACCTTCGCCGAAGCCGCGAAGTTCGGAGAGATCATCTTCAACGCCACCCTGGGCGCCGGCAGCGTCGAGGCGTTCAGGATGGCGGGCGAAGAAAACGCGGCGGGCAAGACGGTGGTCGACATCTCGAACCCGCTCGATTTCTCCAAGGGCTTCCCGCCCTTCCTCTTCGTTTCCAACACCGACTCGTTGGCCGAATCGATTCAGCGGGCGGTGCCCAGGGCGAAGGTGGTCAAGGCGCTCAACACCATGCCGGCCGCCTTGATGGTGAACCCGCGCCAGCTCGACGACTCACACCACACCTTCGTGGCCGGAAACGATGAAGCCGCGAAGACCCAGGTGAAGTCGATTCTCACGGCCTTCGGCTGGAAGGCCGACGAGGTGATCGACGTGGGCGATCTCACCGGTGCGCGCGCGATCGAGCAGTACCTGCCGCTGTGGGCGCGGCTCTACGGCACGTTGAAAACGACGTTCAACGTGAAGGTCGTTCGCTGACTTCGATGCCGACCGCGCTCGTCACCGGGGGTGGAATTCGCGTGGGCCGGGCGATCGCGCTCGCGCTCGGCCGCGCGGGTTTCGACGTGATCGTTCACGCGAACCGTTCGGTGAAAGAGGCCGCCGCAGTGGTGGCCGAGCTGAAGGCCCTCGGGCGCGAGGCCCGGGTGGAGGCCGCCGATCTGTCCCAGGCCGAGGGTCCCCAGCAGCTCGCCAGCCGCATTCAAAGCCTGAACCTGCTGGTCAACAGCGCCGCCACCTACGAACACGCCGACTTCGCCGACATCACCCGGGTGAAGCTCGAGCACATGCTCTCGGTGAACCTGGTGGCGCCCTTCATGCTCACCCAGGCCCTGGTGCCCCTGCTCAAGGCGAGCGGGAGCGGGGCGGTGGTGAACATCACCGACATGGCTGTCACGCACGCGTACACGCCCACGCACTTCTTCGCGCACTACCTCGCGGCGAAGGCCGGCCTCGATCAGCTGACCCGGGCCTGGGCGCTCGAGCTGGGCCCTGCGATTCGGGTCAACGCGGTGGCGCCGGGCCCGGTGGCGATGGCGGCGCAGACCAGCACCGGGCAGCGCAGCGACATGCTCAACCGCGTTCCCCTGCGGCGCGAGGGCCGGCCGGAAGACGTCGCAGACGCTGTGGTGTTCCTCGCGCAGGCCCCTTACATCACCGGCCAGACACTGCGGGTCGATGGCGGCCTGAGCGTTGCCTGAAGATGAGGGCGGAAGGCAAACGCCCTCATGAAGTGGGATGAGGGCGGAAGGCAAACGCCCTCATGAAGTGGGATGAGGGCGGAAGGCAAACGCCCTCATGAAAGAAATGGAGCGACCCGAAACATGAAGCGGCAACTCGACAGACTTTCCCTGCGCGGCATGCGCTTCGACTGCATCGTGGGTCTGTTCGACTTCGAGCGGAACACTCCGCAGCCGGTCGAGCTCGCGGTCACGCTGCACTTCGACACCCGCGAGGCCGCGCACCACGGAAAGCTGGTGCAGACGGTCGACTACGCCCGCCTGTTGGGTGAGCTGCGCTTCATTCTCACCGCCACCCGCTTTCGCCTGCTGGAATCGGCAGCTGAAGCGGTGGCCGCGTGGGTGCTGGCGCCTCCGAGCGCCGACGTGCCCCGGCCGCAGGTGGAAGAGGTCGACGTGCAGCTTTCCAAGCTGGTGGCGCTCTCGGGCGCCGCGGTGCCGACCCTCGAGATTCACCGTGAGCGCTCGGACTTTCCCTTGAAGATCGAGTCGAAGAAGTTCGGCTTCGTCGACGTGATCTTCGAGACCAGGGAGTGCGGGGTGTACCGCGAGCGCATCAGCCCCAGGACCGTGCTCCCCACCCACGTGCACCACCAGCTCGACGAATCAGAGCTGACCCTGGGCAGCGGCTTTCTGCTGCAGGGCAAGCCCGTGGAAGCGGGGGTGGCGCACACCTGGCCGCGGGGTTTTCCCCACCGCTACGAGAACCCCACCGAGATCGAGCAGAGTTTTTTATGCATCGACAGGCCCGCCTTCATCTACACCGATGAGACCGAGGTCGACGTACCGGTCACCTCACTGACCCGTCCGGAGCCTGTCCGGTTCTTTTGAACGGCTTGTTCGGGGCGGGCGGTGGGTGTACGGCCCGCCCGGTCATGAAGATGCTGCTCTCAGTCGATTTTCACTTCAGTGCCGCGCACATGCTCCCGTTCTACGACGGGCCCTGTAAGCGGCTGCACGGTCACAACTACGTGCTGCGCGTCACGCTCGCCGGCCGGCCCCAGCCGAAGGACGGAATGATCCGTGACTTCGACGAGGTGAAGAAGACCGTGTGGGATCAGGCGCTGGTGAAGGTCGATCACTATTACCTCAACGACATCGTCGAGAACCCGACCGCCGAGAACATCATCGTGTGGATGTGGGAACGCCTCGAGCCGCTGGTGCCTGGCCTCGAAGAGCTGATGCTGTGGGAGACCCCGGAGTACTGCGTTACGTACCGCAAGTGAGCACGCGCAAGCCGCGCAAAGGGCCAGACCGCGCTGCGATGCAGCGAGCCATCTCTGATTTCCTGCGCGCGGCGGGGCTCGACCTCGAGGAACCCAACCTCAAGGAAACTCCGCGGCGGGTGACCGAAGCGTGGTCCGAGGAGTTCCTGGCGGGCTACGCGCAGACCCCCGGGGGCGCGCTGGCCGACCGGTTTCCCGTCTCGAAGAAGTCCGAGCGTGAGCTGGTGGTGGTGACCGATCTCCACTTCCGTTCCATGTGCCCGCATCACCTGATGCCGTACTCCGGCGTGGCGCACCTCGCGTACGTGCCGGGCCGCGAAGTGGTCGGCTTCGGCCGACTGTCGGCGCTCGTCGACGTGTTCGCCCATCGCCTGGTGCTGCAAGAAGAGCTGGCCCGCCAGGTCGCGCTCGCGTTGCAAGAAGAGCTGGGCACCCAGGGCGCGGCCTGCCTCATTCGCGCCGAGCAGACCTGCTTCCGCCTGCGCGGTGAAGAGCAACACGCCGCGGTCACCTGGTCTGAAGCCTACGAAGGGGTGCTGAGAGAAAAGGCCCTGCGCGCCGAGCTTTGGCACCGCATCGATCGCGGCGTGGCGCCATGAACCTCGACGCCCTCCGCGCCGATCTCGCGGGTCTCGAGCTTCGCGACGACGAGACCAGCCTCGCGACCTACGGCCACGATGAATCAGACCAGGGCGACTTCCGCCCGGAGCTGGTGGTCTTCCCGAAAGACACCGCTGAAGTGCAGCGCATCGTGCGCGCCTGCAACGTGCACCGGGTGCCCCTGACGCCCGTCGCCGCTCGCACCGGCAAGAGCGGAGGCTCGTTGCCCATCAACGGCGGGCTGTCGGTCTCGCTCGAGCGGATGAACAAGATCCTCGCCATTCGCCCGGAAGATCTCACCGCCACCGTGCAGCCCGGAGTGGTGTTGGGCGACTTCCAGAAGGCGGTCGAAGCGCAGGGGTTGTTCTACCCGCCCGATCCCAACTCCGCGCCGAACTGCTCGCTGGGCGGCAACATCGCCGAGAACGCGGGCGGCCCCTCGGCGCTCAAGTACGGCGTCACCCGCGATTACGTGCTTGGGCTCGAGTGGGTGCTGCCCGATGGCGAGCTGGTGCGGGTGGGGCGCCAGACCATCAAGGGCGTCGCCGGGTACGATCTGGTCGGGCTGTTCGTCGGTTCCGAAGGCACGCTGGGCATCGCCACCGAGATCACCGTCAAGCTGCTGCCGCGGCCCCGGGTGGTGATGACCGCGCTCATTCCCTTCGCCGACGTGCTCACCGCCGCCCGCGCGGTCAACGCGGTGCTCCTGGGCGGGCTGCTGCCGCGCTGCCTCGAGCTGCTCGATGACGTGGCGCTGGCGGCCGTGGCGGGGAAGGGCGTTCCATTTCCCCCCGGCGCAGGCGCGGTGATCATCGCTGAGATCGACGGCACCACCGAAGAGGGCGTGTTCGCCGAGCTCAACCTGCTCGCCGCGATCGCCTCCCAAAACGGGGGCCTCGACGCGCAGATCGCGGTCGATCGGGATCAACGCGAGAAGCTGTGGGCGACCCGGCGCATGGTCTCTCCGGCCCTGCGCGAGCTGCAGAAGTACAAGTTCAGCGAAGACATCGTGGTGCCCCGCTCGCGCGTTCCTGAAGCCATCGAGCGCTTCAAGAAGATCGGGCAGGACCTCGGGCTCACCGTGGCCACCTACGGCCACGCCGGCGACGGCAACCTGCACACCAACGTTTTGTACCGTTCGCCCGCTGATCGGCCCCGGGTGGAACAGGCGCTGGAGCAGCTGATGAAAGAGACCGTTCGCCTCGGGGGCACCATCTCCGGCGAACACGGGATCGGAATTGCCAAGAAAAAGTACCTCTCATTGGAGCAGTCGGAGCAACTGATTGCCCTGCAGCGAAGGCTCAAGGTCATGTTCGACCCCTTGGCCATTCTCAATCGGGGCAAGGTCTTCCCTGACGAGCCGAAAACGCTGTGAGACCGAGGGTTTGAGCGGAACCGGGACGCGTGCTGAAATCGATGGGAGGCCTCACCCCACCACCCGGGGAGGCACCCATGTCTTTCTTCGAAACCGAATCCGTCAGCGAGCATCTTCTCTACAACTCTGAACAAACATTGTTCAGCGAAAGAGAGAAGACGATGAAAACGACTGAACGTGACGGCCTGTCGAGTTACCTGCGAAACCTCGGCGGTCACAAGCAGCTGACCCGCGAAGAAGAATACGAGCTGAGCAAGCGCGCCCGGAAGGGTGATGAAGCGGCGCGTACGCACCTGGCTCGCTCCAACCTGCCTTTCGTGGTGGCGGTGGCCAAGAAGTTCGCCAGCCGCGGTG
>JAYVNA010000897.1:0-2644 GCA_043758715.1 Archangium sp.
GCCTCCTCGATATTCACGGCGCTGCCCGCACCTCCCGGAGAGCCGCCCATCGGTTGGCGGCCCGCGGCCTTGTGGCTGCTCCTCGCGCTGGTGCTCGCCTTCATCGTCTTCAGTGCGTGGCAGTGGCTCACCGCGAAGGACTCACCGCGGCTGCTGGCGCCGGTGCTGCTCACCCTGCTCGCCTGCATGTTGCCCGGCCTCGCGTACCAGAACACCGGGTATGCGCAGTTCGGGTTCCGCTTCAGCCTCGACTACACGCCCTGGCTGCTGATGCTGATTCCGCTCGGGGGATGGAGCTGGAAGAAGCCCCTGCCGATGACGTTGGCGCTGCTCTCGGTGCTCGTTAGTTTCTGGGGGGCCGTCGGCTTTCGCGGCTACACCGAGTTGGTTCGAGGTTGGTAATGAACACGCCGCGCTGGCACACGCGTGAGGACAGTGGCCTTCGGGTCGATCGCGCAGGCCGGTGGTGGCACGACGATGCGCTGGTCGAGCACCCGAACATCATCGAGGCCTTCAACCGCGGGCTGCGCGTCAATGACGAGGGCAGGTACGAGCTGCACTTCGGCAACGACTGGTGCTTCGTCACCGTCGAGCACTGCGCGTTCATGGTGGTCGCGGTGGACGAGACGCCAGATGAACGGCTCTCGGTGCGCCTGTCGGATCGCACGGCCGAGTGGCTCGACCTCTCCACCCTCGCGCAAGACGACGAAGGCGTGCTGGTGGCGAAGGTGAAGGAAGGCAAGGCCCTCGCCCGCTTCTCCCGGGAGGCGCAGTTTCAACTTGCTGAGCGCCTGGAGGAGGTCGACGGCGGGCTGGTGGTGAAAATCGGCACCAGGCAAATTCCTGTCTCCCTCTCCCCCGAAGGGGCAGCGCGCTGAGAAGAGGGGTTGGCGAATCGCTGGTACGTTGAGCAGGTGCTGCCGCTCGTCGTTCTCGCCGTCCTCGCTGCTGATGCAGGTGTTCTCGATGAAGACGCGGGCATCCCCAGTCAGCGCCTGAACACCCAGCCGCTCAGTCGCAAAGTCGACGACGTTCGGGTGGAACGCGTGCTCACTTCGCTCAGCACTCGCGAGCGCTGCGGCCAGTTGATCCTCGCCTACCCGCAGATCGATCGCGTGGGCCCGGTCGAAGTCGGCGGAATTCTCTTCGTCGGCAACTCGCTCAAGAACATCGCCAAGGCCAAGGAGAAGATCGACGCGGCCCGGGTGCGCGCGAAGATTCCGCCCTTCATCTCGGTGGACATGGAAGGCGGTCCGTCGAATCGAATGAAGAGCGTGCGTTCGCTGCGCACCATGCCGTCGGCCCGCGAGCTCGCGTTGATGGAAGACGCCGACGTGAAGCGCTGGGGCCGCCGGGTGGGCGAAGCGATGAAGGCGGTCGGCCTCAACCTCAACCTCGCACCGGTGCTCGACGTCGCGCCCTCGGGCCACATGGAACGCAATGGCCGCAGCTTCAGCGGAGATCCCGACGTGGTGGTCCGCAAGTCGGTGGCGTACTCGCGCGGGCTGCTCGAGGCCGGCGTGGTGCCGATCGGCAAACACTTTCCCGGCTACGGCGACACCGATGGAGACAGCGATCACGCCCTGGTGACCAGCGACTGGCCGCAGGAGCGCGTCTTCGCGGAAGCCGGCGTGTTCGTGCGGGCAAAGGAAGCTTTGGGCGGCGTGATGCTCGCCAACGTCGTGTACGCGGCGATCGACGACAAACCGGCGATCTTGAGCTCGAAGCTGGTGGCGCGCGTGCACGAGCAGGACTGGCTCGCGGTGACCGACGACATCTCGATCGCGCTGCTCGCTGATGCGATCGGCGGATCGAGTGAAGACGTGCTGGTGAAGTCGTTTCTCGCGGGCAACGACCTGCTGCTCACCACCGCCCCTCCCGACTGGAACAAGGGCATCGATTACATCGGCATTCTCTCGCGACTGTCCGAGAGCGACCCGGCCGCGAAGAAGCAGCTGGAGGAGAGTTGCCGGCGGGTGCTGCGCCTGAAGGATCGAATGGGACTCCTCGACGGGCTGTGAGCTACACGGGACCCATGTTCCGCCTGTCGTGGCTGTTCCCGCTCGTCGTCGTCTTCGCCTGCAAGACCGTCACCCCTCCTGACCCCGTGCCTGCCGCGGTGTGGGAGGTGCCGCTCACGCTCGAGCCCGGCCGCGCGCCCGTGGTGCAGGTGACGATCGGCGGCAAGCCCACGCTGCTCGTCGTCGACACCGCGGCCGCGCAGACCACGCTGCAGGACTGGTTCATCAAGTCACTCGAGGTCGAGCCCACCGAGTTCGAGGGGCATCGGGTCGCGGAGCTGCCGTTGCAATTGGGCACCTTCACCACCACCTCGAAGTGGATGATGGTGGACACCGACCCTGCGCTCCGTGCGCTCGGCATCGGCGGCACTCTCAGCCCTCATCACCTGGTGGCCAGGGGCGCAGTGGTGATCGACTTTCCGATGAAGCGCATGCTGGGTCTCGAGGTGGGGCCGAACATGGCGCTGCTCTGGCTCGACCAGCGGTCGCCCAAGGGCCAGGTCGAAGGGCTGCTGCGGGTCGCTCCGTTCGAAGGGCGCATTCACGTGAAGACGCGCGTCGGTGATGGCCGCGAGGTGGTGACCGCGCTCGCCTCGGCGCAGCTCCGCACCCGGTACGCCGCG
>JAYVNA010000898.1:0-8300 GCA_043758715.1 Archangium sp.
CGCGCAGCTCCTGGGCGTAGTTTTCGCCGAAATCGCGGTGGCCGAGCTCCCACGCCAAACGAATGGCCTCGGGTGGGTGCAGCTTGCTGACGGCCACCAGCTGAACCGACGCGCGGGGCCGGTTCGCTTTCGTACAGGCGGCGACCAACCTGACCTCGAGCGCGGCGAAGTTCGCTGCGAGCGTGGCCTTGTCGATCATTTCCCGTCCATCGGAAGCTTGAGGCCGGCGGAGCGCAGCAGCGCCACCGTCTCCACCAGCGGAAGGCCGATGACGTTGCTGGGGCTGCCGACGATCTGGGTGATGAAGGCCCCGGCGCGGCCCTGCAGCGCGTA
The DNA here is from genome assembly GCA_043758715.1 of Archangium sp. Lineage (GTDB taxonomy): Bacteria > Myxococcota > Myxococcia > Myxococcales > Myxococcaceae > Archangium_A. The sequence goes on from JAYVNA010000898.1 coordinate 334, forward strand.
GCCGCCCGCCTTGTCGGCGCCTTCACCGGTGCCCACGTACCAGGCGATCTCCGATTCGGAGAGCCGGCGAAAGAACACTTCGGAGGTGACGACCTGCGAGCGCACGCCTGCCAGGCTCGAGACCGCGATGCCCGTCATCACCTGGTGCGAGCGGCCCGAGAGCTTGCGCAGCATCTCGGCACCGAGCACGGCGTCGCGGCCGGGTTTGCCCAACACCTGATCGTCGAGGACGACGGAGGTGTCGGCGGCGAGAATGAGCCCGGTGCCATGGGCCTTCGCTCGCGCGAGGCGCTCCACGTAGGCCGCGGCCTTTTCTCCGGGGAGGAGCGTCTCGTCGAGATCGGCCGGGGCCACCTGGAAGGAGATCCCAAGGTGGCTCAGCAGTTCGCGGCGGCGGGGTGAAGCAGAAGCCAGGGTGAGCTGCATGTTCTTTGGCCCTCTCCCCGACCCTCTCCCCCTCGGGGAGAGGGAGACAGATCGGTCAATCAGCTGTCGCCGATCACCTTGTTGATGGCCGAATCGTTGGTGACGACCGTGCCGACCTGCTTGAGCGACTTGAGGAAACCTTCACGCACTTCGAACTGCTTGCCCTTGACCGCTTCGGTCTTGAGCTGCGTCTTCTGGGTCTCGAAGTCGGCGTCGCTGGGCTGCTTGCGCTCATCGACCACGGCCACCACCAGGGTGTCGCCCACGGGCAGGACCTGATCGATGGGCGCGGCGGCCTTCATGTCGAAGATGGTCTTCTTGAGGGCGGGCTCCTTGCCCAGCATCGGAATCTCTTCGGAGCTCGAGTTGAACTCGCCCGTTTCCTTCGACTCCGGCTTCTGCTCGGCGGCGAACTGGCCACCCTCGTTCTTGCCGGCGGGGAACAGCTCGGTGAGCTTCTTGCCGGCTTTCACTTCGGCGAGCGCCTTCTGGGCGTCGGCCTTCGCCAGCGCCTTCGCCTTTTCCTTCACGAAGAGCTGAGCGGCGATTTCCTTCTTCACCGCCTCGAGCGGGCGCTGCTCGGGGGCCTTCTTTGACACCACGGTGCCGATGAACCAGCCCATGGGGGTCTCGACGGGCGCGGTCACTTCACCGGGAGCCAGCGCGAAGAGCAGGTCGGCGAACGCGCCGGGCAGCTGCAGGCGCTCCACCAGGCCCAGGTCGCCGCCCTTGGCGCGGGTCTCGAGATCTTCCGAGGTCGCCTTGGCGATCTCCGAGAAGTCTTTCTTGTTGCCGACGATGTCCTTGCGAACGTTTTCGATGCGCGACTTCACTTCGGCCTTCTTCGCCTCGTCGGCGTCGGGCGGAACCTTGAGGAGGATCTGCTTGGCGCTGACCTTCTCGGGCATGAAGAAGCTGAACTTGTTGTGCTCGTAGTAGTCGGCGATCGCCGGCTCGTTGGCCTTGATCCACGCGTCCAGCTCGGCGGGCTTGGCCACGGCGACCTTCTCGGAATACATCGCGGGGCTGAAGCGCACGAAGGTGAGCTTCGCGACGTCGCCTTCCTTGAGGTACCTGGCCTTCACTTCTTCGTCGCTGATGGCGACCGAGTTCTCGACCAGCTCCAACAGCTTCTGCGCCGCGAGCTGCCGGCGGAGCTTGTCCTCGAAGTGGATCTCGGTGGTGCCTTCGGCCTGGCGCACGTACTCGAGGTACTGCTCCTTGTTGAACTTGCCGTCCTTCTGGAAGGCGGGCGCGTCCTTGAGGACCTTGCTCAGGTCCTCGTCGCTGGTGGTCAACCCACGGGCTTCGGCTTCCTGCGAGAGCAGCTCGGTGTTCACCAGCTGGTCGAGGACCTGCTTGTGAATTCCGAACTGCTTCATCAGATCGGCGGGTACGCCCTGGCGCCGGAAGTTGTCAGACTGTTGCGAGTAGGATCTCGCGAAGTCCTTCAAGGGAATCGACTTGCCATTGACCGTCGCAGCGGTCTCCGCATCGATGATGCGCGTGTCGCAGCCCTGGGAGCCGGGGCCCCACTGAAGCGCGAAGAGGATGGCGAGCGCGGCGATGAAGAAATAGGAGCCGTAGCGGCGGGTGTTTTCGGAGGAATTGCTCATGGGTTTCCAACAGTTGGCGGGGCGAAGCGGCGACCTGTAGGATCCGTCGTCACAACATGCAAGCGGTTTGGCAAGTTCGCGCCCACGAAGGCCGAGCTGGAGGCAAGCGGTAGACAGTGTTCACTTTTCTCCGGCGTTACAGGGAGTTGCTCGTCGTCGGGACGCTCCTGCTCGCCCCGCTGATCAGTTATCTCACCACCGGCCATCGCGGCCGAGAGCCGAACTTCATCGATCGCACGGTGCTCTTCATCTCGGCGCCGGTGCAGGCGGCGCTCACCAGCGCGATCGATTTCGTCAGCGGCATGGGCAGTGGCTACGTCTCTCTGCGGGGCTCGCACGAAGAAGCGCAGATCTGCCGGGTCGGGCTGGCGGAAGCCCACGCCGAGTTGAACGCGCTGCGAGAAGCAGAAGCCGAGAACGCGCGGCTCAAGTCGTTGCTCAACTACGTCGAAGACACGGTCGATCAGGAAATCGTCGCGCGCGTGATCGGCCTCAACCCATCGCCCCAGTTTCAGTCGATTCGCATCAACCGCGGCGAAGACGACGGCGTTCGGTTCGGCATGCCGGTGGTGACGGCCGAAGGCGCGGTGGGGCAGGTGATTCGTTCGGTGGGCGGCTCGGCCGACGTGATGCTGCTCACCGACCCGCAGTCGCACATCGGCGGCGTGATTCAGCGCACCCGGGTGCGGGTGACGATCTCCGGCGGTGGTGGCGGGCGGCCGCTCTCGCTCGACCTGGTGCGGCGTGAAGATGACGCGCGTGATGGCGACATCGTGGTGACCGCGGGCAGCGACGGCATCTTTCCCCGCGGAGTTCGGGTCGGGGTGGTGCGCACGCCCGAGCGCCCCAGCGTGAGCATGTTCCTCAAGGCGACGCTCGAGCCCTCGGTCGAGCTCAACCGCGTCGAAGAGGTGCTCGTCATTCCCGTCACCATGGGCATTCCGTCGGTCGAGTTGGGGAAGGGCGCTCGATGACCTGGCTCGCTCTGCCTCGGCCAGACGTCCGCTGCGCTCCCGCCTGTCGCGCGCAGCGTTCCGCTGCTACCGGCGGCGCTCGATGAAGTTCTTCGCCTTTTCCTTTCTCGCGCTGCTGCTGCTCTCGGTCGAGTCAGTGCTGGTCAACACCTTCGGCTTCGAGGTGACGCGCATCGACGTCGGCCTGGCGCTGGTGGTGTACGCCGGGCTGCGCTGCACCACGGTCGAAGGCGCGTTCTCGGCGTTCTCGGTGGGTTACCTGCTCGACGTCTTCACCGGGCGGCCCACCGGGCTCTACCCGGCGCTCGCGATGCTGGTGTTCCTGCTGGTGAGGGGCGCGGGCGTGGTGGTCGACACCCGCAGCCGCGGTCCCTACGCGCTGTTCGTGGCGGTGGCGACCGCGGGGCACGCCGTGCTGGCGGTGTTCTTCAGTTGGCTCACTTCGGCGGAAGGCGGGCAGGTTTTCTCGCTCTCGGGTGTTCCGCTGCAGGTGATTCTCACGACGCTCGCGGGGCAGGCCATGTGGCCGCTGCTCAAGAAGATCGAAGCCGGTGAACGGCCCGAGCCGGGGTTGCTGCGATGAGAATCGGCCTTGGCACCACGCGTGAGCCCAAGGAGCTGCGCCCCCGAATCTTCATCGTGGGAGGCTTCTTCCTGCTCGGCCTGCTGGTGCTGGCGGTCAACCTCTACCGGCTGATGGTGGTGCGCTACGAGGAGTTCCTCGCGCTCTCCGTCGACAACGAGTTCAAGGACAGCCGGGTGCGCGCGACGCGCGGGCTCATTCGCGATCGGCGCGGGGAGGTGCTGGTCGACGCCCGCCCCAGCCTCGACGTCTTCATCACGCCGGCGTTCTGTCAGAAGTGCGTGGCCGACGTGATTCCCCGGCTGCAGGCCCTGCTCGCGTGGGACGAGGAGCAGCTCAACCGCGTGACCGAGATGGTTAAATCGGCGCGCGGCCCCCAGCGCTACCAGCAGATCGTGGTGCAGGTCGATCTCACTCGCGACGAGTTCGACCTGGTCAACGCGCACAAGTTCCAGTTGCCCGGCGTCGATCTCGAGCCGGTGCCGCATCGGCATTACCGCGCCGGTTCCGCGCTCGCGCACGTGCTGGGCTACATGAACGAGGTCACCAGCGAGGAGCTGGCGCACCTCAACGGAGGACCGAGCCTCGAGCGCCCGCCTTACGCCATGGGCGACTACACCGGCCGCCGCGGCGTCGAGCGCGCCTACGAGCAGCAGCTGCGCGGCCGCGACGGCTGGGTCAAAGAAGTGGTCAACGCGCGTGGTGAGGTAATGCGCGACGCCAGCGGCAACGTGCTCAAGCGCGACGAAGTGCCGCCCGAGCCCGGCCGCAACCTCGTGCTCTCCATCGACGCGCGGCTGCAGTCGGAAGCCGAGCGCGCCTTTCCCGGCACTGCGGGCGCGATCGTGGTGGTCGAGGCGAAGACCGGCTTCGTGCGCGCCATCGTCAGCCGGCCCGGCTTCGACCCCAACGAGATGACCGGCCGCGTCTCGGCGCAGGCCCTGGTGCAGCTGAACAAAGACCCGCTGCAGCCCATGGTGTTTCGCGCGGGCGCCGAGCACTACCACCCGGGTTCGACCTTCAAGGTGGTGAGCCTGCTGGCGGGGCTGCGCTCTGGGGTGGTCACTCCCACCACGGGCATCAACTGCCCTGGCGGGTATCAGCTCGGTTCGAGGCGTTGGCGCTGCGATCTCGAAAGCGGCCACGGCATCGTTCACGCGCCCGACGCGATTCGCGCCAGCTGCGATGTCTACTTCTACAAGCTGGGCGACATGATGGGCATCGACACCATCGCCGAGACGGGTCGCGAGCTCGGCCTGGGCAGCCCCACGAACTTCGGCGTGGTGGGCGAGGTGCCCGGCGTGATGCCCAGCAGCGAGTACCACAACCGCGTCACCCCCGGCGGCTACACCAAGGGCATGGCGCTCAACACCGCCATCGGCCAGGGCGACGTGAACGTCACGCCGCTGCAACTGGCCATGCTCTACGCCACCATCGCCAACGGCGGGCACCTGTACCAGCCGCAGATCGTGCAGCGCATCGAGACCCCCGACGGCGAGCTGGTGGAAGAGTTCAAGCCCAAGCTGGTGCGCGAGGTGAACATCACCCCGGAACAGCGCGCCACCTTGATCGCGGGCCTCATTGGCGTGGTGAACGAGCCCGGCGGCACCGGCTTCCGCGCCCGGTTGCCTGACGTGGTGGTGGCCGGCAAGACGGGCACCGCGCAGGTGGCACGCATCGGCACCGTGCGCGTGAAGACGAAAGATCTGTCGTACTGGTTGCGCGACCACGCCTGGTTCGCCTCGTTCGCCCCTGCCGACGATCCGGAGTTGGTGGTGGTGGTGCTCAACGAGCACAGCGGCTTTGGTGGCGCGGAAGCGGCGCCGACCGCGGGCGCCATCTTCAAGAAGTACTTCGAGCTCAAGCGCACCGACGCCGAGGCCTTCGGCATCGAGTACCACCCGCCCACCCCGCCCGCCGCGGGGAAGGCGCCGTTGCTCTCTCCTCCGTTGTCGCCCCCCAAGGAGCCCACCGGGACGGGCCTGGCGAACCAGCGGCCGCCCACCAAAGACGTGGGCGCGGGCCTCGAGCCGCCGCCGCGCAAGGAGCTCGCTTCCACCCCTGCGCCCCCGTTGCCCGACGTGAACCCCGAGCCGCCGAGCCCCGGTGAGCCGCTGCCGCCCCCGGGCGAAGGGGCCCCCTGATGGAAATGCGAGTTCAACCGCGCGCCACGGCCAACGTGCCCTGGGTGCTGGTCTTCGGCGTGCTGATGACCTCGGCAGTCGGCATCTACAACCTCGTCTCTGCGTCGCGGCCTCCCAACGCCCCGGTGTGGACGAGCCAGCTGCTCTACCTCGGGGTAGGCATCACGCTGGTGGTGGTGATCTCGCTGCTCGACTACCGCTTGATTCAACGGGCGACGGTGCCGCTCTACGTGCTGAACATCGCCGCGTTGATTGCGCTCAAGTGGTTCGGCCACACCGCCAAGGGCGCCGAGAGCTGGTTCGTGCTGGGGCCTTTCCGCATTCAGCCCGCTGAGTTCATGAAGCTGGGCATGGTGCTGATGCTGGCGAAGTACTTCCACGACGACGATCGGCCCAACCAGCCCGCGCAGGGCTTCTTGCGGCTGATCCCCGCCGGGGTGATCGCGCTGGTGCCGATCGGCATCGTGCTGGTGCAGCCAGATCTCGGCACCGCGCTGATGATGGTGTTCACGGCGGTCACGGTGATCCTCTTCAGCAAGCCGACCCTGCCGGTGTCGATCGCGTTCGGGCTCATCTGCGCCATCAGCTTTGGCGTGTTGTGGAACGACTACATTCGCGAACAACCCGAGCCGCGCTTCACGGTGCTCCGGCACAAGCTCAAGAAGCACCAGGACGCGCGCATCTCGGGCTGGCTCGACCCCACCACCGACTTGAAGGGCACCGGCTACCACGCCATGCAGTCGAAGATCGCCGTGGGCAGCGGAGGCTGGGGCGGCAAGGGGTGGACGAAGGGCACCCAGACCGGCCTGCGCTACCTGCCCGAGCAACACACCGACTTCATCTTCAGCGTCTTCGCCGAAGAGCAGGGCTTCGCCCGCTGCCTCCTGCTGCTGGTCCTCTACGGGGTGCTCCTGCTCGGAGGACTGGGGGTGGCGCTCACCGCCAAGGAACGGTTCGGCGCCTTCATGGCCATCGGCCTGTGCGCGATGATCTTCTGGCAGGTGTTCGAAAACATCGGAATGGTGACGGGCCTGCTGCCCATCACCGGCATCACCTTGCCGCTGATGAGCTACGGCGGCAGCTCGATGGTCAGCGTGATGATCGGCATCGGGTTGCTGGTGAACGTCGCGATGCGCCGTCAGATGTTCCGTGGCTGAGTTTTGGGTGGTACAGGCCCGGCCGTCATGAACCCGGCTCTCGTCATCATTCCCACGTACAACGAACGCGAAAATCTCGGGCCCATCAGCGCGGCGGTGCTGAAGGCTGATGCCCGCGTCGACATTCTGGTGGTCGATGACAACAGCCCCGACGGCACCGGCCAGTTCGCCGACGAGCTCGCCGCGAAGGAGCCCCGCATCAAGGTGCTCCACCGCGAGAAGAAGCAGGGCCTGGGCCGCGCGTACCTGCACGCCTTCCGCTGGGCGCTGCAGCACGAGTACCAGTACGTGATCGAGATGGACGCCGACTTCAGCCACGACCCGCGCTACCTGCCGGGCCTGATCGACACCGCGGTCAGCGGCGCCGACATCGCGCTGGGCAGCCGGTACGTGGCCGGCGGCGGCACGGTGAACTGGGGCGTCTCCCGCCAGATCTTGAGCCAGGGTGGCTCGCTCTACGCGCGCACCATTCTGGGGGTGAAGGTCAGGGACCTCACGGGCGGCTTCAAGTGTTTCAACCGCCGGGTGCTCGAGGCGATCGATCTCGATGCGGTTCAGTCGAGCGGCTACGCGTTTCAGATTGAGCTGACCTACCGCGCCCTCAAGAAGGGCTTCACGGTGAAGGAAGTGCCGATCGTCTTCGAGGATCGCCGCGTCGGCCAGTCGAAGATGAGCCGGAAGATCTTCCTCGAGGCCATCACGATGGTGTGGAAGCTGCGCTTCACCGTGTGACGTGATGTTGGCCGCTTTTGCTCTCGCGTTGCCGGCGGTGCTCTTCATCGTCGACCCGATCGGCGTGGTGCCGCTCTTCGTCGCGATGACGGCGAAAGATTCGCCCGAGAAGTGCAAAGGCATGGCCCTGCGCGCGAGCGTGACGGCCGGCTCGATCCTGATTTTCTTCGCGCTCTTCGGCACCCTGATCTTTCAGGTGTTCGGCGTGACCCTGGCGGCCTTTCGGGTGGCGGGCGGGTTGCTGTTGATGTTGACCGCGCTCGACATGCTTCGCGCGCAGCGCCCGGGCACCAAGACCAGCGAGGCCGAGACCGCGGAGGGCAGCGCGCAGGAAG
>JAYVNA010000899.1:0-8287 GCA_043758715.1 Archangium sp.
GTCTACCTCGCCCCCGACGCGCCGCCCGACGACGTCGAGAAACTCGAACAGGCGCTCGTCAATCGCACCCAGGGCACCCTGAGCCGCATCTCTCCCGCCACCGCGCTGGGCCGCCTGGCCGCGCAGTTGGGAGAGCAGGGCAAGTCGCTCACCGAGCTCGGCGACAACCCGTTGCCCTGGAGCCTCGAGCTCAAGCTGCCGCCGCATTCGCGTGATCCCACCGCGCTCAAGTCGTTGGCCGAGAAGACGCGCGCGCTGCCGTTCGTGACGGGCGTCGATTACGGCGAAGAGGCGCTCGAACGGCTCGGTGTCATCTCGCGGGCCCTGCGGCTCGCGGGGCTCATCGCGTTCGTGCTGGTGTTTCTGACCACCGTCATCGTGGTGTCCGCCACCCTGCAGCTGGCCATCTTCGCGCGCCGCGAAGAGATCGAAATTCAAAAGCTCGTCGGCGGCACTGATCGGTTCGTGCGCATGCCCTTCCTGATCGAAGGTGCGTTGCAGGGCGTGTTGTCCGGCGCCCTCGCGCTGGCAGCGGTCTACGGGGTGGTGCGCTGGGTAGAAAAGGACGGCGGCGATCTGGTCGGCTTCCTCATGCTCGATGGCCGCTTCGTGGTCGCGTGGGGCCGCATGGCGCTCGAACAGCTGGGCCTGGGAGTGACCCTCGGCCTCACCGGCAGCTTCATCGCAGTGCGGAGATTTCTGCGCGTATGACGGCGCTCGTCCTCGCGCTGCTGTTGCACGCCGGCAGCGACGTCGAAGACGAACACGCCGCGCTCGAGGCGCGCCTGGCCGCGGAGAAGGCCGCCTTCGACGCCATCGGCGACGAGAAGAAAGATCTGCTCAGCCTGCTCGACACGCTCGAGCGCCTCGCCCGCGAATCTTCGCAACGGGCCATCGCGCTCGAGCGCAACGTGGCCCGGGTCACCAGGCAGGTCGCCGATTCGCGCCAAGAATCAGCGATCGTCCAGGCCGAACTCCTCGCGCAGCAGCGCCGCATCGCGCCCCGGCTGTTCACGCTCTACCGCTTGCAGAAGCAGGACTCGTTGGGTGTCTTGCTCTCGGCCGGTGACTTCGCCTCGCTCATCAAGAGGCAACGCGCGTTCTCGACCCTGGTGGCCAGCGACGTGCGTGAGCTCGATGAGCTCGCGGTGTTCTCGGCCTGGGAACGGCGGCGGGCGAAGCGCCTGGAGCGTTTGGAAGCCACCGGCCAACGGTACCTGCGCGCGCTGCGCACTGAGCAGGCGGTCAGCCAGGTGCGGCTCACGCGCTTCAAGGATCTGCTCGCCAGCGTGAGCGCCGAACACAACCGCATGAGCCGTCTCATCGCCGAGCTCGAGCAGACCGAAAAAGAGCTCGCAGGCATGGTCAACGACATGCAGAGCACGGTGGGCAGTTCGGCCTTCCGCGCGCGCAAGGGCCAGCTCCCGTACCCCGCCAACGGCCTCGTCGAGGTCGGCTTCGGGAAGATCGTCAACCCGCGCTTCAACACCGTCACCGTGCAGAAGGGCATCGACATTCGCGCGGCGGAAGGCGCCGAGGTGCGCACCATCGGCACCGGCTCGGTGGTGTTCTCCGGTTGGCTCAAGGGCTACGGCAACCTGGTGATCGTCGATCACGGCAGCAACTTTCACTCGCTCTACGCGCACCTGAGCAACAGCCAGGTCGACGTCGGCAACGAGGTGGAAGAGGGCGAAGTGATCGGCCAGGTCGGCGACACCGGCAGCCTCAAGGGCAGCTATCTGTATTTCGAAATTCGAAAGGGCGGCCAGGCGGTCGACCCGCTGCCGTGGCTCAAGCCAGAGGAATGAAATGGAATGGCTCTCGCTCGCCAATCGCTTCATCCGCCGCTCGCTCATCGCGCGAGGCATCTCGAGTGAGGTCGCGCGCGTGCGCGGCGCCGACGTTCATTTTTACCGAGCCGAGGGCACCGGGCAGGGGCCCCCGTTGATGCTGGTGCACGGGCTGGGCAGCTCCGCGAACGCGTTCTTCCGCACCCTGGGCCCGCTGGCCAAGACGTTCAGCTCGGTGTTCGCGATCGATCTCCCCGGCAATGGTTTCTCGCCGACGCCTGACCTGGGGCCGATGCCCGTGCGTGATCAGGTCGAGCTGTTGCTCGAGTTTCGGCAGCGCGTGATCGGGCGCCCGGTGTTCCTGCTCGGCAATTCGCTGGGCGGCGGCATGGCGCTCAACATCGCCTTCCATGAGCCCTCGGCCCTGCGCGCGTTGGGGCTGGTCTCGCCGGCGGGCGCGCAGATCACCGAGGCGCGCTTTCAAGAACTGCTGCGCAGCTTTCAGGTGAAAGACGCGAAAGGCGCTCGCGAGCTCGCTCACAAACTGTTCGTCAAACCGCCGCTGTCCCTGCTCCTCTTCGCAGACGAGCTGCGCAAGATGATGAGCAGCCAGACCGTGAAGAGCATCGTCGCGTCGATTTCTTCGGCTGATCTGGTGCAGCCAGATCAGCTGCAAAAGCTCGCGATGCCCACGTTGCTGATCTGGGGCCAGAGCGAAAAACTGCTGCCGTACGAAGGCCTCGATTTCTTTCGAGCGCACCTGCCCTCCCACGCGGAGATTCACGAGGTGAAGGGCTTCGGGCACATGCCTCAGATGGAACACCCCCACGCTTTCGTGGAGCGGGTGCAGAAATTCGCGGTGAGCCACGGCCTGGGGCACGCTGCCGCTTGACGCCTCCGGTTGTTTGACGTGAAAAGGCGACCCCTTCATGGCTCGTGCGCTGCTCCTCAGCTTGCTGCTCGCCGCGCCTGCCTGGGCCGATGCTGATCCCGTGGCTGCGATCGAAGGCGCCGTCGCGTCGCCCGCGCCCGAGCTGAACGCCGTTCTCGATGCCGGGCTCGCGGTGGTGCCCGAAGCTGCCCCCGCCCAAGCCGACGACGACGACGCGGCCGGTGACGACGGTGAGGCTGAGGTTCAGGCTTCCATCGATTCCGCGCTCGCCGACGCCGGCATTCTCTACACGTCAGAGTTCACCGATGAAGAGCTCACCCGCCGCTTCATGGAAGAGCCCGAGTCGCTGGGTTCCGTGAGTTTCGGGGTCACCGAGGCCGGCCGCCTGATGAACGGGGTGCAGCTGCCGCCGGGCGACGCCTGGAAGATCGTCGATCGCAACAACGCGTGGGGCACCTCGGAGACCATCGAGTTTCTCCAGAGCGCCGCCGTCGCCGTGCGCGAGCAGTTTCCAGACGCGGCGCCGCTGCGCATCAACCACATCGGCCGGCAGAACGGCGGCTACCTGCGCCCGCATCAGAGTCACCAGGCGGGCCGCGACGTCGACCTGGGTTTCTTCTACCCGCGCGGTGAAGACCCGGGTCACCTCTCGAAGAAGCGTGAGCTGGCGATGGATCTGGCGCTCAACTGGGCGCTGCTCAAGGCGGTGATCACCCGGTCCGACGTCGAGTTCGTGCTGGTCGACAAGCGCATTCAGGCCCGGCTCTACGCCTACGCCCTCGAGCAGGGCGAAGATCAGGCCTGGCTCGACAAGCTCTTCCACGCCGGCGCCCAGTCGCTGGTTCGGCACGCGCGCAGACACCGCGATCACTTCCACGTGCGCTATTTCGCCGCCCGCAGCCAGGAGCTCGGCCGCCGCATTCAGCCGCTCCTCTCGAAGCAGCCCGACCAGAACGTCCTCGTCTACCGGGTCAGGAGCGGAGACACCCTCGGCGCCCTGGCCACCCGCTTCAACAGCACCGTGAAGCTGATCCAGAAAGCCAATCAGCTGACCTCCACGTCGCTGAGCCTGGGCCGCACCCTCAACATTCCGCTGCGGGGGCCCTGTACCAACTGCCCCGTTCCGCCCCCGCTGGTGCTTCCGGCGCGGTGTCTGCCCCCCGCGGCCCCTTCCAAGTCCTGAAGACTGGGGTCTTCCCTACACAGGCTGACACGCCAGATGGCGTGTGCCGTGCGCAGACGGGCTCCTGCCTCTTAGGATGATGAATCATGCGCGTGGCTGGTGCGGGTGCTCTCCTCGTCGTCGTCCTCGGCTCCGTCGCGTTCGCGGGCGCGCCCCCACCGCCACCGGTCAACAAGGCCGAAGCGACCTACCGGCAGCTCGAGCTCTTCGCGCGGGTGTTGTCATACGTGCAGAACAACTACGTCGAGCCGGTCGATGAGCAGCAGCTCATGCACGGCGCCATCAAGGGCATGCTCGACACCCTCGATCCGCACACCCAATTCATGCCTCCCGACGTCTTCAAGGAGATGAAGATCGACACCTCCGGCGAGTTCGGAGGCCTGGGCATCGAGATCGCCAAGAAGAACGACAACATCATCGTGGTGGCGCCCATCGACGACACCCCCGCGCAACGGGCCGGCGTCCGTTCGGGCGACCAGGTGGTGAAGATCGACGACGAGCCGACCCGCAACATGGAACTGGCGCGCGCCATTCAGAAGATGCGCGGCCCCGCCGGCAAGAAGGTGCTGCTGACCATCATGCGCGAAGGGTTCACCTCGCCCCGCGAGTTCGCGATCATTCGGGATCACATTCGCATCGCCTCGGTGGAAGGCGCGATCTTCGGCGGCATCGGGCACGTCAAGGTGAAGAACTTCCAGGAACGCACCGACGCCTCGCTCTACAAGGAGCTCGAGCGGCTGCGCACCTTGAACGGCGGCAAGGAACTGCGCGGCCTGGTGCTCGACCTGCGTAACAACCCCGGCGGTCTGCTCGACCAGGCGGTGGCGGTGAGCGATCGGTTTCTGGCCGGTGGCCTCGCGATCGTGTCCACCCGCGGGCGTTCGGCGGCGCAGGTCAACGAGGAGCTGGCGAAAGATCGCGACACCGAGAAGGCGTACCCCGTGGTGGTGCTGGTCAACGCCGGCAGCGCCTCGGCCTCGGAGATCGTCGCCGGCGCCCTGCAGGACCACCGGCGCGCGGTGGTGCTCGGTACGCCCACCTTCGGCAAGGGCAGCGTGCAGACGGTGATCGAGATGGAAGATGGCTCCGGCCTCAAGCTCACCATCGCGCGCTACTTCACCCCCTCGGGCCGCAGCATTCAGGAGAAGGGCATTCTCCCCGACTTCATCGTCCCGGAGGCGGAAGGCGGCCAGCTCACCAAGGCCGACCAGCTCCGCGAGAAAGACTTGAAGCGCCATTTCAAGGGCGAGAGCGAGGGGCCCGACGTGGCCGCGCTGAAGATCTCGTTGCCCGACAACTTGAAGCCCTGGGACGTGAGCGACAAGGTCGCCGACTACCAACTCAAGATCGCGCTCTCGTACCTGAACAGCATCGCGGGCTCGGCTGAGGGCCGCAACACCGCGCGCGCCCCGAAGGACAAGGACCGCTGACAATCGGCGGGCGCCCGCTAAGGTGCGTCCGTGGCCGGAAATACGAAACAGATCTTTCAGTCGTTGGCCGTCAACGTGTGCATTGCCCTGGCCAAGGGTGTCGCCGCGCTCTTCACGGGCTCAGGCGCGATGCTGGCAGAAACGCTTCACTCGGCGGCTGACTGCAGCAACCAGATTCTGCTGCTGCTGGGCGTGCGCCAATCGGCCAAGCCGCCCGATGAGTCGCACCCGCTGGGCTACGGGCGCGATCTCTACTTCTGGAGCTTCGTGGTGGCCCTACTGCTCTTCTCTGGCGGCGGCGTGTTCAGCATCTACGAGGGCATTCACAAGTTGCTGACGCCAGAGCCCGTCGAGCACGTGCCGCTGGCGCTGGGCATTCTGATGTTCTCCATGCTCCTCGAGGGCTGGGCGACCTGGGGCAACCTGAAGGAAATGAAGAAGCGGCGCGGTTCGCTGACGCTCATTCAGTACTTGAAGCGCACGAAGGACTCAGACCTCATCATTCTCTTCGGGGAGAACTCGGCGGCGGTGCTCGGCCTCACCATCGCCATCATCGCGCTGATCGCCGCCTGGATCACCGGCAGCGGGGTGTACGACTCCATCGGCTCGATTCTCATCGGGGTGGTGCTGATCTTCGTCGCGGTGTTCCTCGCCAAAGAAGTGAAGTCGCTGCTCATCGGCGAATCGGCCGACGAACACATCGGCGAGGCGGTGAAGGCCACCGTGCCCAGCCACCCCAACATCGAGGCGGTGCTGCGGCTCATCACCGTGCAGCAGGGCCCCGGTGAGGTGCTGGTGGCGATGAAGGTGAGGGTGAAGTCGGGCCTGACCACCCACGAGGTGGTCGATTCCATCAACGCCTTCGAGCAGGCCGTGCACGATCGCGCCCCCGAGATTCGCTGGTGCTTCGTCGAGCCCGATCACGAAGCCTGAGGTCTGGTCGTCACTGAAGGTTCCGCTCCGAGCGGCCAGCCGGTCGTAACTGTGGCGCTGCAAGCCGGGGTGAGCGACCATGCGCCCCATGCGTCCGTCGAGCAGGCCCGCTTCCCTGGCCCTCCAGTGCTTCATCGCATTGTTGGTGGTCGCGCTGGTTCGGACCCCGGTGGCGCAAGCCTCGGTGCCCGAACTTCTGACCGAGGTTTCACTCGCCGCCGGCGCCCCCCGCATCGCGGTGGTGGTGGTCTCGCAGGATCTTCGCGCGTCCCAGCAGCAGGGTGCGCTCGAAGGGGCCGCGGAGGCCGCGCTCGAGCGCGCCGCCCGCTTCTCCGTCATCAGCGTTCACGATGCGTTCAACCCCACGGCCGCGAAGAAGCAGGACGATAGGCTCGAGGAATCACGCGAGAAGATGAAGCTGGGCCGGCAGGCGCTCGACGACCTCGACAACGTCAAGGCGACCGAGGCCTTCACCCAGGCGCTGGAGGCGCTGCAGGACACCGACCTGTCCCGCAACTTCCCCGCGATGCTCGACGCCTGGACGATGAAGGCCGCCGGCCACGCCACGGGCGGTGAAAATGGCCCGGCGAAGAAAGACATCGAGGCGGTGGTCGCCCTCTCTCCCAAGGCCGAATTCACCCCCACCTTCTTCCCCCCTGACCTGATCAAGTTCGCCGAAGCGCAGCGGAAGTTCGCCGCCAACGCGAAGGGTGAGTTGCTCGTTCGCAGCGAGCCTACCGGTGCCCGGGTCTGGGTCGACGGCACCTACCGCGGCGTGAGCCCGGTCACCGTCGCGGGGCTCACCGGCGCCAAACACTTCATCTCGGCCTCCGCGGGCGGTTACGCCCTGGGCCAGAGCCAGGCGGCGCCAGGCGAAGAGGTGATCACCTTGGCGCCCGCCGAGATCGGCCCTGGCTGGAAGAAGGCGACCAGCGACATCAAGAAAGATCCCGAAGGCTCGACCCGTGACGCCGCGGCGCAGACGCTCGGCAAGGCGGCGCGCCTCGACCAGGTGCTGCTGGTGCTCTCGAAGAAGAGCCTCGCGGGCGACAAGCTCGACCTCATCGGCCTGCGCCTGGAAGTGCGCGACGGCCACAACGCCGCCTACCGCACCGGCACGGTCAACGCGGGCGACCCGGAGCAGCTGACGGCCTTCTTCGATGGCCTCACCGGGAAAGACGCCAAGCGCGAGGGCAAGGACCCCGTGCACCACTTCAAGGGTGCGGCCAGCTCGCCCATCAAGACGATCGCCGGCATCAGCCTGGTGGGCCTGGCGGCGGTGGGCGTGGGGATGGGCGTCACCTTCGGGGTGCTCGCCAACGACCAGGCGCGCATCTTCGCCAGCACGCCGCAGACGATGTCAGCGGTCTCGAATCAGGCCCGGACCAACGGCCAGACCTACGCGGTGGTGGCCGATGTTTCGTACCTCGTGGGCATTCTCGCGGGGGCGGGCGGGGCGGTGCTGCTGCTGACGAACACCGGCGGCGGCGCAGCGGAAGAAGCGCCGGCCGCCGAGGGCAAGAAGGCCCGGCCCGAAGACCTCAAGCGCCGCGAGCTCGATCGCAAGGCGGCCGAAGATCGCCGCGCGGCCGAAGAACGCGCCAGGGAAGACGAGCGCCGCCGCGATGAAGAGCGCGCCCGCGAAGAAGACAAGAAGAAGGACACTTCGGCGGAGAAGAAGCGCGCCGAAGACGAAGAGGCCCAGGCGAAGGAAGAAGAGGCCCGGAAGAAGAAGGAAGAAGAAGAGAAGAGCAACCGCAAGCTCTCGAAGAAGGAGCAGGCGGCGCTCGAGAAGAAGAAGCGCGAAGAAGAGCGTGCTGCCGCCGAAGAGAAGAAGCGCGAAGAAGAGCGCGTGGCCGCCGAAGAGAAGAAGCGCACCGAAGAGGAAGAGCGGCGCAAGACCGACGAGAAGAAGAACGGCAAGCTCACCAAGAAGCAGCAGAAGGACGAAGACGATCGCAAGAAGAAGGAAGAAGAGGCCACGGCGAAAGCCGACGAAGAGGCCCGGCTCAAGGCTCAGGCCGACGCGAAGAAGAAGAAGGAAGACGACGAGCGCCGC
>JAYVNA010000900.1:0-2637 GCA_043758715.1 Archangium sp.
GCACCGCAGCGAATCGCGTCCTGGAACGCGGGGCGGGCGAGCATCAGGGTGAGGAGCTCGAATGCGCCCTTCACGTGAGCGCGGCCCAGCGCGCGGGCCGCCTCCCCTTCGACGAAGCCGCTGACGTCGCCCTTGGTGGCGAGCGCGGTGAGGGCCTCGCCCACTTCAGCGTCATCGCGGAACTGGCCGAGCGCAGCGACCACCGCGCGGCGGGCTTTGGGTGACTTGACCTTGAGCGCCTCGAGCAGGGCCTTCTTCGCCGCCGGGGAACGGATCGCCGCGAGAGCGCGGGCGCAGGCGGTCCGGGTGCCCCAGAACACGCTCTCCTGCTTGAGCACTTTTTCCAGCGCCGCAATCGAGGCTGCCGCGGGATCTTTGGCGAGCGCCGCCGCCGCCTCGGTGCGAGCGCGGGCCACCTCGCCGTGCAGCAACTCAGCGCGCCACAACCCCATCGGCTTCTCGACCTCCAGGGTCGCGAGCAGATCGCGCCGGGGGTCGACCATCACCTGCGAGGGCTCGCGAGCCGCGGGGAGAAAGAACACCTGTTCCTTCTGGCTGACGCTCAGAGAATGCGTGCTGGGCTTGTCGCCGATCAGCAGGCTCACCGGCAGGGTGAGGGCGTACGGCTCCCCTTCCTGCGTTTGCTTCACGGCCAGCCGCACCTGCTTCTTCGCGGTCTCGTAGCGGACTTCGACCTTGAGCTGCGGGTGCCCGGCGCGGTGCACGTATTCGTCGAAGAACCGATCGACGTTACGGCCGGTGATGCGCTCGACGGCGCGGGCGAGATCGACCGTCTCCACCGAGCCACCGGCGTGCGCGGCCACGTACTCCCGCACCGCGGCCCTGAAGTCCTCATCACCCAGGCGGCAGCGCAGCTCGTGCAGCACCAGCGCGCCCTTCTCATAGAGGTGGCGATCGAACAGATCGATCGGCGCGTCGAATTTGCGGGCGACGATGGGGCGGGCGTACCGCTCTGCGACCTCGTTCAGATACGAGTCGAGGTCGAGCTTGCGCTGGTGATCGGCCTCGTCGATCGATTCGCCCGCTTCTTTCCACAGCACCTCGGAATAGGTGGCGAAGCCCTCGTTGAGCCACCCATGCGGCCAGTCGCGGCAGGTGAGCAGATCGCCGAACCACTGGTGCGCCAGCTCGTGCGCGATCAGGAACTCGGCCGAGTAGTCGGCGTGCGCGCGTTCATCATGCAGCACCGCGTCGGTGAGCGTGGTGGCCGAGGTGTTCTCCATGCCGCCGAAGATGAACTCCGAGACGAAGATCTGCGCGTAGTCGCCGAACGGGTACGGAATGCCCGTGAGCTCTTCGAACATCGCCACCATCTTCGGCGTGCGAGAGACCACGCGCAGGGCGTCGGCCTTGCGCCCGGGCGGGAAGAACGTGCGGATCTTCGTCGAGCCGCTCTTCGCCTCGTGCACTTCGAACGAGCCCACCACCAGCGTCACCAGGTACGGCGCGTGGGGAGCATCGAGCCGGTAGTGCATGGTGCGGCGGGCGCCCTTCACCGTGTCAGCGAGGAGCGCGCCGTTGGACAACGCGGTCATCGCCTTGGGGAAAGTGGCCTTCACCTCGCTGGTGCACTTCTGCGCGGGGGTGTCGAGACAGGGGAAGTAGTGGCGCGAGTCGATGTCCTGACCCTGCGTCCACGCCTGCGTCTTGCCCACGAAGTACAGCCCGCGCTGCGGTGAGGCGCGGTAGGTGATGCGCACCACGAACTCCGCGTCGGCCTTGAGCGCGCGCGGGAGGAACACGGTGAGACTGCGCCCCGAGGCCGCGTCGAACTCGGCGACCTTTCCATCGACCTCGACCTTCGTGACCTGAAGATCGACCGCGTCGAAGCTGAGCTGCTTGAGCGCCCGCTGGGCCACGAGCGTGTGCGTGACCACACCCGAGAGGGCCTGCTTTTCGAAATCGAGGTCGAGCTCCAACGCCAGATGCAGCGAGGCGGCCGGGCGATCTTCCGCGTAGTGAAGGGTGGCGGTCTCGAGGCTGAACGGGTGCGGTTCATCGATGCGGTGCATGAGCGGCGCAGCGTAAGGGGCCAGAGCGCGGCCGTCGAAGTTCTGCGCTGCTTTCGAGTTTCGGATTACCGGTCGATCACGCGGCTGCGGCCGAACACATCGCCCCAGCGGCGGCTCTCGGGCTGCATCACCATGCCGATGAACTCGCCGAGCACCACGATGAAGCCGATGCACAGCAGCAGGCCGGCGTCCCACTTGCGGCCGTCGCCCTGCATGCCGACCCACCCGCCCACCAGAAGCGCGTGGCTGAGGGTGGGCAGCGCGAGCACCAGGTTCCGTTTGAATGAGCTCAAAGGGCCGACCGGTGCGCCCGCGAGCGTCACCGCCCGAATCTGGAGCAGCCACTTCCCCGGTGAGCCCGCCCAGTCAGACAGCAGGAACCAGGCGCCGCCGCTCAGGGCCGCCCAGGGATACGGCACGCCCGCGATCGTCAGCACCACGATGATCGTTCCGGCGAGCGTGAAGTCGGCCGCCTTGGCGAAGTAGCGCGAGAAGATCGAGGCCGTGCGCAGCTGGGGAAGAAACCGGCCCTGCGCGTCGGTGGGCGGGAGCATCTTCAGGGGCTCTTCAGCCCCACGGCCGCGGCGACGTCATCGCGATAGCG
>JAYVNA010000901.1:0-8261 GCA_043758715.1 Archangium sp.
GTGTGGTCGACCAACTATCGCTATGGGTACGTGGTGCGCATGGACTCGCTCACCGGTCGGCAGACCGGGCGCTACGACTCCGCCCTGGTGTCGATCAACGGTCAACCCACCGGGGCGCAGCCGGCGCAGACCTATTGTGACTTCGCCACCACCGGCAATTGCCCGGGCCGGGTGGCGGTCGACGCCAACGGCGACGTGTGGATCGTCAATCGTGCCTTCGGCCAGCAAGGCACGCTGACCAAGTTTTCCGGCGATCGTTCGCACTGCATCGATCGCAACAACAACGGCGTGATCGACACCTCGTCTGACGTGAACGGCGATGGGCTGATCTCGGTGGTGCCGGCCGCCGGCGAGTACTTCGGCCAGCAAGACGAGTGCATCCTCACCACCTTCAAGATTGGGCCCGTCAACGTGTTTCCCCGCGGGGTCGCGGTGGACAAGTACGGGAAGATCTGGGTCTCCACCTACAGCGACGGAAAGCTCTATCGCTACAACCCGGTCGAGCCCATCGTGCTCGAGGCGACCGTGACGGTGGGCGGCAACCCCTACTCGCTCGCCACGGGGGGCGACTATGTCTTCGTGTCGAACGCCGCAGGCGCGCCGAGGCGGGTGCACATCACCACCCTCGCGGTGACGACCCTGGCGGCCTGCACCCTGGGCACGTACGGCATCGTCGCCGATCCCAGCGGAAACCGGGCGTACCTGGGCAGCTACTTTGCCTCGACCAGCGGGGTGTACCGGGCCGACTTCACCAACAACACCTGCACGCTGCTGGGCGGCCCGGGGCTCACCACGGCCGTCACCCTGGATCTCCAGGGAAACGTGTGGTCGGCCAACTACAGCAACGCGAGCGTCTCGAAGTTTTCACCGACCGGAGTTTTGCTTGGGAGCTACGCCGCGGGCGGCACCAACCCCCACGGGCTCTCGGTCGACTTCCAGGGGAACATCTGGGTGGTCATTCACAATCCGCCGACGCTGGTGAAGATCAACTCTGCGACTGGCGCCATCATCACCACGGCCACCCTCGCCGGCCCGGGAATTCCCGACGCCGACCCGTACAACTACAGCGACTTCACCGGAGTGCAGATCGATCGCCAGGCGCCGTACGGCCGCGTCGGCACCTGGTCGGCCGTGGTCGATGGCAGCCGCGCCCAGCTCCCCTGGAAAAGCCTGGCCTGGAACACCGAGCCGCAGGGCGCGGTGCCGGTGCAGACGAGCCTCACCTTGAGCGTGCGCGCCGCCGACGATCTCACCAGCCTGGCGACCTCTGCCTACGCGCCCGCCAGCAACAACGGGGTGCTCGCCGGCATCAAGGGCCGATACCTGCAGGTGCAGGCCACCTTCGCAGGCCCCGGGTTCGTGACGCCGGTGTTGTCTGACCTGGTGGCGCAGGGCCCCTGCGCCAGCGTGGGAGACGGCTGCTGCGTGACGGACGCTGACTGCGCCGACGCGGACGCGTGTTCGCTCGATGTCTGCCCCGTGCCCGGAGGCGCCTGCACCCACGCTCCCCAGGCGGGGTGCTGCCTCACGGCGGCGGACTGTGATGATCGCGATGTCTGCACCGACGACGTGTGCCCAGGCGCGGGCCTGCAGTGCACCTCGACGCCGCGGGCCGACTGCTGCACCACCAGCGCACAGTGCGCCGACGCCGATCCCTGCACGGTCGATGTCTGCTCCGGCCCGGGCGGGACCTGCTCGCACCAGGTGATCGCCGCTTGTTGCCGCACGGTGGCTGACTGTTCCGGAGGAAGCGTGTGCGCGGTGGCCTCCTGCCCGGTCGCAGGCAGCGTGTGCGTGACCACCCCCATCGCGGGGTGCTGCACCTCTGACGCCCAGTGCGCCGACACCGACGCCTGCACCTCGAACGTGTGCGATCTCCCGAGCGGAACCTGCCGCAGTGCGCCCCTCGCGGGCTGCTGCAACGGCGACGCGGAGTGCAATGACGGGAACGCCTGCACGCAGGATCGCTGCTCGGGTCTGGGCGGCGTCTGCGTCACCACTCCCATCGCGGGCTGCTGTACCTCAGCGACCCAGTGCGACGACGGCAACAGCTGCACCGACGACGGCTGCTCGGCGAGCGGCACCTGCGAGCACACCACCCGGGCCTCGTGTTGCCGAACCCGGCTCGACTGCGACGATGGCCAGCGCTGCACCCAGGACGAGTGTGTCGCAGCGAACTGTACGCACGCGGCCATCGCGGCCTGTTGCGCCACGGCCGCTGAGTGCGCGGAAGGGGTGGCCTGTGTGAGCGGCTTCTGCGGCGCGGTGCCCGACGCGGGTGTTCAGGAAATGGCCGACGCTGGCCTGCCGATGGTGGCGAAGGGCGGCGGCTGTGGTTGCGCCGGCTTCGAGGGTGGGTGGCCTTTCGCAGGAGCCTTGCTGATGGCGCTGGCGCTTCGGCGAAGGTCACCTGCTCATTGAGCTGACGGCGGCGCGGTCGAATGTGTCGTCGTCATGTGCGCTGCGGAGATCTGACCGGGCTTTGGCCCGCCCGCCGCGCGCGCGCTCCCTGTTGGGGGAGCCCGGTTTTCGCCGCACGCACCCTCGAGGGGGCGCATTACCGCCCCGTCGGGAATTGCAGCGTCACTTCACCGCGAGCATCGACACCGGCTTGATGTCGGGCGGCTCGGCGAGCAACTCGGGCGCGACCTTCATCAGCGCCTGCGCGATCGCCCCTTCGAGGTGGGCCTTGCGGCCGGACTCGTCGGCGAACGCGTCGAAGATGTAGAACTGCCCTTCGGCGGCCTCGAAGCCGTACCAGACCAGCGTCTTCGCTTCGGCGCGCGCAAGCCCTTCGGCGCTCTTGAGTAGGTCGCGCACCTGCTGTTCCTTGCCCTGCTTCGCCTTCAGTCTCGCCAGAAGTCCAACGGTCATCATCGGGGTGCTCGCTTTCACGGCGGTCGGAATGACCGGACCCTTTTCGTAACCCCCGCGACCCCGGCGCGCGAGTGGCGGAAATGACATTGTTGGTATTGAATCCGCCAATGCACCTGGGTCTCGTGATGTTGGACGGCGCGTTCGATTCGGGCGTGAGCGCGTTGCTCGACCTCTTCTCGACGGCGGCGGCGCTCTCGCACCGGCGGTTTTCGGTGACGCGGCTCGGCGCCCGCTCGACGGTGCGCACGGCCCAGGGGGCGCGCTACGACGTGGAGCGCTTCACCCACACCCGGCGGCGCTTCGATGGGGTGCTGATTCCCGGGCTCAACTGCGGCAGCGCGGCGTTGGTGCAGGAAACGCTCGCCAGCGGGGCCGGTCGCGCGCTCGTCGAATGGGTCGCCGGGCTGCGCACGCCGATTCACGCGGCCTGCACGGGCACCTGGGTGCTGGCCTCGAGCGGGTTGCTCGACGGGCATCAGGCGACGACGAGTTGGTGGTTCGCCGACGCCTTCCATCAGGCGTTCCCCAACGTGCAGCTCGACGCGCGGCAGAGCGTCGTACGCAGCGGGCGCTTCACCACCGCGGGGGCTGCGTTCTCTCACCTCGACCTGGGGTTGGCGCTGCTGCGCACCGACAGCCCGTCGCTCGCCGAGCGCGTCTCGAACCACCTCGTGACCGAGTCGCGCGCCAGCCAGGCGATGTACCTCGTCGAGCACCACGCCCGCGTCGACGACCCGCTGGTGCGCAAGTTCGAGGCGCTGGTCGAGCGGCAGCTGCAAGCGCCGGTCTCGCTCGAGGTGCTGGCGGCTCAGCTGGGCACCTCGTCGCGGACGTTGCTGCGCAAGGTGCACGCGTCCACCGGGCAGCGACCGCTGCAGTTGGTGCAGCGGCTGCGGCTGCGGCGGGCGGTGGAGTTGCTGCGGCACGGCGGGACCAGCCTCGAGGACATCGCACAACAGGTCGGGTACCAGAGCGCCCACACGCTGCGGCTGCTGATTCGACGCGAGCTCTCGGTGGGCGTGCGCAGGCTGCGGGCGACCTCAGCTGGTTACTGAGCTGAGAGCGGCGCGGAAGAGAAGCTCACGCTCTCGACGCCGTCCCGGAAGTCCGACCAGGCCAGGTTGCGCGTGGTCGAAGAGCGCGTCATCGCCACCTTCGCCGCGAGCGATTTGGTGATGCCGTCTTCGGTAAAGCCCATGGGCGAAATCTTCCGCGGCGCGCGCCAGGTGCCGTTGGCGTTGAGCGTCGACTCATAGAGCTCCCAGGCGCCGCTGCGGTTGTCGAGCCACGCGAGCTCGCAGTCACCCTGCTCGGTAGCGACGATCGCCGGAGCGGTCTGCACCGAGCCCGGCCCACCGGGCAACAGCACCGGCCGCTGGCTGCCGTCGAGCGCGCCTTCGCTGCGCACCACGAAGATGCTCATGTCGCGCGACGGCGCGTCGACGTACGCGAGGCACCGCACGCCCGCCGCCGAGATGTCGAGCACCGGCACCGGGTCGAGAGGGAAATCACGGCTCGAGAACACCCGCTTCACCCGCGCGTTCTGCGTGAGCATCGTGGGACCGGGCGTGAGCGTCATCACCTCGACGGTCGAGAGCTGGCCGCCCTGCGAGTCATAACCCGAACGCGACACGGGCACCTCGAGCGCACCGCCCACCCGAATGCCCGCCGCGGCGAACGAGACCGAGTCGTACGCCGAGCCCGACGGCAGCTTCACGGGGGCGCTGAAGGTGAGCCCGTCGTCGTCCGAGTGCAGGTACATGTTGTCTGCCGTCGTCTGGCCGTCGGTGTCCGTGTAGAGAAGATCGATGCCCGCCGCCGAGACAGTGACCTTCGGCGAGTAGAGCAGCGAGGTCGCCGGCATCGCGTTGACGCGGCGGGGCGCAGACCACGTGAGCCCGAAGTCGCCCGAGGTCGAGAGCATCAGCTCGCCCGGGCCGTAGCTCTGGCCGCCGCTCGGCTCGTAGTCCGTGTACGCGAGGTAGAGCGTGCTGCCCCGCAAGGCCACCGACGGCGTCATCGCCACCGACGAGTTGCCTTCAAAACGATGCGCGAGCACGAACCCGCTCGGCGTCTGGCGGTAGGCGGCGACGGACAACGACTGCGCGCTCGATTCAGAGACCACCACCAGCGCGCCCGAGGGGGTCTGCACCATCAACGGCGAGTTGCACGACACGCCCTCGGCGCAGACCGCGACAGGTGCGCTCCAGGGGGAAGGTGGTTCGATCGCCGGTCCATCGACCACGCAGGCCGCCCCCTCGAGGTGGGTACCGGCGCCACAGGAGACCTGGCTGACGGGGTCCGCCACGCAGGCGCCCCCTTCGTCATGCGTGCCCGTCGCGCACCGCAGCGAGGTGACGCACGCGCCGCCTTCCTTCTGTGTTCCAGCACCGCAGACCAGTGACGTCGGCTGATTGCAGCCAGACAGCGCGGTGAGAATGACGACGAGGGCCCCCAGGAGTTTTCGGTTCATGCCGCGGCCCTTCAGCAAACGATGTGCCCCCTGATTTGCGGGGTGATTGCAGGCGGTTGCCCCGAGGCGTGAAGAAGCTGTCAGGCGGGCTGCCAGTGTTAGACAGGGCGCCCATGAATGCCCGAGCGCTCTTCTTGACCCTGCTTTCTCTGCCCGCCTTCGCTGCGATGACGCAGAAGAAGGTGCCGTACGAGTTGGACAAGACGAAGTTCGAAGGCGTGCTGGTGTACGACGACGCGGCGGCGCTCAAGCCGGGGCTGGTGCTGGTGCCCAACTGGCTGGGCATCAACGAAGCCAATCTCAAGCAGGCCGAGCTGGTGGCCGCGCGCGGGTACGTGGTGTTCGTCGCGGACATGTACGGAACGGCGGGCCGGCCCAAGAACATGGACGAAGCGGGCAAGGCCGCGGGCGCGGTGAAGGGCAACCGGGCGCTGATGCGTCAGCGGGTGAAGAAGTCGCTCGAGTTGCTGGTGGCCTCCAAGGGCGTGCCCCTCGACGTGAAGAAGATCGGCGCGATCGGCTTCTGCTTCGGTGGCACCAGCGCGCTCGAGCTGGCGCGCAGCGGGGCGAAGATCGCAGGCGTCGTTTCGTTCCACGGCGGGCTCGGCTCGCCCACGCCTGAAGATGCAAAGAACATCAGCGGCAAGGTGCTCGCGCTGCACGGCGCTGACGATCCGAACGTGCCTCCGGAAGAGGTGGCGTCGTTCGAGGCCGAGATGCGGGCGGCGAAGGTCGATTGGGAATTGGTGGCGTTCGGCAACACCGTGCACAGCTTCACCGACCCCGACGCGAACATGCCGGGCAAGGCGCAGTACAACCCGGTGGTGGCGACCCGGGCGTACGCGCTGATGGACACCTTCTTCGCGGAGGCGTTCCGCTGAGGTCGAGTGCCGTTCGCCTTTCGGGGCTCGTGCTGGTGCTCTCGGGCTGCGTGCACGTGAAGCCGGAATGCAGCACCCACGGCGGCACCGCGTGGCTGGAGCTCACCTCGCAGCACTTCGTGGTGAGCACCAACCTCGAGCCCGCATCAGCCCGCGCTGCCGTGGTGCAGCTCGAGTTCATTCGCGCCTCGGAGCTCGGGGCCTTCCCGTCGACCGGCACCTCCCCTCCGCTCGAGGTGGTGGTGTTCGCCGACCCCGCGCAGCTGCATGAACTCTCGAGTAACCCTTCGCTCGACGCAGCGCTGTTGCACGACTTGCGCGGGGCGATGCTGCTGACCGCGAACAGCGCGACCTTCATGGGCGCCACGCAGCTCCCGTTGACGCTGCACGAGCTGGCGCATCACTACTCGGCCGCTGCGCTCAAACGTGCTCCGAAGTGGTTCGACGAAGGGCTCGCGATCTATCTGGAGACCCTCGTGCTCGACCCGGCCGCGAAGACGGCGGTGCGCGGGGTGGCGAATCAGGCGCGGCTCAACGAAGCGACGAAGTGGGGAATTCTGCCGGTGGAATCGCTCTGGTCGTGGGACGGCGAGCTCGAGTCACCGCACGGGGTCGAGCTGCATCGCGCGGCGAGCTCGTGGTTCTGGGTGCACTGGCTGTTCAACGAACAACGGCCTGCGCTCGATCGATTCATGCGCGCGCTGGCCGAAGGCACCGAGCCGCGGGCCGCGTGGGCGGCTGCGTTCGGCACGCTCAGCACCGAGTCGATGAAGAAGGCTGCCGACGCGTATCTCGAGGCGGGCAAGTCGCGCTCTCAGAAGATGGATTTGTCGCAGCTGAACCTCTCGCTGGAGGAGAAGCCGCTGACCGACGCGAAGGTGCACGCGCTGCTCGCGCGCGTTGCGGGGATGACGGGGGCCTGGCCGCGGGCGCGGGAAGATGCACGCATGGCGATCTCGCTCGATGCGCGCGACGTCAATGCGCAGGAACAGAACGTGGTGACCCAGGAATCTGCCGAGGCGCGCATGAACGCGGGCCGTCTGCTCACCCAGGAGAACGCGCAGGACGCGGTGGGGTGGCTGTTGCTGGGCCTCGCGTTGCCTCCGACCGACCCTGAGCGGGGCCAGGCGTTCGCGCGCGCTGCCGAGCTCGATCCCCACTCGGCGATGGCGCTCAGCGAGCTGGCGTCGTTCCGTTGCTCCGAGGCGCGGTGTTCTGAAGGCGTGCCCCTCGCCGAACGGGCCGCGGAGTTGGCACCGGGGAACGCGCGGGTGCTCGCGGGCACGGCCTCGGTGCAGCAGCGGGCGGGGCTGTGTTCTCAGGCCGCCGTCACGCAGCAACGCGCGCTCGAAGTGCTGCCGGAGCGGGCGCCGCTCGGGTTGCGCAGACAATTGCAGGCGCGGCTGAGTGAATATGTTCGCTGCGCCGGCAGATGATTCTCGGGTGGTTCTAAAACGAGAGCAGCCCGTGCGCCTTCGGCAGCTCGATCGTCTGCCCGATCGCCGGCAGCTGCAGCGGTGACAACGTGCCCTCGTCCCACTTGGCCATCGTGTAGCCACCCAGCTCAGGATCGTGGTCGAACCGCAGCCCCAACCGATTCGGGAGCCCGTCGTCGAGGCTGAGCACGCTCACCTCCACGCCATCGAGCTGCACTTTCGTCCCGACCGGCACCGGAATTCTCGACGAACGCATCAGCTGCTCGAACACGGTCTGCAGCATACGCCCGTCCACCACCTCGAGCTCGAACGTCTCGGGCCCGGTGCGGGTGATGCGATGCGCGTACGGCGCGAACGAGAAGGTCACCCAGGTCTTCGCCAGGGCCTTGTGGTGGAAGGCGCGAACCATCGGCGTGTACATCGAGGCCATGGGGTCCGGTGCGACGAAGACGATCACCCGCCCCGCGAGCGCTTCGTCTGAGAACTTCGTCTGCATCGCGGCGCGCTCCATCTCGTCGCCGCCCAGGCGCATGCCGACCGCCGCCGCCGGCCAGCCGGTCAACGTGCCGACCGTCACGAACGCCATCAACTTCG
>JAYVNA010000902.1:0-2630 GCA_043758715.1 Archangium sp.
GTTCCCGCCGCGCGGCTCCACCTGCAGTACGCGAAGGACGAAACCATCGCGGCCAAGAAGCTCGCCGAGTCGGGCGACAGCCGCGCGTTGCTGGTGCTCGCGAAGGCCGAGTCTGACGCCGAGCTCGCCCTGGGCCTGGCTCGCGAAGTGACCGTGCACAGCGAAGCCGCTCGTGCCGCCGAAGACCTGAAGGCCGTTCGCGCTCGTCCCTCGCCCTGATTTCCAACCACTTCCACTTTCCAAAAAAGAGATCCCCATGAACAAGTTCCTGATCGCCTCTCTCGCGTTGTCCGGTCTCATCACCGGCTGCGCCACCGTTGCTCCGGGCCAGCTGGTCGACGCCCGCAACATGTACGCCAGCTCCGCGCAGGGCCCGGCGAGCCAGCTGACGCCCACCGAGCTGTATGACGCCAAGAAGGTGCTCGATAAGGCGAACATCGAGTTCGAGCAGAACGGCGACACCCTCGAGTGCCGCGACCTCGCCTACGTGGCGCAGCGCAAGGTCGAGCTGGCCGACGTGAAGGCCCGGACCGAGCAGGACCGCCGCGCGATCACCGAAGCGCAGAAGGCCGGCGTGGTGGTGCGTGACGACCAGGCGCGCAGCACCCAGAACGCGCTGACCGCCTCGCGCCAGCAGCTCACCAACGAGCGCCGCGACAACGTC
This sequence comes from Archangium sp., assembly GCA_043758715.1. Lineage (GTDB taxonomy): Bacteria > Myxococcota > Myxococcia > Myxococcales > Myxococcaceae > Archangium_A. Next base: position 665 of record JAYVNA010000902.1, read on the forward strand.
AGCAACACCAACCAGCTGCTCGCCGCCAACGACGCGCAGAACCGCGAGCTCGAGTCGACCAACTCGAAGCTCGAGGCCGAGCAGAAGGCTCGCATGTCGGCCGAAGCGAAGCTCGCGGGGGCGATGAAGGACCTCGCCAGCATCGCGGCCGTGAAGGAAGAGGCCCGCGGCGTGGTGATCACCCTGTCCGGCAGCGTGCTGTTCGCTTCGGGCAAGTACGCGCTGCTGAACACCGCGATGACCAAGCTCGACCAGGTCGCCGAGGCGCTCAAGCAGCAGGACGGCGACAAGCGCATGGTCGTCGAGGGGCACACCGACAGCCAGGGCTCTGACGCCACCAACCAGCCGCTCTCGATGAACCGGGCGACTGCCGTGCGCGATTACCTGGTGGGCCGCGGGGTCGCCGCCGCGAAGATCACCGCGGTGGGCATGGGCGCGACCCACCCCATCACCGACAACAAGACCGCTGAAAACCGGGCCAACAACCGCCGGGTCGAGATCGTCATCGGGACGGGTGCCGTCACCGCGCTCTGAGCTGACCTGAACGGCATGCGTTGAACGGGGGGAGGAGGCTTTCGAGCCTCCTTCCCTTTTTTGCGTTCAGCCAGACCCGCGCTCAGCTGCCCTTGCGAGCGGGGGTCTTCTTCTTCTTCTTCTTGTCCAGGGTGCCAATCGAAGGCTCGTGGTCGAGCCCGATGCGCACCTGCAGCTTGTAGTTGCTCAAGGAATTGAAGCGATCGAGCGCGGTCTTGAGGTCGACCGCCTTCTGCGCCGCGCGAATGGTCTGTGCCGCCACGGTGTCGGGCAGCGTCGCAGAGGCCAACCAGGCGTCGTCGATGATGCCGGCGCGTTCCGAGCCGGCGTCGAGCTTGATCGAGAGATCGTTGAGCACGCCGGTGAGCACCATCGCCCCCGTGCCTTCGCTGAAGCGATTGAACTCGAGCAGATCTGAGAAGAGCAGGGTGACCTCGGCATACGTGCTGCCCACCACTGTTTCAGGGGTGCGCTTGAGCCGCTCCACCACGGGCTTGGGCAACACCTCGAGCATCAGCCGCGTCGAGACCTTCTGTTCCGCCAGCACCTGCTCATAGAGCTGCCTGGTACGGCGATGCAGCAGCCGCACCTCGAGCAGGTTGCGCGCCCGCACCAGAACTTCCGAGAGATCGAAGGGCTTGCTCACGAAGTCGCGCGCACCCGCCTTGAGCGCGCGCATCTTGTGTTCGGGCTGGGCGGTGATCACCAGCACCGGCAGGTAGCTGTCTCTCTCCAGCTCCTTCAGGTTTTCCATCACCTGGAAGCCGTCCATGCCGGGCATGTTCAGGTCGAGCATGATCAGGTCGTACTTGTTGATCAGGTGAAGCTCGCAGACCTGGGTGGGATCTCGCGTCGAGGTCACCTGGTCGTAGCCCGCGTTCTTGAACATCTGCTCGAGCAGCAGAACGTTCGCTTCCTGGTCGTCGACGATCAGGATCTTCCCGTGAAGAATGTCGGTTGCAGTCACCATCATCTCAAGCTCCGCTTTCGCGCCGTGCGGCGACTTCGAGCGCGAGGTTCAGCGCTTCGTTGAATTCGTTCACCTTGATGGGCTTGGTGAGGTACCGCATGAAGCCCGCGTCGAGCCCGCGCTTCACGTCGTCGCGCATCGCGTTGGCGCTGATCGCCACCACCGGAATGTGCGAGGTGAGCGGGTCGGCCAGCAGCATCTCGAGCGCCTGCAGCCCGCTGATGCCCGGCAGGTTGATGTCCATCAGGATCACGTCGGGGATCGCCCTGCGGGCCAGCTCGACGCCCGAACGCCCCGTCACCGCGGTCAAGAGGCGCAGGTCGCTGCGGCGGGCGATGAGCTGCTCTACCAACTGCAGGTTGGCCACGTTGTCTTCCACGTAGAGCACCGTGCGGACGTCTGAGGCGACGGGCTTGGCCGGCTTGCGAACGGGCACTTCGTCTTCTTCGGTGCGCAGCCAGG
>JAYVNA010000903.1:0-2628 GCA_043758715.1 Archangium sp.
GCGCGGAAGGTGAGGCTCCGGCCATCGATCACTTGCAGCGTCGCTTCGCCTGCCCTGGGAGCGGAGACCTGCAACGCGAGGGAGGCCTGCAGCGACCCCATCAGCCCCGCCATCGAGCCGAGTACGCCCGCCTGCGCGCACGTCGGCGCGTCGTCGGGCGGGCTCTCGAACAGGCACCGCAAGCAGGGGCCGCCGGGGTCGATGCGCATCGCGAGGCCTTCGAAGCGCAGCACCCCCGCGTAGATGAGCGGCGTCGCGGTGCGCACCGCGGTGTCGGACAAGAGGAACTTGGTGTCGACCCCGTCGGTCGCGTCGATCACCAGCGGGTGCCCCCGAAAGAGCGCTTCGGCGTTCGCCGGCGTGAGGCGGTCCTGCAGCGGGGTCACCCGTACGCCCGGAAAGGCGCGCTGCAGCTTCGAAGCGGCCGAGTGAACCTTGGGCGTCCCCAGGTCGGCGGTGTGATGCCAGGGCTGCCGATGCAGGTTTGTCAGCTCGACGAGATCGGGATCGATCAACGTCAGGTCGGGGACGCCGGCGCGCGCGAGGGCGAGCGAGGCTGGGCAGCCCAGGCCACCGACACCGACGATCAACACACGCTGGGGAATCGACATGGAACCCGTACTCCGGGAGATACGGATACACTCTCAGGCACTTTGCAGCACTCCGAAGATCGCCGCGCTCGCGTCGCCGTCGTGCTCGAGAAGCGAGGCCTGACCCAGCAGGTCTCGCCCGAGGACGCGGCGCAGTCATGGGTGCAGGAACGGTTCGGAGCCCGCGCCCGGGCGCTCTTCTACGCGCGCATGATGTTCCTCACCCTGGGCCTGGGGATCCTCGCGGTCCCCATCTGGCGCTACTACTTTCACTTCACCGCGCTCGCCGTCGGTGGCTACGTCTTCATGCTGCTCTACAGCGTGGCGAACTACCTGGTGCTCGGCCACCAGCGCGCCGGCCGGCTGGTCACGTACATCACCCTGTGTCTCGACCTGGTGGTGATGGTGGTGGTGGTGGTCAAGCCGCAGGAAGGCGGTGGGCTCGCAAACCCCCTGCTCGCCACCCAGCTGCTGTTCACCATGCTCTTCGCGCTGCTCTACCCCAAGCCGTTGGCGATTCTCCCGCCGCTGCTGGCGCTGCCCATCACCGCGCGCCTTGATCAGCTGTTGGACAGAAGCCCCACCGCCGTCGAGGTGCTCACCCTCATCTGGTACCTGGGCCTCAACTTCATCGTCATCTACGTGCTGGTGTACCTCAACGAGCGCGAAGTGACCGCGCACCGCGAGGTGGTCGAGCTGCAAGGCGACCTGAAGGAGCTCGCGGTGGTCGAAGAGCGCAACCGCCTCGCCCGCGAGATCCACGACGGCCTGGGCGCGAGCCTGTCGTCGCTGATCATTCAGAGCGAGTACGTCGCCCAGCTGACCAAGGACGACGCCGTGAAGAAGGAGGTCGCCGAGCTCAAGCAATCCGCTGAGGAGGCGATCGAAGAGCTCCGCCGCAGCCTGCAGATGATGCGGGAAGACTTCGATCTCGCCAACGGCGTCGAGGACTACGTGAAGACCTTCGGCGATCGCACGCAACTGCCGGTGCGCTTCGAGCGGAGCGGTACCCTGCTCGGCCGCCTCGCCCCCGAGACTTCGCTGGCGCTCTTCCGCGTGCTGCAGGAGCTGCTCACCAACGCCGCCAAACATGCGCAGCCGCAGCGCGTCGACGTGAAGCTGCACTTCGGCCCCGAATCGGTGCAGCTCGGCGTTAAAGACGACGGCAAGGGTTTCGACCCTTCAGCACCCCGCCCCGGTCACTATGGGCTCATCAACCTGCGCGAGCGGGCCATGAAGGCCGGCGGCGACGTCACCATCGAAGCGAAGCTCGGCGCGGGCTCGCACATCACTTTCACGGTCCCTGTGGCACCGTGACCAAAAGGAGTCGGCGTGGATACCCCTGACGCAGCGAGTTCTGGTCCCCCCGCAGCTCCCATTCGGGTGTTCGTGGTCGAAGACCAGACGAAGATCCTCAAGAACCAGCTCAAGCTGCTCGAGGGGTACCCCGAGCTGTCGATCATCGGCACCGCCCTCTCGGGTGAGACCGGGCTCGAAGAAGTGCGCCGGCTCAAGCCCGACGTGTTGTTGCTCGACCTGGGCCTGCCCCGCATGAGCGGTATCGACGTCACCCGGGTGGTGAAGGCCGAGCTGCCGTCGATCGAGATCCTGATCTTCACGATCTTCGACGAGGAAGACAAAGTGCTCGAGGCCGTGAAGGCCGGGGCGTCGGGGTACCTGCTCAAGGGAACGCCGGCCGACAAGATGGTCGAGGCGATCAAGGAAGTGCACCAGGGCGGCACGGTGATTCAGCCCAGCCTCGCCCGCCGGTTGCTCAAACACTTCCGCGTGGGTGAACCCGCGCCCACCACGCCCGAACGTTCGAACCAGTTGCCCGAGCCCGAGGGCAAGAAGCTGTCGGCGAGAGAGACGGAGATCCTTCAGCTGATCGCTAAGGGCGTCTCGAACAGCGAAGCGGCCACCATGCTCACCTTGTCGAAGGCGACCATTCGCACCCACCTCGAGCACATCTACCGCAAGCTCGAGGTCACCAACCGCGTGGAGGCCGTGACCGAAGGACTGCGCAAGGGCCTCATTC
>JAYVNA010000904.1:0-2627 GCA_043758715.1 Archangium sp.
TCCAGAGGAAGATGCGCGGGTTTCGCCCGGCCGCCGCGCGGAAGCCGCACAAGGTGCCGTCGATGAACACCAACACCCCGAGCAGCAACAGCGGGTTCACGTGAACGTCTCCAACCGGTGCGCCAGGGGGCCGAGCCGCTCACGCACCGGGGTGGTCAATTCTTCCCGCGCGCCGACGAGCGTCTGCAGGGTGCGCAGAATCGGCATCGGCGAAGGCCGGCCATCGAACATCGCGAACCGCAGCGGGCTGCCGCCTTCTCGCGCCGCCCCGAGCAATGCGTCCCTCGGGTGAGCGCGCACCGCCGAGAGCACTCCGTCATGCCGCGCCAAAGGTTCGCGCATGCGGGCCTGGTGAAAGATCCACGAGCCCAGCGGCGCGGCCCACGATGCCTTGATGTCGCAATGGAGCATCGCCCAGGCCCCCGCGTTCGCCTGGCCGCGAAAGAAGTCCGTCAGCGCCGGCCCGCGAAAGTGGTGAATGACGCCAGTCGAGAGGAACACGTGCGCCTTCCGCTCGAGTGTGAACGCGTTCGCCACCCGGAACTGAGCCCGCAGCCCCTCTTCGCGCGCGAGCTTTTCGGCGTTGGCGATCAGGGTGGGGTTGAAGTCGCAGCCGAGCAGCTCGACGTCCTCGCCCAGCGCGCCGTACGCCGCGAGCCAGCGCAACACGAAGCCCATGCCGCAGCCGATGTCGACGATGCGCAGGGGGCGTTCGGTCAGCACCTCGCGCAGGGCCTCGACGAGCGGCCGCAGCAACTGGAGCAGCCGCTGGCCATTGCGGAACTCGAACGAGAGGCGCTGCAGCTCGCAGTGGGATCGCACCAGGATGCCGTCGACTGTCGACGCATCGAGCACCTCGCCGCCCGGAATGCCGTCGAGAATGCGCTCTGCCGCGCGCATGCCGTGCTGACGGAGCACCGCGCGCACGGCCTCGCGGCGAACGGGTTTGCGGGCCAGGGTCACGGGGTCGGTGTCGAGCAGCAGGTCGCTCAGCTCAGGCCAGTCGGCACGCATCGGGCGCGAGCGTGGCAGACCCCGCTGAAGGGTTGGGGATCCGTTTTCAAACCCGCCGGTGAATGAGATTCTTCTCACCGAAATGTCCTTCGTGCTGCTCACGCTGCTGTCCGCCGCCTCGGCCCAGTGCCCGGTCGAGCTCTTTCGCATTGAGCGCAGCAAGAACGCGAACGTCGTCGTCTACGACGCGCACCCCGGCACCCGCAGCGCGCTGGACCCTGACGAGCCCGTCACCGCGAGCTGGATTCTGCTCGCGAGCACCGGCAAGCGGGCGCCCTTGAATTTCTTCGAGCGCCTGCTCGCCTACGGCTTCGAGGTGAAGCTGGGGCCGAACGCGCAGAACGCACGGCTCACACTCAAGGCGCTCCGGGGGCGGACGCTTCGGGTGGCGCAGCGAGACGGGTGCCTCGCCGCCTTCGGGCTGATCGGTGGCGTCGAGGCCGTGCTCAAGCGCGTGTTCGTCACCACCGATGAGCGGGGTGCCACGCCTTCGGTGCTCAGCGTCGAGTTGTTCGGCATCGACGCAGTCACCGGCGAAGCGCGGTCGGAGAAGCTCGTTGCCGGGCAAGTAGCTACCGCTTCGCCACCGCGGCCCAGTCGATGAGATCGACCGTCTCTGCCGCCATCTTGAAGTCGATCACCTCGCGGGTGCCCATCACGTCGCCGCCCACCTGGAACGGCATCGGCCGCGAGAGGTGCAACCGTACGCCCGTCACCCACCAATCGAACATGCCGGGCAGTTCCCTGCCGCCCCAGAGGTTGAACATGTTGTTCACGCCGATCAGCACGTGGCGATCGTACACGCGGAAGTTCATGCGCCCGGGCACCGCCGTCGCGTGGGGAAACGCCATGAACTTCGAACCCCAGTAGGGCTCGATGCCAGCGGCGCCGATGGACATCGGGCCGTCGTAGAGAATGGTCTGCGCGCCCGGCACTTCGACGCGATTCTTCTTTGCATCGAAGGTGAGCGCGGGTTCGCCGAGGTTCTCGACCTTCATGGTGGTGCGGCCTTCACGGGCCCGCTTGAGCTCTTCCGGCACGGTGATGCGGAACAGCGCGTAGAGGTACCCGCCCAGGCCCTTCGAGAGCCGCGCCGCCATTCCTCCCGCCAGCACCTGGTGTTGCCGCGTCTCGAGGTTGCGCCGGTAGTCGTTGAGCAGCGTCGCGTCCCACCCGACGCCGGTGAACTGGCAGAGCTTCCCTTCGACTTCGCACAGCTGAAAGTGGCGCCGCGGAGGCTCGAGCGAGAGCCTGGGCAGGCCGCGCAGTTCCTTCTCGTAGCGGCGGGCGCCCACGGCCGAAGGCCAGCCGTTGCCCGTGCCCAGCTTGAACAGACCGATCAAGGGAAACCGGGGAGCGCCTCGTTCACGCAGCGCGTTCAGCAACGCCACCACTGTGCCGTCACCGCCGCCGCAGAACAAAATGCGCGGGGGCGATTTCACCAGCTCGTCGGCGTGCCGCTCGGCCTCTTCGAAGCTCGAGCAGGCGAACACCCGCGCGTCGGGCAGCGCTGAACGAAACGCGTCGACGCGCGAGGAGGTGACGCGCTTGGCGTGCGTGTTGAACCAGCCCGCAACCTCCGCACCCCGGCCGATGAGTGGTGCCGACATCGA
>JAYVNA010000905.1:0-2625 GCA_043758715.1 Archangium sp.
CCGCGCGCGATCACCGAGATGCCGCAGCCCAACACGCCGATGAGGTAGTGCACCTGCGTGCCGTCAGCGGCGGCCAGCGAGTGCACCTGCACGTTCTCCACCACGGGAGGCAGACGCACCGGAGCGGCCGCGTTGACCCACTCACCCCGAAGGGGAGGTGGCGCCGGGGTCTCGGCGACGAGAGGCGCCTCGTCTTGCGTTGAGGGAACGGCAGGCTCGATGCCGCAGGCGGCGAGGGACAGCGTCAGGGTGAGGAGCGACGTGCGAAGCATGGTGTGACCTCCAAAGCCGGCCGGCCGCCGGTTGAAGACATCCAGCCATGGACTGATTGTGTTCAGTGCGTGTCTTTTCGAGACGACACTGTTCACACTTTCTAAACAGCGCTTTTTTGAAGGCCCATGTCGAGATTCGCCACGCAGCTCCGACTTGTTCGTACAAACCGGCCCAACACGGGCTTCCCGAGGAGCACCCATGCAACAGCAGAAGATCACGACGTTTTTCTGGTTCGAAACCCAGGCCGAAGCGGCAGCGAAGTTTTACATCGACCTTTTCGCCCCCCGTTCCCGCATCATTTCCACCGACCGTTTTGGCGACTCGGTGATGAGCGTCAGCTTCGAGCTCGAAGGCCAGCGGTACGTCGCCCTCAACGGCAACACCCAATTCAAGTTCAACGACTCGATGTCGCTGCTGGTCTCGTGCGACTGGCAGGCCGAGGTCGACGTGCTCTGGGACAAGCTGCTCGCCGAGGGAGGTACCCCCACCCAGTGCGGCTGGCTCAAGGACCGCTTCGGGGTGTCCTGGCAGGTCATTCCCGACGGGCTGATGAAGGCCCTGCACGATCCTGATCCCGCGAAGGCCGGACGGGTGATGAAGGCCTTCAGAGCCATGAAGAAGATCGATCTCGCCGCGCTCGAGCGCGCCCGGCAGGAGAGCTGATCATGAAGTTCATGCTGATGATGAACACGCCCGGCAAGGGCCCGTACCAGGTGATGAACTGGCCGCGGAAAGACCTCGAGGCTCACATCGGGTTCATGAAGGCCTTCGCAAAGAAACTGCAGGGCAACGGCGAGCTGGTGGCCGCCGAAGGCCTCGCGGGGCCGGACCAGGCCAAGCTGGTGCGCGCGAACAACGACGGTGACCCCATCACCGACGGCGTGTTCCCCGAGACCAAGGAGTTCCTCGCCGGCTACTGGATCGTCGACGTCGACGCACCCGAGCGCGCGTACCGCATCGCCGCCGAGGCCTCGATGGCCCCGGGCCCGGGCGGCAAGCCGCTCCACCTCGACATCGAAGTGCGGCAGGTGATGAGCGCCCCGCCGACCGAGCAGGGCTGAAGTGGAAGCGCTGCGCGAGCTCTCGCCCCGGGTGCTCGGCGCGCTCGTGCGGCGCTACCGCGACCTGGAGGCTTGTGAAGACGCACTGCAGGAAGCGCTGCTCGCAGCCGCCCAGCAATGGCCCACCGAAGGCCGCCCCGAGGATCCACGCGCGTGGCTCTTCAGAGTGGCGAGCCGGCGGCTGGTCGACCATGTGCGCGTCGAGACCGCGCGCCGGCAGCGGGAAACGGTGGCGGTGAGCCTGGTGCCTCCCGAGTTGCAGCTCGCGCTGGCGGCCGATGAGGTCGCGAGCGGCGACGACACCCTCGAGCTGTTCTTCATGTGCTGTCACCCTTCGCTTACCGACGCCTCGGCGATCGCGCTCACGCTGCGCGCCATCGGCGGGCTCACCACCGCGGAGATCGCCCACGCCTTCCTCGTGCCTGAAGCCACCATGGCGCAGCGGCTGAGCCGGGCACGTCAGACCATTCGCAGCTCCGGGGTGCCGTTCGAAGGGGGCGATCACCACACCCGCCTCGCCTCGGTGATGCACGTGCTCTACCTCGTGTTCAACGAGGGCTACGTCGCGAGCTCAGGCGCAGCGCTGCAACGAATCGAGCTCTCTTCCGAGGCGCTGCGGCTGACGCGGCTGCTGCGCGAGCTGCTCCCCGACGAGGCCGAGCTCGCGGGCTTGCTGGCGCTGATGCTGCTGACCGACGCGAGGCGGGAGGCGCGCACGGGCCCTTCAGGCGAGCTGATTCCGCTCGATCAACAGGACCGCGCGCGTTGGAACCGGGAGCAGATCGCCGAAGGCACCGCGCTCATCACACAGACCTTCGCGCAGGGAAACGTGGGGCCCTACCAGGTGCAGGCAGCGATCGCCGCGGTGCACGACGCGGCCCCCAGCCCGGACGCCACTGACTGGCCTGAGGTGCTCGGGCTGTATTCCTTACTGCTGCGGATGAGCGACAACCCGATGGTGGCTCTCAGTCACGCCGTCGCGCTGGCGATGGTGAAGGGACCCACCGCGGGGCTCGCGCGACTCGACGAGCTCGCGAGTGATTCACGACTGGCGGGAACGCACCGGCTCGAGGCCGCGCGCGCGCACCTGCTGGAACGCGCAGGCGATGTACGTGGGGCGAAGGCTGCCTTCGAACGCGCCGCGGAGAAGACGGCCAGCGTGGCCGAGCGTGACTACCTGCGGCTCAAGGCAGCAAGGCTCGGCGAATCGTGACCTTCGCGAGCACCGGGTTGTGATCGCTGCTGCCCTTGGGCGCGCGACGCAGGTTCTCGAACTTGATGCCGCGGGTCG
>JAYVNA010000906.1:0-8242 GCA_043758715.1 Archangium sp.
ACAGAAGCGCCATGTCTTGAGTTACCTCACCGACGCCATTCAGGCGGCGCTCAACAACCGCGCAGCTCCGTCGCTTCTCCCCGCCCCGTGAACGCGTACCCTTCGGCGTAGCCCGTTGGAGCGGGCGGAAGGTGACGGTGTGCGAGGGCGTCGCAGCAAGTGAGCCGCGGGTGAGCTTGCGACTCGAGTGATCGATTTCCGGGGGTGCCTGCAACCAATGCCGTGAAGCCGCCGGCAGCCCCCGCTGGCGCCACTTCGGAGTCGTCCTGTCCCCGCGCGGTTCACTGCGCGTCGCCTGCCAATCGCGGGCCATTCGGGAGTCTGGACGCCCTCCGGGGCGATTGGCGGGCACTCGCCAGCGGCAATCGGGCGTTTCCGACCCCAGTTGCGATAGCTTTGATACCCCATCTTCCGAGAGCACCATTGGCCGGCGGTCCCAGTTCACACGAAGTGGTGGTCGTCGGTTCCGGGCCCGCAGGCCTCACTTCAGCCCTGCTGCTGGCTCGCGCAGGCCACAAGGTGACGGTGCTGGAACGCGGAACCCAGATGGGCGGGTTATGGGCTGCCAACCTCGACGCCGACGGCAACTACCTCAGCGAGAACAGCTGCAAGGTGTACCAATCGTCGTACCACTCGGCCCCGGCGCTGCTGAAGATGATCGGCACGACCTGGGAAGAGCATTTCATCGCGCGGCACGATCTCACCCGCGACTGGCTGCGGCCTTTTCTGGCGGCCTGTTCACCGCGAGATCTCGGCCGGCTGATGAGCGCGTGGACGCTGTACCGCGCGGGTTTGAAGAACTTCCGCGACGTCTCGGTGGCCGACTGGCTCGAGAAGAACGACATCGGCGACGCCTGCCGCGACTGGATGCGCGCGACCGCCCTGGGTGGCATCGCGGGCACGATGCGCATGACGATGTGGGAATTGTTCTTCCGCCTCTCCGGGAACGTGTCGTCGATCGTCGGTGGGGGGGGCGGCACGCTGCATTGGAACGCGCGGCCGCCCAACGCGCCGGGCGGTTTCCTCACCCTGTGGGAAGCCGAGCTGCGCCGCCGCGGCGTCACCTTCAGGCTCGGGACCGAAGTGCGCGCGCTGCGTCGTGAAGTCGTGGGCCTCTCGGTCCTGGTGGGCGAAGGCGAGGCGATCGCCGCTGACGCGGTGTTCCTGGCGGTGCCTCCGCGGGCGCTGGTCTCGCTCTTTGCCGCCAGTGAGCCTTCGCTTGCCGAGGCGTTCGGCTACCGGCGCGAGCGGCTGGTCGAGGTGCTGGGCGAGTCGCTCTACGAACACCTCGGCCTGGTGTGGACGTTCGATCGCCCGCTGCCGGCCGATCTTCCGCTCGGTGGTCACAACGTGCGGCGCGGCTGGCACCCGATCCTGGTGCAGCATTCGCAGTATCGCGGGCACCTCGCCGCCCCCGCGGTCACCACGGTGGTGGGCTCGGTGAGCCTCGACACCGATTTCCGCCACCCTCGGCTCAAGACGCGCGCGGCGGATCACGCTCCTGAGGAGCTCGCTTCGATTCTCTGGGACGACGAGCGCCGCGTCGACGCCACCTTGCCGCAGCCGATTCGCCAGGAGGTCTACGGCATGTCGGACGCCACGCAGATCGTCAGGCACGGGCCGCTCGGGGTGCGGGCGAAGGGAATACCCGTCTTCATCTCGACGAACATGAGCGGCGCGGCGCCGTACTTCACCGCGTCACTCGAGTCGGCGATTCAGGCGGGTGCCGCTTCGGCGTACGCGTTCGATCCGCGCGTGACGCGCTTGCCCACCGGCCCCACGCCTCCCCCTCTCCCCAGCGGAGGACAGGGTTGGGGTGAGGGGCTACGACCCGACGCGCAGTAAGCGGACCCACGAACTCCACCTCCGGGGCTCTCTGACTTCCCCGACTGCGCTCACCGCCCGATCAACCGCGTCCTCCGCGAGCGCGTCGTGCAGCGGCCCGAACACGAGCGGCCACCAGATCCGCGCTGCCCCTATAAGCTCCATCTCCACCCGGTGTTCGAGCCTGCAGCCTTGGGGTTCTTCGATCACCTCGAAGGTGTGCGTGCCGACGAACCCCGCTGGCCTCACGAAGCGAAACCGCACGCGGGTCGAAGGCACGTACTCGTCGACCACGTACTTCACGGGGCCATGTCTTCCCCGATTCCCCACCCGCAGCCCACCCTCCACCCGCATGGGCGGCCACTTGTCACCCGGCCACAACACGTCGGCCTCCGAGCCGAGGGTGTCGAGCAGCGCCCCCGCGCGGGCGGCTGGCACCTTCAAGTGCACCGCGTGAACATTCCGAATCACGGTGCGGTGCGCGGCCTCACGACGAGCACCTGGCACCCGCGCCCGATGGGGCCCTTCTCGTCCCACAAGCGGGTGTCCGAGAAGCCCACGCCGTCTTTCGTCGCCATGGTGTGCGAGTCGAGACAGATCCACTCGCCCTTCGGCCGACGCAGCAGCGTCACCGTGAGGTCAGCGTTGATGAAGGTGAAGCGGCTGAAGTCGACCGCGTGCGCCACGCCGTTGCCCGAGTCCGCGGCGATCACCGTGCGCACGAAGGGTGACGGCTTCTCGCCCGGCAGCAGCGGGATCTTCATCCGCATCCACGCGGCGACGGGAGTCGTCCCGATCGAGCCCCGCGCGAAGCGGCCTTCCATCGAGGTGTGGTACCCGACCGGCACCTGAAAGAACGGGAAGGTGAAGGGCGGCAGCTTCTCGGGCAGGGTCGGCGGCGCTTCTTCCGCGACTTCGACATCGACGGGCACCTTCCGAAACGCGATCGCCTGCGCGCGAATGAGCACCTTCCCATCCGACTCGAGCACCGCGGTCCCGCGGCGCACGTTGGCGCCTTCGGTCTCGACCTCGGCCTTGATGTTCAACTTCGTGAAATCGACCGGCCGCAGCAGCTCGAACGAAATGCGGGTGAGCTGAAAGTCATCGGGGAACGATCGCTCGAGGCTGCGGGTGAGCAGCGCGCAGGGCGGGCCCGCGTGGAGGTAGTCGGGACTCCAGGGACCGGTCGAGTGTACCTGGGCCGCAAAACCATCACCGTCGGTCATGAAGAACGCTTCGCTCATCGTTCCTTCATACGCGCTTCCCAGCCTGCTCACTGCTCGCGCGTGAGCGAGCTCCCTGCCTGCCCGAAATGCAAATCGGCGTTGACCTGGGAAGACGGCTCGCTGCTCGGCGCCCGTCGAGGCCGCGGAAGCAGGCCTGGTGGTGAAGGACGCGAACGGAACCCGGCTGCAGGAAGGCGACTCCGTCACCATCGTCAAAGATTTGAAGGTGAAGGGGGCGATCTCGGCGCTCAAGGTGGGCACCAAGGAAGAACATTCACCTCGTCGAGGGTGACCACAACATCGACTGCAAGATCGACGGCTTCGGCGCGATGAGCCTCAAGAGCGAGTTCGTCAAAAAGTCCTGAGCAGCGAGAGCCACGAAAGCAGACCCACGATCGCCCCGAGCACCGCGCCTCCGAGCACGTCGGAAGCGAAGTGCACGCCCAGCCACACGCGCGAGAAAGAAACGCCGACGGCCCAGAGCGCGGCGAAAGGCGCGAACGGGTGACCCATCATCAGCAACGCGACCGCGAGGGCGATTGAGGTGGCCGCGTGCGTCGAGGGAAATGAGCGGGCCTTTCCCGGAGCCCAAATCGTCGCCGTGATGCCCTGGTCGCTCGCGAACGGGCGCCGGCGGCCGGCGAGGCTCTTGATCACGCTGCCGATCAGCAACGACGCCAGCGCCGCCAGCATCGCGAGACCGAAGTGCACCTGCTCTGGGAGCAGCTCGAGGCCGCGGCGCTCGGCCCCCATCAACACCGCCGCCAGGCCGAACCAGACGCCGCCCGCGCCCGACCACGAGAGCGCGGAGAGAATGAAGTTGGGCACGGATGAGCGACGGCCCTGCAACGCGAGGCTCACGCGGGTGTCCCACCGGGCGATTGCGGCCAGCATCGGCGCACCCATGACAGAAGGTGCGCCGGGTTCAGAACTGAATCGTGCGCTCGGCCACGGTCTTGTCCGAGAAACTCTTGCCCGCATAGAACTCGCGCCACAGCCGCAGGTAGCCCTCGGTCACCTGCTTCGCCGACATCAACTTCGGCTCGAAGACGCAGTTGGCGTCGTTGTAGTGGCTCCAGTCGCGGTCGATGATTCGCCCTTCCTTCTCGAGCTTCACCCACGAAGGGGTGCCCGGGTACGGCGTGAAGATCGCGAACTCGGCCTTGGTGATGCCGCTCTTCGCCGCGAACTCGAGCATGCGATCGACCGTGCCTTCGTCGTCGCCTTCGTTGCCGAGCAGGAACGAGGTGTACGGCTCGATGCCCGCGTCGAAGCTCTTCTTGATCGCGGTGTACGCGCGCTCGAGGTTGCGCGGGTCTTTCCCGGTGAAGGCGCCCCGGGTGATCGGGTCGAAGCCGCCCACCAGGTAGAACATGTCGACGCCCGCGCGCTTCGCCAGGTTCAGCATGTCGGCGGTCGACGTGATGATCAGCGGCATCGAGATGCCGATGTAGCTGATGGTGGCGGGCGCTCCGTGCGAGACGATGCGCTCGAACAGCAGCCGCAGCTGCCTCGCGTTGGTGCCGGGAAACCAGCTGGTGTCTTCGGTGAGGCACGCGCGCTTGCCGTGTTTGTTGAGTTGTTCGAGTTGGCCCACCACGTGATCGATCGAGAAGTGCCGCAGCGACTTCGTCATCGAGGTGGGCAGCACGCAGGCCACGCACGCCATCGGGCAGCCGCGGGAGAGCTGCACCGGGTAGTCATCTGGTTTGAAGTCGCCTGCTTCTTTCGCGAGGTAGAGATCGACGCGGGGCTGAGGCAGCTGCGTGATGTCGGGGACCTCGGGGGCCTTGTAGCGGCGTTTGAGGCTTCGGCTGCGCACGTCGGCGAGCACCTGCAACCAGACAGGCTCGCCTTCACCGACCACCACCGCGTCGAAGTGCTGTTCGCACAACTCCGGCATCATGGTGGGGAAGATGCCGCCGGCGATCGTCTTCTTCCCGAGCGCGCGGAAGTACGCGGCCAACTCGATCGCGCGGGTGGCGGCGGGCGTGAAGAAGCTGAAGGCCACCACCTCGGCGTCGGTCGCGCGATCGGCCGGGGAGAGCCGGTCGTCGCGGAACTCGAGCTCAATGTCGTCGGGCGTGACGGCCGCCATCGCCGCGATGCCCAGCGACGGAGAGCCGAGGTACTCGTTCATCGGCACCCATTTCTTCAACTCGGGGTGGGCTTCGGCGTGACGTTGGAAGCGGGGGTAGACGAAGAGGATCTTCACGGAAGGACGCCCTCCAGGAGCGCTGCACAAAGAACTGCGGTGGGACCTGTGGGCCAATGCGGAGTGGCGGCGAGAGCAATCGCTTCTTCCCGAAGCAGCGACGCGGAGCCCTGTTCCAGCGGGGTCTTCGCGCGCAGGGTGGCGGCGGTCGCGGCATCGCGCCACACCACGGCCCACCCCAGCGAGTGCTGCCACGCGCGTTTGTTGAGCGTCCGAAGGCCAGTCCCCATCGCCTCGCGCCGCGCGGTCACGGCTCGCCACAAAGGCGCGAGCAACGCTTCGCTGGGTGGCTTCGCGGGCTGCGTCAGCTCCATCAGGCCCGCGTGCGTGAGCAGTACGTCGTTGGCGCCCTCGAAGATGCGGGTGACGCGGGCGTCGCGCATCAACACCGCCATGCCCGTATCTTCGATGTAGCCGGCGCCTCCGTGGAGTTGGATGGCCAGATCAGCGATCTCGAAGCCGCCCTCGCTGCAGAACACCTTCGAGCTGGTCGTCAGGCGGGCGAGCAACTCCCAGTCGTTCTCCGCCGAGGCCGCGGTCTCCACCAACGCCGACATCCCGAAGGCCACGGCGCTCGCGCGGGCGAGGTGGTGTTGCACCACTTCCTGCTGAATCAAGGCGCGCTGAAATTGGCGGCGATGATGAACGTGCGCGAGCGAGGCTTTGAGCGCGGTGCGCGCGGTGCCCACGCAGCCCGCGGAGAGCAACAGGCGCCCCCACGACAACACGTGCGCGAGCTGTGAAGCGCCCTGGCCCGGTTCGCCGAGCACCGCGTCGGGGCCCAGCGTGACGTCTTCG
Organism: Archangium sp.; assembly: GCA_043758715.1. GTDB lineage: Bacteria > Myxococcota > Myxococcia > Myxococcales > Myxococcaceae > Archangium_A. The sequence goes on from JAYVNA010000906.1 coordinate 6,064, forward strand.
AAGATGAACGCGCGCGTCGAAGATCCGCGCAGGCCGAGCTTTCGTTCTTCGGGCTGAATGTTCGCGCCCGGCGCTTTGGGGTCTACCAGCAGCAGGCTGGTGCCCCGCGCCGCTCCGCCGAGGCCCGGGGTGGATGCGGTGACCGTGAGCAGCGAGGCGAACGCCGCGTTGGTGACGTAGAGCTTGGTGCCCGTTAGGTGCAGCCGGCCATCGGGTCCCGCGGCCGCGACCGCCTTGAGCGCCGAGAGATCACTGCCCGCTTCAGGCTCGGTGGTGGCGAAGGCGGCGATCGCCTCACCGGTGGCGAGTGAGGGCAGCCACTTTTCCTGCTGCGCGCGCGTGCCCCAGGCGACCAACGCCCGGGTGCCCAGGCCGAGGTGCAGGCCAATGGTGGTGGCCACCGAACGATCTGCTTCGGCCAGCGCGATGACCACGCGGGTGGCGTCGAGCGCCGGCAACCCCGCGCCGCCCCACTCGAGGGGCAAGGTGACGCCGAAGAGCCCCAGCTCACCCAGCCCGCGAAGCACCGCGGGAGGAATGGTGTGCTCGCGATCGATCTCCAGCGAGCGGATGTTCGACCTGGCGAAGTCGCGAATGCTGCGGATCAGCGGCTCGACGACGTCGTCACTGCCACTCATGAGACCGCGGCGCTCTGCTTGAGGTCGAGGTGACGGCGCGCCATCGCGACGGTGGCCGCGACGGTGGTGATCTGCGCCGCTTCCTCCATGGGCACGTCGAGATCGAGCTCTTCAGCGAGCATCGAGAGCAGCTCCATCGAGCAGACTGAGTCGAGCCCCAGGTCTTCGCGCAGGCGGTGTTCCAGCTTGATGTCGGGAACGCGAACCACTGAGAGTTGCGCCATCATCTTGAAGATGCGCTGCGTGAGGACGTCGTCGGTCATGCGGACTTCTCCGGCCGTGGGCGTTGGAGGAGCCCCATGCGCAGGGCCCACGAATCCCATGCGTCGAGGGTGTCGGACAGCGGCCGGTACTTCAGGCCGAAGCTGCGGGAACGCGAGGCGTCGAGCCTCGGCGCGTGAACGATGAGGTCGACCAGCTCGCGGGCGAGCGCCGCGCGGCCATTTGTCCTCTGCGCTTCGTGCTCCTGCGCATCGGCGAACGCGCGCGCGGCGTCGGCCGCGAGTGCCGGCGGCGGTGAAGGAGCGCCGTACCGCGCGGCCAGCATCACCAACAGCTCGTGCGCGTCAGACGTTTCGTTCGCGAGAAGGAGCCGTTCAGGGGCACCGGCCGCGGTCGAGAGCATCACCAGCGCTTGCGCGACGTCGCGCGCGTCGACCGTGGTGATCCGGCCCTTCGGGTGCGGCACCGGAACACCGCGCGTGCTGGCCACCAGCAACGCCGAGGTGCCCACCTTCCAGTCGAATGGACCGAGGCACGCGGCGGGACACGCGATGATCACCTCGAGCCGGCCCTCGTCGCGCAGCCGATGCTCCAGGTTCCACTTGAGCGCGTGGTAGGTGCCCCACTCAGGGCACACCGCGAACACGTCGCCTTCAGTGGAGGGCGCAGTGTCCCGCGGCGCCACCGTCGCGGTGCTCGAGACGAAGACGAGCCGGCGCACGTTCGCTGCGACGGCCGCCTCGAGCACGGACTCGAGCTCAATCAATCCACGCGCGATCGTCTCTTCGGGTTCGGTCGAGAAGCGCGGGTAGTGCGCGGCGGCGTGGACCACCACGTCGACTCCGCGAAAGGCCTCACGCAGGGTCTGAGGCTGGGTGAAGTCGGTGACCACCAGGGGCGCCCCGAGCCCGCGCAAACCCAGCACGTTGCCCCGCGGGCGCCGGCCGCAGCGTGGCTTGATGCCGGCGTCGAGAAACGCGCGCACGGTGTTGAGCCCGAGAAAGCCTCCGGCGCCGAGCACGATCACTTCGGGGTTCTTCATCACGCGACTCCCGCCGCGATGGCGTTGCGCTTCACCTTGCCGCTCGTGGTGCGAGGCATCGTGCCCGCGGGAATGAACTCGATGACGTCGGCGCGCACGCCGAGCACCTTGAGCAGCTCGCCCTTGATGAGCATCGGGTCGATCGCGCCCGAGATTCTTCGCAGCTCGATCACCACTACCAGGCCTTCGCTGCCCTGCGCCGCGTCGGGGCGTGAGACCGCGGCGACGCCGTTGGGAGTGGTCTCGACCATGCCCGCCACCACGCGCTCGATGTCGT
>JAYVNA010000907.1:0-2613 GCA_043758715.1 Archangium sp.
GCCTGCGACGAGTCGAGCTCGAACCAGAAATGGCTGCCGATGCCCACTTCACTTTCCACTCCGATGACGCCGCCCATCAACTCGACCAGCAGCTTGCTCATCACCAGCCCGATGCCCGTGCCCTCTTCTGCCGTGGTCTCGCGGCCGAGCCGGTTGAAGGGCTGAAAGAGCAGCGCGAGCTTCGGTGGCGAGAGGCCCAGGCCCGTGTCCCGAATGCTCAGGCGAGTGCGCTTGCCGATGACGGTGCACTCGATCGCCACTGAACCACCCGGGCGGTTGTACTTGATGGCGTTCGTGAGCAGGTTGATCAGCACCTGCTTGAGCCGGGTGCGGTCGGCCCTGATGAAGTTCGGCCCTGACCACCGGGGGTAGGTGACCGTGATGCCGCGCTTGATCGCCTGCTGTTCGACGATCGCTTCACATTCCGGCATCACCTCGGCCACCGACACGGGCTCGAGCGAGAGCGAAAGCTTTCCAGACTCGATCACCGCGAGGTCGAGGATCTCGTTGATGAGCTCGAGCAGGTACCAGCCGGCGTGGAGGATCTGCCCGATGCTCGCCTTCTGGGAAGGCGTGGCGGGAGTGACGTCGCTGTCCATCAACTGCGCGAACCCGAGAATCGCGTTGAGCGGCGATCGCAGCTCGTGGCTCATGCTCGAGAGAAAATCTGACTTGGCGGCGTTCGCCTTATCGGCCTCCCGCTTGGCCAGTTCCAGCTCGGCGTTCTGGTCACGCAGGTTCTGGGCGAGCCGCTCGCGCTCGGCCTCGACCTGTTTGCGGGCGGTGTTGTCGGTGCCGATGATCAGGTAGCCGATGATCTTCTCGCGCACGTCGCGCAGCGCGGTGACCGAGACGATCGCAGGCACGCGGCTGCGATCTTTGCGGATGTACGTCAGCTCGTAGATGTCTTCGAGGCCGCGCGAGGCCTTGAACACCAGCGCTTCGAAGCCCGGGGTGATGGTGGTGCCGGCTTCCTGGCTCAGCGCCGCGGCGCGGGTGATCAGCTCCTGCGGGTCGGAGATCTCGGCCGGGGTGATGGTGTTCGTCACCTCGCTGGCCGAGTAGCCGAGCATGCGCTCGGCGCCGACGTTGAAGATCTGAATCACGCCCGCCGCGTCAGTCGCGATGCTGGAAAAGTTGGCCGACTCGAAGATCGCCTGCTGCAGCGCCACGGTGTCGATCGCCGTCTTGCGGCGGCGCGGCTTGGGCGGAATGACGGGGGCGGCTCGGGGCATGGTGTTCTCGCGGAGGAAGGCGCCAAGTGTCGCGAGGCGGGTGACCCTTCATACGCTGATTTACGAGCGAGCCGAAGGGAACCTGCCTGCCCGAAACAGCTCCTTCGAAATGAAAGAGCGCGGTCCTTCAAGCTGATGGAGCGGGCGAGGCTCAACCCGCAACTTCACTCAGAACGAGCCGCTGGCTTCGATCCTGCTCTGGGTCCCTCCGGGCGCGAACTTTCTCGCGCCGTTCGACGAGGAGCGATCAATGAATTGGAAGGAAGCGCAGCAAACAGCAAGGGACTTTCGTGCGGTGCTGAAGGCGAAGTGGCCCTCGCTCACCGACGAAGACCTGCAGTCCCTCGAACGCCACAAGGACGTGTTCCTCTTTCGCCTGCAGCGACGGGTGGGAGGCGAACTGCGCGACCTCGAGCAGGAGTTCGACGCCTTGATCCCGGCCGAAGCCGAACGCAGCGACTTCGGCGTGATCTTCCTGCAGTCGGTCTGGAGCGCGGCATGAGCGTCGAGTTCTCCGAGCCGGCGCTGATGATGACCCTGGTGCCCTGGGGCGTGACGTGCGCCCTGCTGCTGGTCTGGGGTCTGGCTGCGCTCACCGCCAATCGCATGGGCGGCTACGTCAACGGGTTCCTCATCGCCGGAGCGGTGATGACCTTCGTGAGCCTGGTGCTCGGCCGCAAGAGCATCTCGCAGCTTCGAAATGACCAGACCGCTTCATCACCCTGATGGACCGGCCGGCCCCACGGCGAACTGAAGCGGCCGCAATGACTCACAAACCTCCGCTGGCGCGAATGCTGCTCAGTGGTTCCCCGAAGCGAATCTTCGAATCAACCCTCAAGGAGCACGACATGAACTGGACTCAATTCAAAGGCGACCTCAAGCAGGTGGGCGGCAAGTTCAAGCAGCAGTGGGCGAAGCTCACCGACGACGACCTGATGCTGCTCGAGGGCAAGAAAGACGTGTTCCTCGGCAAGCTCCAGGAGCGCACGGGCATGGCGAAGGACGAGGCCGAGAAGCAGCTCGACGCGTTCGTGGCCAAGCTCCACGAAGAGACCCACGCCGTGCTCAGCAAGCCGTCGTGAAGAAGCTCTTCGCGGCCGCGGTGATGGTGCTGGGCCTTGCGGGGTGCAACCCCTTCGACGCCGCCATCGACTGCCACTCGATCTGCACCCGGTACCAGTCGTGTTTCGACACCAACTACAACGTCGAGACCTGTGAATCGCGCTGCCGTTCGAGCTCGACCAGCGACACCGACTACCGGCACAAAGCCGACCAGTGCAACGCGTGCATCGATGACCGCTCGTGCGCGGCCTCGACCTTCAACTGCTCTTCGCAGTGCAGCTCCGTCGTTCCCTGATTCTTTTTCCCCTCAACCGAA
>JAYVNA010000908.1:0-8202 GCA_043758715.1 Archangium sp.
GCTCGACCCAGAACGCGCGGACCTATTTCCTTCGCAGGCCGCTTCGCGAGATCGCGCGGCTGACCAATGGCACCACCACCGGCGATCGCGCGGCCGACAGCCTCTACTGCGCGGTGTTCGATGGCTGGGGCGAGTGGATGGACATGGGCACCACCGCAGGCGGCCAGGAAATGTACGAAGACCTGGTGCAGATGACCGATCGCGGCCGGCAGCAGGTCGCCGACTGGACGTTCTCGGCGGTCGGAGCGGCCCTCACCAACGGCCTGAGCAACAGCAAATCGGCCGAGGCCTACGTGCGCGAGGCGGGCTTCAACACCAGCGCGCTTTACGCGGGCGGTCTGAGCATGGGGCCCTGCTACCTGTACGCGCTCAACCCGATGAAGAACTTCGTGTTCGACGCCCCCGAAAGACCGCCTTCCCAAGTGCTCGCTTCTCACTGTCGCCGTACGCTGCGCCCATGAGCGCGGACACCGGCCAGTGGGGAAAGTGCAACATCTGCAAGAAGCCCATTCCGTTCGGGGGCGCCTACGTGAAGTGCACGGTCTCGACCTGCAACCGCAAGCGCCTGCAGCTGATCTTCTGCGGCCACGAGTGCTGGGACGCGCACAACCCCGACTTCAACCACCGCGACCCCGGGTACACCGAGCACGTCGCGCCCGCGGCGCCGTGAGTCACTGGCAGGCCGAATTCGCCTGCGCCGCTTCGGTGTCGCAGCCCTTCCCGAGCCTGTAGTCCTCGCAGCCCTGCCGCAGCTGGCACTGTTGCAACGTGAGGGTGGCCTGTTGGCAGGCCTGTGATCCGGGCAGCACGGCGTCGACCCGCAGGCCACAGGACGACGACTTGTCGCATTGTTGGTTGCAGGGGGAGACCGCCGTCGGACCACAGCCAACCGACAGACACCCCGAGACTCAGAAAGCGATTCTCATCGGGCCCAGCCAACCCCTTCGCTGCGGCCCCGGCGAGTGCAGGTTAGAGAGCGGGCGTGGAAGCGTTGGTCGAACTCCTTGCCTCGAAGAAGGTTTGCGTCCTCACCGGGGCGGGCATCAGCACCGAGTCGGGCATTCCCGACTACCGCGGCCCCACTGCGCCGCCGCGCAAGCGCCCGCCCATTCAGCACCGCGATTTCCTCGAACAACCGAACACCCGGGCCCGGTACTGGGCGCGCTCGATGCTCGGGTGGCCCCGCTTCCGCGACTTCGAACCCAACGCCGCGCACCGGGCGCTCGCGAAGTGGCGGGGCGCGACGGGGCTCATCACGCAGAACGTCGATCGCTTGCACCAGAAGGCGGGGCACGGCGGCGTGGTCGAGCTGCATGGCGCGCTGGCTGAAGTGCGTTGTCTCTCATGCCCGTCGGTGATCGCCCGCGACGATCTGCAGCTCACGCTCGAGTACACGAACCCGCAGGCGCTCGAGTGGAAGTACACGCTCTTCGCTGACGGGGACGCCGACATTCCCGACGAGGTGGTGCAGGCCTTCGCGGTGCCGGCGTGCGTCTGCGGCGGCGTGCTCAAGCCCGACGTCGTGTTCTTCGGCGACAACGTTCCGAAGGATCGGGTCGACCTCGCTTTCGGGAAACTCGATGCGGCCGACGCGCTGCTCGTCATCGGCAGCTCGTTGACGGTCTTCTCGGGCTATCGCTTCGTGCTGCGGGCGAAGCAGAGCGGCAAGCCGGTGGTGGTGGTGAACCTCGGTCCCACGCGCGCCGATGCTGACGCCACCCTCAAAGTCGAAGCGCGCGCCGGCGAGCTGTTGCCTTCGTTGGTCGAGCAGCTCTCGCGCGCCTGAGTCAGTCGTGTTTGTCCGGCAGCGGCGTCAGTGACTGCGCCCGCACCGCGGTGACGCGCAGACCGAACTTCGTCCCGCTCTTCTTCGCCAGCGCGCGATGCACCTGGGCCTCGAGCCGCCGCGCTTCGGCTTTGCGCGAGCAGGAATTCACCGGTGCGAGTGACCAGGCTGATCACTGCGCCAGTCTCGGTGGTGCATTCTTGAGCTGAAGCCGGCGATCTCTCGCGTTCGCCCACACGCTGGCTCCGATCGCGATGCCCATCACCACCGCGATCGCCAGGGGCGGCAACCACGCCGGGGGATGAAATATGCCCGCGGTCAGCAGCTTGGCCCCGGCCATCAACAGCACCGTCGACAGGCCCCACTTGAGATAGCGCAGACCGCGCAGCGCGCCGGCCAGCACGATGTAGAGCGAGCGCAGGCCGAACATCGCGAACACGTTGGCGCTGTAGATGACGAAGGTGTTCTCGGTCACCGCGAACGCGGCGGGAATCGAGTCGAGCGCGAACATCACGTCGGTCAACTCCACCACCACCAGCGCGAGCAGCAGCGGGGTCGCCAGCCAGCGGCCGTCCACGCGGGTGAGGAAGTGGTGGCCGTGCAGCCCCTTCGACATCGGGAGCACCCGGCGCACCCATCGCAGAATTCGCCCTTCGCCTTCTTCGCTGTCTTTCGAGAGCATCAGCTTCACCGCGGTGAGCACCAGCAACCCACCGAACACGTACGCCAGCCCGTGCCAGCGCTCGAGCAGGGCCGCGCCCGCAGCGATGAAGATCGCCCGCGTCACCAGCGCGCCGACGATGCCCCAGGTCAAGACGCGGCGCTGCTCGGTGCGGGGAATGGCGAGCGCGTCGAAGATGACGAGGAAGACGAAGAGGTTGTCGATCGAGAGGCTCTTCTCGAGCAGCCACACCGCGAAGTACTCCTCCGCGGCGACTGGGCCCTGGACCACCCAGAGCCCCGCTCCGAAGGCGAGGGCGAGCGCGATCCACGCGCCGGTCCAGATGAGTGCGCGACGTGAACTGTCGACGCGATCTCCGCGGTGTCCGAAGAGATCGATGGCAAGACAGAGGATGACGAGCGCGATGAGGCCCGGCCAGGCAAGGGTGGCGAGAGACATGGAGGTGCCTTGTTGAAGAAAGGGTGGTGGGAGGTCCCGGCGGCTTTCGCGAGGGACTCAGCTCGAGATGAACGGAAGTCCGCTCAGGCGATCGGCGGCCGGAAAATCTCGGCTTCCGCGACGCGTGCAGGCTTCGCCACACTTCGTTCGGGCGCACGACGCACCCGCTCGACGGGTATCCGCAGCACCAGGCCGGTCACCGGCGCCGGCGCAGCGCGAGCCTCATCGAGCTGCTCCCATCCATCCGCGGAGGAGGCCACGTCGGACGCACCGAGCGTGACCGCCGCGCTGAGCAGGAGCAAGATCAGCCAGAGCGCGTGGGAGCGGGACCGCATCGAACAGCCTCTCTAACGCCGAGACCCATGCGTCGCTTCCGCGTAAACGACACGCTTTCTGGCCCTTTCCCCCGGGGAAGAAGGGGGCGCTAGCGCTTGCCGAAGAACCCGTAGATCCACGCGCCGACGGCGGCGAACGACGGCAGCACCACGAACACCGTCAACAAGCCGAACACGAGATCGTTCTTCGCCTCGCCGGTGGCCGCGACGCCCGACACGTGGAGCACCGCCTTGAGCGCGGTGATGATCCAGTTGCCCACATTCGGAATGGTGGTGAGCCAGCCCAACCGCCGCAGCCCGGTCTCGCCGTAGCGCAGCATGGGCATCGAGTACGCGACCGACACCATCCAGAAGCAGCCGAGGATCGCGTTCAGGTGACTGGCCAGAGCGGCGTGGGCGTCGGCGTTCACCTGCTTGGTCATCGCCGCGGCCACGAAGGCGCCGGTGAGCAGACCGATCGCCATCACGATGGCGGCGTTGCGCGTCAGCTCCCGCGCGGCGGAAGAGGAATTCATGGTCACCTTGCTACTCGATTCGAGGTCGGGCACCCCAGTACGTACGACGCGCCGAAGCGGATCTGCGGTCAGCGCTTCAGCCACTTCTGCGCTTGGGCTTCCGAGATCTTCCGCACGGTCTTGCCCGCCGCGGTGACGATCGACCAGCTCTCGACCCGCCCCAGATACTTCGGCGAATCGTTCGGGTGCGCATCGTCGAGCCGGAAATGAGCTGCCACGTAGCGGCCGGCGTCGGGGCCGCGGGTGATGGGGGCCTTGATCGCTCCATCGAAGAGGTAACGTTCCTTTCCGGTTGCCAGCTCGACCGCGTGGGCAGCCGTCGAGGTCACCCAGCCCGTGGTGGTGAAGAACAGGGTCTTGCTGTCTGGAGAAAAGACAAAGCCCTCGAACGACACCAGGGTTTGTTCAGCCGCGTCGCCTCCACGCCCCGCGAGCAGCACGGTCGCGGGGGCGCCCGGGCGCGAAATGCAGAGGTCCTCGTGGGCCACTGGCCCCAGTGCAGCATCGTCGGTGCGGCCCTCGTCGCGCGAGACGAAGACCTCGAGGTGGCCATCAGGAGAACTCGCGGCCGGCCCCGAACGCGAGGTGCAGGGAGCTGCGAGCACACAGAGTGAAACGAGCAGGGAAAGCACGGCTCCTTCTAGATCGAATTCCCCTCACCCCCGCGGGGAAGAGAAGACAGATTCAGCGCCCTCGGGGGCGAGGCGGGCCAGGGGGCCCCTGCGGGGAGTTCCTCTTCGGCGGTGGAGGCGGAGGCTGGCCCGGATTCGAGGGCTGCATGCCCTGCGGCGGTCCGCGGAAGTCCTGGACAGGCGGGGGCGCGCGCTGCTCTTGCCGCGGGGGAGGAGGCGCCTGGAATTCCTGGCGCGGAGGACCGCGCTGCTCTTGCCGCGGAGGCGGGGGCGCCTGGAAGTCCTGGCGCGGGGGACCGCGCTGTTCCTGTCGAGGCGGAGGCGGTGCCTGAAACTGGTCTCGCGACGGCGGCGGGGCCCGCTGCTCCTGAACGCCCGGCGGCGGGGGCGCGCGCGGACCTCGGGTCTCGCCCCGGTGCGACGGGGGCGGCAACGCCTGGCCCGACTGCGGCGGCGGCGGAATGGCCCTGCCTCCGCTGCGCACCTGCGCGACCGGCACCGCGCGCACTTCACGGCGGGTGGCCGCGGCGACGTACGAGGGCGGCGGTCCGACCGGCACCGCGCCATGGACGAATTGCGTCTGGGTCACCGCGACATGAAATCGATCTTCATCGAGCGCGCGCGAACGCACGTTCATCACCGTGAGCTGACCGGTCTCGACGAACAGCCACGAGCTGCGCTGAAGCTCGAGCGTGCCCCGCGGCCCCATCGGAGCCCACCCCACGTATTCGCCGCCCATGCGCCAGGTCACCCACGCCGGCGCCCACGTGCGGCCCGGCACCCAGACCCAGCCGTAGTCCGGGTCGAGCAGCCAGCGCCCGTAGTGGAAGACCGCCCAACCAAACGGCAGGTCTGAATCGAAGACCCAGCCGGCATCGGTGTACACCCACTGCCCGTCGCTGCCGTACGGGTAGAACTCTTCGCCCACGTACTCGACGGCCGGCTGCCACACCCGGCCCTGGCCCGGCACGATCAACCACTCGCCGTAGGGGCTCAACCGATCGTCGAAGGTGTCGACGCCCACCCCCACCGAGACCATCGGCTGCGCGCTCGAGACTCCGGCGCTCAGCATCAAGGCCAACACGAGTTGCTTCATGAGTGGGCTCCTTCAGCGTGCAGGTGTGAGTACGCCCGGCTGCTCCGGCGCAGCCATTGGCGAATGGGGAGATAGGTGAGAAAGCCGAGGCCGAAGACGCCGTGCGCGATCCAGCTCCAGCCCAGCGGCAGGTTCTCGGCCCAGATGTTGTGGCCATGAAAGCGGTTCATGATCGCCGGGGCGATCAACGCGGTGTCGAGCAACTGGCTGAGGGCCGCGGTTGCGAGCCCGAGCGTGAGCACGTTGCTGAAGGTGCGCTGCACCTTGGTCATCAGGTTGCCGAACACCAGCGACCACGCCAACGACGCCACGCCTTGATGAATCAGCAGCCCGGTGAGGAAGGCCGGCAGAAAGAAGGAACCCGGCAACGCCTCATCGCCCCAGACGAAGGCCCCGATCACCTGCACCGGCTTGTACCAGGCGGCCCCGAGGAAGAGGCTGAACACGGCCATCATCGCCAGGGCCATGATCAGGCCGGCGAGCTGACCCGCGAGCACCGCGCCCAGGAAATCGCGCTTGAAGCTGGAACGCCACGCGGGTGACTGACGGCCGGAGCGAACGAGAGAATCCATGCAGCTGCCCTCAGCACGGCGCGCGCCAACAGCTCTCCCTCGGAAGGCAGGCGCGGGGGTGGTCAGCTTGATGGGTTCGCCCCATCAGGATGATGCGGGGCCATTCGGTGAGGTGCTGCAACCCATCGCCATCACGACGGCGCCGCGCGGCGCATGAGTTGCTCAGGGAGGCGCCGAACCCTGACCGGAGCTCCCCATGATGAAGAACAATTCCCTGAAGTCCTTTGCCTTGAGTCTTTCCCTCTTTGCGCTGCCTTCCTTTGCAGCCACCACGCCCGATGGGCTCATCACCTCGAAGGCGAAGCTCGCCTTGTGGACCGCCGCGGGCGTCCGCAGCACCACCGTTCACGTCGACACCAACGACGGCATCGTCACGCTCTACGGCAAGGTGCCGACCGAGGCGCAGAAGCTCAACGCCGAAAAGGCCGCGCGGGACATCGCCGGCGTGAAGAGCGTGAAGAGCCTGCTGCAGGTCGTGCCCGAGGCGATGGAGAAGCGGGTCGAGCGTTCTGACAAGGACACCAGGGCGGCCGCCGAGAAGCTGCTCAAGGCCGACCCCGCGCTCAAGGACAGCAAGATCGTCGTGAAGTCGGTGGACAAGGGCATCGTCCTCCTCAGCGGCGAAGCGCGCACGTTCAGCGATCACCTGCGCGCCGTCACCCTCGTCGACCGCCTGGCGGGCGTGCGCGGCGTGGCCAGCGAAGTAAAGGGCCCCGACGGCTTCAGCAACGACGAGCGCATCGTCTTCGTGGCCAAGCCCACCGCCAAGCCCGAGGCCGAGACCCGCAGCAGCGCGAGCGACATGCGCACCTCGATGGCCGTGAAGATGCGCCTGCTCACCGCGGCCGAGGTGCCCTCGAATGAAATCTCGGTCGACACCGAAGACGGCGTGGTCACCCTGTTCGGCATCGTGCCCACCGCGGACGTGAGCCGCGAAGCCGCGACCGCCGCCAGCAAGGCGTCGGGCGTGGTGAAGGTCGACAACCAGCTCGAGGTGGTCGCCACCGCGCAGAAGAAGCTCGTCGACGCCAAGGACGCGGACATCACCCGTGACCTCGTGCTCGCCTTCAAAGATCGCGCAGACCTCAAGAGCGTGACCACCTCGGTGAAGAACGGCACCGTGCAGCTCAACGGCACGGTCACTTCGGGTTGGGAAGAGGTCAGCGCGATTCGCTGCGTTCGCCAGGTCGCCGGCGTTCGCGCGGTCGAGAACCAGCTGAAGATCGACGACAAGGGGTAATCGCAAGTCGAAGGACGCCGGCCGGCGAGAATTCTGGCCGGCGCGGATCTCTGTGCGCTTCGGGCTGCCGGCGGTTACTTCGCCGCGCATGCCCGAGGGTCACACGCTTCACCGCCTGGCGATCGACCATCGCAAGGACTTCGCTGGCGACGTCGTTCACGTCAGCTCGCCGCAGGGCCGATTTGACGCGACGACGCTCGAAGGTGAGCTCATCAGCGACGTCGAGGCCTGGGGCAAACACCTGTTCTACCGCTTCGACTCAGGCGCCATTCTGCACGTGCACCTCGGGCTGTTCGGCCGCTTTCGCAGACACCTTCAACCCGCTCCCGCGCCGCGCGGCCAGATTCGCCTGCGCCTGGAAAACGAGCGCGTCTGCATCGACCTGAGCGGCCCCACCGCGTGCGAGCTGCTCGACCCCGCCGAGTACACCGCGCTGCGCGCACGACTGGGCCCCGATCTGCTGCGCAAGGACGCCAGCCGGGCCGAGGCGTGGAAGCGGGTGAAGAAGAGCCGGCGCGCGCTCGGGGCCTTGCTGCTCGATCAATCGGTGTTGAGCGGCGTGGGCAACGTGTACCGCGCCGAGGGGCTCTTCGTGGCGGGCCTGCACCCTGAGATTCCCGGAATCGATCTGGAATCGCGCGACTTCACCCGCCTGTGGAAGACGCTGGTCGGCATGCTGCACGACGGCGTTCGAGATCGCCGCATCATCACCGTGAAACACTTCGATGCCGCCGAGGGCCGGCCGTCGAGACGTGAACGCACGTGGGTCTACAAGCAGCGGCTCTGCAAGCGGTGCGGTGACGCCATTCGGGTGTGGGAACTGGGCACCCGCACCATGTACGCCTGCGAGACCTGCCAGCGCCGCTGACGTTCAGGGGTTCTTCAATTGCCCGAGCAGGGCCGAGA
>JAYVNA010000909.1:0-2608 GCA_043758715.1 Archangium sp.
TGCCAGTGAACCTGGATCGCCTCGGCCGACTCGACCACGTGCGCGGCGGTGACGATGAAACCCTCGCCGTGCACCAGCACACCGGAACCGGTGACGACCGCCACCACCACCACCGTGCCGCTCTGGTTTTCGGTGAGGCTCTTGGTGCCCACCCGCACCGTCACCACGCTGGGGTCGACCTTCGCGAACAGCTCTTCGAGAGGAAGCGCCGAGCTGACGAGAGAGAGGAGCGCGAGGCTGAGCATGGCCCGATGTTGCCGGGTGGCGGGGGAAATCACGACTGTTATGAGGGCGAAATGAAAGATCGAGTCGTCGTCATCACGGGCGCGAGCAGCGGTATCGGTGAAGCACTGGCCAAGTCGGTGCACGCGCGCGGGGGCAAGCCGGTGCTGGTGGCGCGGCGGGTCGAAGCACTCGAGGCGGTCTCCCAAGCGTGTGGTGGGGCCCTGGTGGTGCCCGCTGACGTGACGAAGCGGGAGGACGTCGACAAGGCGCTCGCGAAGACCCTCGAGCACCATGGCCACGTCGATGTGTGGGTCAACAACGCGGGCCGGGGCATCACGCGCCCTCCCAGCAAGCTCACCGACGCTGACATCGACGAGATGATGACGGTGAACGTGAAGTCGGTGCTGTACGGAATGCAGGCGGTGCTGCCGCATTTCGAAGCGCGCGGGAAAGGGCAGATCATCAACGTGTCCTCGGTGCTGGGGCGCATTCCGTTCGCCACCATTCGCGCCGCGTATTCGGCCAGCAAACACTTCATGAACGCGCTGACCGCGAGCTTCCGCGCGGAGGTACAGGAGAAATACCCGGGCATCATGGTCTCGCTGTTCTCTCCCGGGGTGGTGCAGACGGACTTCGGAAAGAACGCGCTGCACGGCGGGCCGGACTCTCGCGCGTTCCCCAACTCCCAGACGGCGGAAGAGGTCGCGGACGAGTTGGTGAAGTTGATCGAGAACCCGAAGCCTGATGTCTACAGCCGGCCGGGGTTTCAGCAGCAGGTGGTCGATTATTACGCAGCGAAGTGAAGGAACGCGCGCGGGCGGTGGCGTGTTCTGGTGCGTGAGTGCCGCTCCTTCTCTCGTTGTTGCTCGCCGCGTGGCCCGCTGACGACGCGCGGTTGAGCACCCTCGCGCTTCCGGCGATGCCGAGCCGGAAGGTGCGGGTGTTCGTCGACGCGGGGCATGGCGCGCCAGGCAATGAAGGCAATCATGGGTGCGCGTGTCAGCTCGAGCAGGACCACACGCTGAAGGTGGCGCAGCACCTCGCGTTCGTGCTCGCGGCGACGGGGCGGTTCGAGGTCAAGCTCTCGCGCAGGCCGGGCGAGTTGACGCAGTACCGACCCCGCATCGCCGCGGCAGAGGCGTTCAAGGCCGACGTCATCATCAGCCTTCACTCCGATGCACGCGGGGAAGCCACGCCGGCGTTCCTCGATGCAGGGGTGTGCTGGGTGAACCCCAATGAGCCCGGGTTTGCGGTGTTGTGGAATGACGAGGGTCCTGCGTTTCCCCGGCGTGAGCGGCTGGGGCGCGCAGTCGGTGAGCGGATGCGGGAGGCGGGCTTCATCGCGTACAGCGGGATCAATTACGGCGCGCTGTATCGCCAGGAACAGGTCGAAACGTCCGGGTGGATCGACGAGCGGCCGATGAAGAAGCGGGTGTTCTTTCTGCGGGGCTCGCTCATTCCGACGGTGATCATCGAGACGCACCACGCGCTCGATGAACGGGAAGTCGCGCGCTGGGAGGAGCTGGCGACCGTCGATGCGTTTGCGTTCGCCGTGGGGGCGGCGGTGCTCGATTTCACTGCGAAGTGAACAAGCCTCGAGGGAAGGCGGGGGTCAGGGTTGGCAGGGTGCTCGACTCCGGCGGGCCCTCGGCGCGAGAGAAGGACGCTCACATGACGAAGTGTCGCTTTGAACGTCACCCTCTCGAAGCCTCGCTCACCGAGTCAAAGAAACCGGGAGCCGAGGGCCTGCTCGCTGTGTGGCACCGCGTCGAACCCAGAACGCCCACGCACCCTCAGGCTTTTGATCACGCCTTGAACAACCCGAGCACCGCCCCCTGGGGATCGCGGACCACCGCGTACGCCCCCGCGCCCGGCACGACGTGCTCCTCGGTCAGCACCTGCCCGCCGAGCTTGATCACCCGCTCACACGCAGCGCTCAGCGACTCCACCACGATGAACGAGATCCACCCCTGCGGCTGACCTGCACTCCCAGCGGCAACCAACGTCGCGGCCTGCTCACCCGGACCCGGCCCGAAGCCGAACGTCTCGAGGTCACCGGTCGGCGCCGCGATGGTCTTCCACCCCACCACCTCGCCGTAGAACGTGCGCGCGTTCGAAAGATCCGGCGAAGCGAGCTGCTCCCAGCAAAAATCACCCGGCCCCGGAGGACCCACGTACGGCGGATCTCCATTCGTCGCCTTCATCATCGAGATCGCCGCCCCGCGGGGATCGACCACCGTCGCCATGCGCCCGAGGTTCGGCACGTCGAGCGGGCCCCACACCACCTCGCCTCCAAACCGCTTCGCCGCGTCCACCGCGAGATCCACCTCGGGCACCGAGAGGTAGCTCATCCAATACGGAGGCATCTCCACGCCCTCGGCGA
>JAYVNA010000910.1:0-8187 GCA_043758715.1 Archangium sp.
CACGTGATCATCGAGGTGCGTGATGACGGGGCAGGGCTCGACGAAGCGCGCATTCGGGAGGTCGCAGTCGAGCGGGGCCTGGTCACCCGCGATCAAACCGAAGAGATGGAACGGCGCGAGCTCTTGAACCTGGTGTTCCAGCCCGGGTTCAGCACCCGGCGTGACGTCTCTGAGCTCTCCGGGCGCGGCGTGGGCCTCGACGTGGTGAAGACCAACCTGCAACGGTTGTCGGGGCTCATCGACATCACCAGCCGGCGTGGCGAGGGCACCACCTTCACCCTGACCCTGCCGCTCACGCTCGCCATCATCCGGGCGCTGATGGTCAAGGTGTCGGGCCGCACCTACGCGATCCCGCTCAACGCGGTGCTGGAGATCGTCTCGGTCAAAGAGAGCGCGCTGCGCACCATCGAGAAGCGCGAGGTGATCGACGTGCGCGGCCAGACCACGCCCTTCATTCGCCTGGCGCGGGTGTTCGGGCTCGAAGAAGAAAAGCGCGCGGTGCACTCGGTGGTGCTGGTCGGCCTCGCCCAGCAGCGCCTGGGGCTCGCGGTCGACGAGCTGCTGGGCCAGCAGGACATCGTCACCAAGCCGCTGAGCGGCCGGTTGCGTGGCATTCCCGGGGTCTCAGGCGCGACCGAGCTCGGCGATCGCCGGGCCGTGCTGGTGCTCGACATCGGCGCGCTGATGGAAGAGCTGCTGCGCGCGCCAGTCGAGCCGCGCACCGCGGGCTGAAACCCTCGCCGGTTCAGGCCGCCTCGCGCAGTTCCGAGAGTGAGCAGCGCAGCGACTTCTGCGCCGCGTAGAGGCGGGCGTACGCGGTCTGCGCCGGAACGCGGCCCTTCATCGCCACCACGTTCATCGGCTGCTCCTCGAGCACGTACCCCTTCACCACGGCGCGCTGCACGGGCTTGAGCTGCTCGACCGCGCGGCGAACGGCGGCGGCGCGGCGGGCCTGGTGCAATTGCTCTTCGGCACACGCGAGGTCGCGGCGCTCAGGCACCTCGTCGACCAGCACCTCGCAGCGCGAGCGCGACGAGCGGCGGTGATCAGAAGCGAGGTTCTTCGCGATGCCCAGCAGCCAGGTCGAGATGCTCGAGCTGCCTTCGAAGGTCGGCAGCCGGTGCATCGCGACCAAAAACACGTCGGTGCAGAGGTCGGCGGCGTCGGCGGCGGGCACCCCCCAGCGGATCAGGTTCGCGAGGACGGTCTGCCGGTACAGGGTGAAGAGCTGGCCGACGTCGAGAGCGGGAAAGCGGAGCAGGGCGTTCATGCCCCGATGACGTGACCTCCCGAAGACGGTTGCATTTCGGGGCTCATTTTCTTCGAAACCCCAGCAGAGATGCCTGTTTAGCTCTCGGCAACGTGCGAATTCGAGCCATCGACTGGTTGAGAGGGTTGGTCATCGCGCTAATGACGGTCGACCATTCCGGCAGCATCTTCGACGCCGATCACATGCACGGGGACAGCGCCGCGCGTTGGGTGGCCGGGTCGGCGTTGCCGGTCGGCGAGTTCCTCACGCGCTGGGTGACGCACCTCTGCGCTCCGGTGTTCGTGTTGCTTGCCGGGGCGTCGCTCGCGCTCTCGTCGGAGAAGAGGCGGGGGGAACCGGGCCAGACGCGCTTCATCATCACCCGAGGCCTGTTCATCGCGGCGCTCGACCCCCTGTGGATGTCGCTGGGGTTCGCCCAGTACAACCGGATCGTCTTTCAAGTGCTGTACGCGATCGGCATCTCGATGGTGTGCATGGCGGGGCTGCGAAAGCTGTCCTCGCGGACGCTGGTCATCGCCGCGATCGCGATTCAGGTGCTGGGCGAGTTCGCGGATCGCTGGCGTCCGGTCGATCAGCCCTGGCACGCGATCTGGGGCTCTCTGTTCCTGGGCGGGCCGGTGTTCGACAAGGCGGTGTGCGCGTACCCGCTCGCGGGCTGGCTCTCGATCATGATGCTGGGCTGGGTGTTGGGCCGCTGGTTGCTCGAGCCTCGCTCCAACACGGAGCGCGCTCGTTCGCTCGCACTGCTCGGGCTCGCCTTGCTGGCGATCTTCGCAGTGGTGCGCGGCATCGATGGGTACGGCAACTGGAACCTGCACCGCGACTCTGGCGACCTGCTGCAGTGGTTGCACGTCGCGAAGTACCCCGCGAGCCTCGCGTACTGCACCTTGGAGCTCGGCCTCGGACTGTGCCTGTTCGCGCTCTTTCTGTGGCTCGACGAGCCAGGTGAGCCCCGAGCCGCCCTGGGGCCGCTGTCACTCTTCGGCGCGACGGCGTTCTTCTTCTACGTGTGGCACGTGCACCTGATGGCCGGTGCGCAGGCGCTGTTCCACTTCGACGTTCACGCAGACGGCCTGGCGAAGACGTGGGGCGGGGCGGCACTGACGATTGGCGTGCTCGCGGGGCCGTGCTGGTTCTATCGCCGGTACAAGACCGCTCACCCCAACGGGTGGACGCGCTACGTCTGAAGTCAGCGCGTCGGCAGCGCGAGGGTAGGGGCGCTGAAGGGCAGTTCCTGGCCCGCGGGAGGAACGGTGATCGCCGGAGCCGTCACCACCGGCGTCGTGCGTTGCACCACGATGCCTTGCGCTGCGCCCGCGCTGACCGTCGTGTTCTGAACGGACAGCCCCAGCCCGCCGGTGTCGATCAGCATCTGGCTGCGCGCGTTGTTCTCGAGCGCCGCGCCATCGACCCGCACTTCTGCGCTGCCCTCGAACAGTCCGAGTCCGTCACCGACGCTCACCAGCATTCCGGCGCCGCTCATCGCCTGGCCCAGCGCCGTCGCGCTCACGCGGCCACCGTCGATGCGAATGCCGCTCGATGACTTCATGCCCACGCCGACGAGCTTGTTGCCTTCGATCACGCAGCCCGTGAGCTGCAGTCGCGTCGAGGCGGACGAGCCGGTGAGGCCCTGCGCCCAGAGCCCGCGGCCCTTGTTGTTCTGAACCTTCACCTGCGAGAGCGAGGCAGAAGTCGCGAGCGCGCCATCGACGAGCATGCCGAGTTCTTCGTTGTTCTCGACCACGGTGTCCGTCATCTGGAACACCGCGCCCGCGCTCACCACCACGCCGTAGCCCGAGGCGATCGCGGTGCTCTTGCTGCCCGAGACCTTGCCGCCGGTGACGTTCACCGTGCTGCCGTGCACCACCAGGCCGACCGCGTTGCCGGTCAACTCGACGTCGTGAAGTGCAGCGGGGCCGGCGGTGCGGCAGTCCTCTTCGCACCAGAAAACGAGGCCGGCGGCGAGCGCACCATCGATCTTCACCGAGAGCAGTTGAACGCCCGGGGCGCCGAGGACACCGATGCCGGGTGCGTTCACGATGCTCAGGTTGGTCAGGGTGGCGCCGGTGCCCAGAGTGAGGGTCGGAGTCGCGGCTTGCGTGCCGGTGAGCGCGACGGTGACTCCGGGTTCGGCGCCGAAGACCACGCCCGCGGGCACGGTGAACTCGCCCTGATACTTCGGCGCCGTCGCCACCACGCAGGTGCCGGGCTGGGCGCGCGCGAGGGCGTCACGCAGGCTCATCGCGTCGGTGCCGGCAGACACGGTGTTCGTGCACGCCGCGGTTCCGTCCGGCAGCTTCAGCGCCGCAGGTGCGCAACCGACCAACACCAGCCCGAGCAGTCCGATGGAACGCATGGGCCGCGCATATCACACCCTGTTCTCCCTCTCCCCCGCGGGGGTGAGGGCAAGACAAACTCACTTCGGCTCAGGGTGAGCCGCGATCCACGAATCGACCTCAGCGAGATCTCTCTGAAATCTTTCTTCCCCAAACCCCACCAGCGCCGCACGCGCCGTACGAACGCGCTCCCAGCCTTCCTTCACCACGGGCTTCCCCTCGGCGAGTGCTCTTCCCATCAGAAAGTTCGCGCGCGCCCGGGTGTAGTCGAAGCGAAAGCCTTCCTTCTTTTCACAAAGCCCCAGCACCCGCTCGAGCTCGGGCACGGCTTTCTGCGGTTCCTTCCGCGCGAGCGACACCTTGGCCACCCCGAGCAGCGACTCCGCCTGGCTGAAGTGATCGAGCGGATACCCCTGCAGAATCGCCCGTGCGTGTTCGAAGTCTGCGAGCGCGTCGTCGTACTTCCCGAGCTCGACCTGCAGCATTCCGACGTTGCTCCAGGCATCGGCGGTCTTCGCGTCAGTCGCGGCGAGCGTCTTCTGCCGGGCGTCGAGCACCTTCTGGAAATACGGCAGCGCATCTGCGTACCGGCCCTGTTCCGCGAGGACCACGCCGAGGTTGTTGAGCGTCGTGAGCGTGCGGAAGTGCGTGGGCCCCAGGCGGGCGGTGAAGACCTCCAACGCTTGCCGGTAGAGCTCGAAGGCGTCTTTGAAGCGCCCCTCGAGCATGTACGCGTTGGCCATGCCGTTTCGGGTGCTCGCGACGAGATCGCTGTCAGGCCCGGTCTTCTCGAGCAGGATCACCAACGCACGCTCGAAAGCGACCAACGCCTCCTTCGCCTTGCGTCCTCCTCGCAGCGCGGCAGCCAGGTTGTTGAGCGCCTCCGCGAGGTGAAGGCTGTTCGGCTCGAGCTTTTCCAACAGCGTCACCGCGCGTTGATGCGCATCGATCGCCTCGACCAGTTGGCCTTCGGCGTAGTGCACGAGCCCTTCGGTTTGCAGCAACGTGGCCTCGAGCGCCGCGCTGCCACCGCTTCGCGAGAGCGCACCGCGCGCCAACTTTTCCCACGCATGGGCCTCGCCGTATCGCGCCTGCCGGGCCCCGAGCACGAGCACCAGGTGGGTGGCGGCGCGCGCGGTGATCACGTCATGGCGGCTCGCTTCGGCGTTCGAGATCGCGTCGAGCAGGCTCTGCTCGCTGGCCTTCAAGTCACCGAGGTGTTCCTGCAGTTGCCCGCTCAGCAGCAGGGCCTCGGCGAGCACGGGTTGGTAGTCGAGGGCCTTCGCGGTGGTGACCGCGGCCGTCACCATCGCGAGCGCTTCCTTGTATTGCCCCGCATCTGATCGGGCGCGGGCCTGGGCGAGGGTGGCGCGAACCGCCTCGACCTTCTCGATGAGCGCGGGACTTTGTGGGGGGCTGATCTGGGCGAGCAGCGCGTTGGCGTCGCTGCAGATCGACAAAGAATCGAGCGCCGCCACCGCCTCGGGCGCCTTGGCGGCCATCTCGCGATCAGCGCTCGTGAAGACCTCGATCAACGCGGAGGTCTGCGTTTTGGCGCGCGACAGGCACGCCATGCGGAGGCTGAGCAGTTGGTCCGATTGTTCACCGCGCACGCGCGTCGCCCGGCAGACATCCGTGTGGAGCGTGGCCCAGCCCTTCCACCAGTCGTCGAGTGCCCGATTCACGCGGGGCCAATTCGCAACCCCATCGGGCCCGGAGGCCGCGAACGCCTGACCCAGCGACTGCGAGACCGAGGGGTTCCACACCACTGCCACTTCGTCGGCGGCGCCGCTGCACATTCGTTCGCCCCGGGTCGCAGCCCAGTACCCCGTGCCCAGGCCCGCCACGATCACGCCCGCGGCGGCAGCGATCCAACGCCGGGTCGCGCGTCCCTTCGCGGGATCCTTCTGCAGTTCGAGCAGCAGCAACTCGACCGTCGGGTAGCGCGCTTCGTGCTGAAGACTCAGGCCGCGCAGCAGTGCCTTGCGAACCCAGAGCGGCACTTCGGAAGGCGGCGGCTCGACGAACTTCCACTTCGCCGGGTCGACATCGGGCGTGTACGGGCGCACGCCGTAGATCGACTCCCACAGCGCGACGCAGAAGCTGAATTGATCCGAGAGCGCGTCCGCTCCGAGGCCCGCGTATTGCTCCGGGGCCATGTACGCGGGCGTGCCCACCAACGCGCCCGTCGCGGTCAGCCGCCCATCGGCGCGTGGCTGTTCGGGCGCCGTCGACACGCGCGAGAGGGGCAGTGAAGTGCTGGCAGCCAGGCCGAAGTCCGTCACCCGCACCCGGCCGTCGCGACCCACCAGCACGTTCTCAGGCTTGAAGTCACGATGAGCGAGGCCGGCCTTGTGCGCGGCGGCCAGGCCCTGACCTGCGTCGAAAAATTTCTGCAGCACCTCACGCCACCCGCGCTCGCGTTCTCGCAGCCACTGTTTGAGTGAGCCGCCGTCCACCAGCTCCATCGCGATGTAGACATGGCCACCCGAGCTGCCCATGTCGAACACCGTCACGATGTGGGGATGCGAGAGCTGGGCGATCGATCGGCCTTCGCGCTCGAGCCGTGAACGCACTTCTTCGAGCGCCGCGCCGTTGCCGTCGTCGCGCACGACCTTCACCGCGACCTTGCGATCGAGCACGGGATCCTGCGCCGCGTAGACGACACCCATGCCGCCCGCGCCGATCGACTCGAGCAGCTGGTAGCGTCCCAGTTGCGTGCCACGTCGCAAGGTCGGGGGCGCAGGCCGCGAGGGCAGGGTGGGCCCGGTCGAGAGCTCGGCTGCTTCGTCGCGATCGCCCCGCATCATCACCGCGAGCAGGGAGCGGCAGCTCGCGCACCCCTCGACGTGTTGCTCGAGTTCGCGCGTGGCTTCCGGCGAGAGTGTGCCCGCCATGAAGGCAGCCACCGTGTTGTCGTCGAGGCAGGCCATTTCGGGATGCCGACCCTACCTTCAATCTCCTCTCTCCTGCGGCGGGGAGAGGGGCAAATGCTAGCTTCCCCCACTCGATGCCTCTCCCTCCCGAGCTCGCGAGCCGCTTTCCGGACGCTGAAGAGACGCTCGCGAAGCTCATTGCCTCGGCGCGGCAGGCGTGGCCGAGCCTCGAAGTCGACCAGGCCGCGTTCGTCGATCACCTCGCGCAGCACCTCACCGCCGACGCCACCCTCGCCAGCCTGCACGCGGCCGATCTCTGGCTCGCCTTTGCCTGTGTGCTCGGAGATCCCGCCGCGCTCGCCGCCTTCGAACAAACGGTGCTCGCGCGCGTGCCCGCGGTGCTCCAGGGCAATCTGCCGGCGGGCCTGAGCGCGGACGACGTCCTCCAGTCACTGCGCCTCAAGCTCTTCGTACGGCAGTCCGACGCGCCCCCGGCGATCGCCACCTACTCGGGCCGCGGGGCACTGCTGCAGTGGGTACGCGCGGCCGCCGTTCGTCTCACCCAGGATCACGCGCGCTCCCGGAAACTCGAGCACGTCACCGACGACGACGCGCTGCTCGACACCCCGGTGCTCAGCCAGGGCCCCGAGCTCAACTTCCTCAAGAACCGCTTCGCGCCCGACTTCAAGGTCGCCTTCCAGGAAGCGCTGCTCACCTTGAGCCCGCGCGACCAGAACCTGCTGCGGCTCTATTACCTCGAGGGCAGCAGCCCCGAGGAGATCGGCCGCGTGTACCAGACCCACCGCACCACGGTCTGGCGCTGGCTCACGCAATGTCGTGAAGCGCTGCTCGCCCAGACACGCGTGATGCTCGCCGCGCGCACCAAAGTGAGCGATGCCGAGGTCTCCAGCTTGATGAACGCCGTCCACAGCCAGCTCGACGTGAGCCTGAGCCGCATGCTCAAGAAGCCCTGAAGCACGAAGTCATTCTTGGCGGCGTCTGTGAATCAGCGCGCCCCGCCGCGAACCAGTCGCATGATGCCAACGATTGCGATGCCGTACGCGATGAAGCGGCCTCCGCTGCACGTACCCGCGGGGCACCGTCCCTTTGGGAAACCGTCCGTCATCGAGTCGATGGTCCTCCAGCGTGAAGCGCCTCGGTCGAGTGCTGGCAAGGTTGCCAGCTGGCAAGGTCGCCAGCAGTCAGGTCACCTCGAGCCACCGCAGCACGTTGTCGAGCGCCGCCGCTTCGCCGAGGGTGACCGCCGCCCCCACCCGCGCCCGGGCTGGATCGAAGAAGAAGACCTTGCCCTCCGGCGTCACAGCCGCGACCAGGCAGCGCCACCCCATTCGTTTCGCGTCGCTGAGCAGCCGCGCCCAGGCCGCCTTCGAGAAGCGCAGCGGCAATGGGCTTCGCTTCACCTGCAGCCCCACCTGCACCCCACCGCGAACGCCGAGCAGATCGAAGGCGCCGCGAGATGCGCGCGATTGGTAGACCAGCTCGAAGCCGAGCTCAGAGAGGACCCGGGCGATCTGCAGCTCGGCGTCGTCTCCAATGACGCTCATCGGCACCACCGCCCCCCCCGGCTGACGCCAGCGCAACCAGAGCGCGAACACCGGGTCGACGAGCGACCAGCGCTGCTCTGCGTCTCGGACCACGGCGTCTCCCAGGCGCTCGAGGTAGCGCACCGCCGCGCCAGACGAGG
>JAYVNA010000911.1:0-8185 GCA_043758715.1 Archangium sp.
AAACCGGGCCGGACCCGGGTCCATCAAGATGAGGTGAGCGCCCCGTCAAACCGACGAGGCTTCGCGCCGCAGATCGACTCGTCAGGGCGCCGCACGAACGTTGCGTTCGGCAGCCCACTTCTCGACCCCGAGCATCACCACCGAGACCCCGGGCCCTTCGAGCTGCAGGCCTGCCTTGAGCACGCCCAGCTGAAGCAGCAGGTTTCCCCAGGGCTCGAGGCGCTCGTCTTTCGCTTCGCGCAGGGACAACGCCCCCTCGACCCGGGCGGACCGCGAGGTGAGGAGCAGGCGAGGCAGCTCGACGCCGTCTTTCTTCACCTCGACCTTCGCTTCCACACGCACGTTCGGAGAGTTGGTCAGCAGGCGCAGGCCAGCGGGCACTGGCACGTTCGCCGAGACGATGGCGAGCATCGGCTGCAGGTTCGACGCACCGACCGTGAGGGTGGTCGACCACTGCACCTTCGCGTGAGGCGTGAGCAGGCACGGGTCAGCCACCGCACGGACCCACATCGGCCAGGACTTGCCGTCCGTGCTCAGGGTGGAATCTTCGAGCGCGAGCGTGCTCCCTGAGAGGTCGAGTGCTCCGGTAGCGAGGTCGAGCGCCCGAATGTCGCCGTGCACCTGCAGCCGCCCGGTGATGGTGGCGCTCCGGTTCTTCACCGTCACGTCGCGCGCGGTCAGCTCGAGCGAACCGCGCCCCCGGGCCGAACTGGCATCGAGCCGCAGCTTGCCTTCGAGCTCGCCTTCACCCGAGGTGACCCGCACGCCCGCCCCCGCTGGAATGAACTCGTTGAGCGCGGTGAGCTTCTTCATGCGCCCACCGCTGAGCGTGAGCAGCGCATCGACCTCGTCGAGCTTCGTGAGGTCAGCCCCACCCGAGGCTCCGAGGGAAAAGAGCGCCGCCTCAGCGAGCTGTTCACCGTCGCGTTGCCGAAGCGCGGCGTGAGCGATGTCGACCTCGAGACCCAGCTTCCCGTCACGCGCATGGCCTTTCACCGTGGCGGCGCCGCTGATGTCGACGAAGGGCAGGCGCACCGCCACCCGGGAGGTCTGGTAGCGGAGCTGCGCGCCGTCTCGCAGCCCCCCCTCGTCGATCTTCGCCGAGAGCTTCAGCTGACCCTCGAGGCCACTGGCGGAGAGCGACGAGAGCCCTTTGACGCGCGTCAGATAGCTGTTGAGAAACCGGGGGTCGATGAAGGCCTCGAGCTCGAGCTCTGCGCTGAGCTTCTTGAAGTCGGCCAGGGCGAGCGAGCGCAGATCGAGCTCGTGCAACCGCGCCTTGAGCTCGAGATGGGCAATCGCCACCGCGCGCCCGCTGGCGATGAGGTTCGAGGTGTCGGCGGTGAAGTGGGCGTCGTCGAGGCGGAGCCGCTCGAGCGGCTTGTAGAGCATGCCGCCGGTCACCTCGGCGTCGCCTGTGTAGCGAACCCGATCGATCCACACCTCGCGCAGGTGCTTGGCCTTCAAGTTCGAAAGCTCGATCACCAGCTTGGGCATTTCCTGGCCAGGCTCGGCCGACTCGGCGCGCACCGGCGAGGGAAAGCCGGCGATCGGCGGCAGCTCGTCGAGGTGCGCCGCGGTGGGATCACCTTCGTCGATCAACGGCCGCAGGCGCAGGCTGATGCCCTCGCCTTCGATGTCGGTCGCGTAGAAGCGCAACTGCCGCAACGTCCACGGGTGGAGATCGCCCTTCACCTGATCGGCGGTGATCATCAATTGCACGTGCTGGTCCTGCATCGAGAGCTGAAACCCACGCACCTCGACCAGCCCCGGCACCAGCGTCCACGCACGCAGGTAATGCACCTGCACCTGGTTGGGCCGCGCATTGAACAACGCAGGGCCCAGGGGGCTCGCCAGCAGCGCGTTGACGCCGACGTAATAGAGCAGCGTCAGGCCCCCGAGAGCACCACCCACCACCCGCGCCGCCCTGGGCCAATTCAATGCTTCGCTCCAGACTGGTTGGTAACGGCAGACGCCCTTTTCCTGCCATCCTCCCGGCGTGTCCGCGACGCGCGAACAGACCGTGCAACAGACCGCCCCTGCCCCTCAGGAGCATGCACCCGCCGCCACCGTGGCACTGCGCGGTTTGCTGACGCGGGCGCGCAGGCGCGGAATGGTAACGGTGCCTGCATTCGTCACCGTGGGGCTCGTTCAGCAACTGTGCCGCGCGCTGCAGCAGGCGCATGAGCAGGGCTTGACGGCGCCCGGTGAGTTGACCCTCGAGACCGTGCAGGTCGGCTTCGATGGCCAGGTGCGCCCGACCGCTTTCGGAGAAGCGCGGCACGACGTTCCGGCCGCCACGTTGATTCTCGATCAATTGCTGGGTGAGACGCTCGACCCCGAGCTCATTCGCGTCATCGGAGCGGCCCGCCTCGCGGACCCGGAGATCACCACCGCGCTGGCCCTGGAGCAGCGCCTCGCCCATTGGCAGGTCAAGCAGCACCAACTCTTTCCGGGGCACGATCTCACCCGCGCCCTCGCCCGCTGGCTGTGCCCCGAGCAGTCACCCGCGGCCCCCGACGAAGCCTTGACGGAATGGCTCGACTCTCAATGCACCGGGCCCCTCGTCGACGAGCCGGAGCTGCCGCGAACGAAGGCCCTGTCGACGCCGATCAACTGGCGCCGCCTCGCGTTGGCCGGAGCCGGCCTGATGGTTCTTATCTATGTGGCGCTGCTCGCGGGCGTTTGGAGATGGAAGAGGGACCAGCTTCAAAGATCCGACCCCTTCATTTCCATCGCGGCGGCTCAGGTGGCAGAGCCCATCGCAGAGCTGCCGGCGCCTTCTCCCCTGTCCGCGGTCACGGAGGTTCAAGACACCGAAGCGCTCCCCCGCAGCGCGTCGGGCGCTCCCATCAAGCTCCAGCTCTCGTCGCGGGTGCACGGCGTGCGGCTCCAGGCGAGCGGCTTCGAAGTGAGCGCGCCGTGGAAGAACTGGGCGGTGAAGGTGGTGCCGATGCGCGGTCAGAAGAAAGCGCCGCCTTATGGCTCACTCTTCGTCGCGGAGCTTGGCGATCGACAGGTCGCGCGCATCACTCGCGTGGGCTCCGAAGGCTGGCAGCAGCTCCACAGCCGCGACGCGCGCTTCTTCTTGATGCAGCCCGACCTGCCACCAGGCGAGGGCTCCTTCAGCCTGGCGATCGGAAAACCGGGCCAGGGCGAGACGAAGGTGACCGAGCTGCGGGAAGGCGTGCTCACCGACGCCATGACGCAAGTCGAATACACCCGGTTCTTACTCGAGGGTCTCGAGCCCGGGCAGACCTACGAGGTGATTCAACGCCCGACCGCGAAAGACGCCGGACCGCCTGTCGTCGCCATCGCCACCCCTTCAAGCATGAACTCGCGCGAGCTCAGGGGGGCTGGCTTCCACCAGACCGGTTCGCCGCTCGATCAGGTGCTGCTCTCGCCGGGCGTGCCGGTGAAGGTGTCAGGCGTCTCCCGCTTGTCGTTCGTCGTGCTCACCACCGACGACGCCTCCGAGAGGTTGGCGTCGATCGAGGTGGTGCCCCGCGGCCCGCCGCCGCGCTCGAAGAAGGGAAAGCCTTCGGAGGACTAAGAGACCTGTCGCACCTCTGCGCCGGTGGGCTTCGACTGCAACGACGGAGAGCGGCTCGGCCAGAAGGGGCCCTGAACGCGCTACGCTTCTGGGCCTATGCGGTTTTTCGCGCTCGCCGTCGTTTCTCTCGCAGGCTGTGCCATCGATCCTCCAGCCGAGGTGGGCGTGGAGCGACAGGCGATGATTATGCCCTTCCCGCAGAGCACGCTGTGGATCGGTCAGCAGCAGGACGCGCTGCTCGGGACTTCGGTCGCCGTCTGCCGGGGGCCGATGGGGTTCATCGCGGGCGCGCCCGGGACCGACAGCGTGCTGCTGGTGACCGACGGTGGCGCCACGACCCAGTGGCTTTTGGCACCCAACGACGGCGGCGTGACGGGCCTCGCGGTCGCCTGTGATGCGTATGTCTTCACGGCGGGTGCCGGCGGCGTCTTCTATTTCACGAGCCTCGGCTCGCCCAATGCGCTGACCCTTGCGCCGGCCAGTTCGATCTCGCGTGCTCCCAGCCAGAGTCAGCCGTTGCTGGTGGGCATTCCCACCCAGTCCAAGGTGCTCCTCTCTGGTACGGGCGACGCCGGCTTCAGTCCCGCGGCGACACTCACGGGCATGAACGACTTCGGGTCGGTGGTGAAGTGGAGTGAAACCACCAATGCCTTCGCGGTCAGCACCCCGCTGGCGGCGACGGTCTCCAGCTACTTCTTCATGAGCGGTGCCGCTTCAAATCCAGTCCTGATTCAGGGGCCCGTGGGCGTGGGGTTCGGCACGTCGCTCGCGTTCGGCGATGTGCACCCCAGCTCCGGAGTCGAGCTCATCGTCAGCGCGCCGGGCGCGAACAAGCTCCTCATCTACAACTCACAGGGCATTCGCTTGATGACGATCGATGCGCCCGCAGGTGCGACGACCTTCGGTCAGGCCCTCACGGTCGAGCCAGGGGCGGGGGCGGGCAGCCTTCACGCCTTCTGGGTGAGCGACCCCGCGCAAGACCGGGTGTTCCGCTTCATCGGAGACGCGGGCACTGAGTTCACCGGACCCGCCATGAGCGCGTTCGGCTCCAGCATGGCGGTGGGCGAGCCGGGCCTCATCGTCGGCGCGCCGTTCTACTCCGACACAGCCATGCACCAGGGCGGGCTCTTCGTGCGTCCCCCGAGCGATCCGCCCCTGGTGGGGACGGTCGGGCTCTGCAACATCGGCACGGCGTGCGTCAACGTCGGAAGCTGCACCGTCGGTACGTGCGTGGGCGGCGTGTTCTGTCAGAACCCGGTGTCGCTCAACTGTGCGTTGGGCTGCAGCGCTGCCGGAACCTGTCTGTTCCTGGACGGAGGAACCGATGCCGGCAGCTTCGACGCGGGCAGCTTCGACGCGGGTAGTTTCGATGCGGGCAGCTTCGATGCGGGCAGCTTCGACGCGGGCAGCTTCGATGCGGGCAGTTTCGATGCGGGCCGTTCGGACGCGGGCAGTTTCGACGCCGGCCGTTTTGACGCGGGCAGTGTGGACGGTGGTCCCATCGACGCAGGCAGCCCCGACGCAGGCCCCGGAGACGCAGGTGGCGAACTCGGCCATGACGCAGGCGCTCCTGATGCCGGCAGCTCATCTGATGCAGGTTCGAGCGAAGCCGACGCAGGGACCCTCGATGGAGGTGCGCGCCCCGCTGCGCTCGTGTTCACCTCGTGCGGCTGCACGGGCACCGACGCTCTCCCGCTGCTGCTGCTCTCGCTGGTGCTCTCGCGCCGGCGGTCGGTCAGTTCCCGTAGGTAAAGGGGAGTCGCACCACGCGCGCGTTGCCCGTGTGCCGGGGGAAGCGGAAGTTCTTCACGGCCTTCTTCAGGCAGTCGTCGAGCGGCGTTCCGGCCAGGGTCGCATCGAGCACCTCGATGTCCGTCACCGCGCCGCTGATCTGCACCACCCACTTCAAGCTGACCGAACCACTGACTGAAGGCAGCAGGGTGCGGAACCGCGAGAGGCAGGCCTTCACCGGTTCGCGATCGCGCTCGATGATCGCGTTGACGAGCTCCTTCGTGAGCTCGACGGGCTTCTGCGGCCTGACGGGAAGTTTGGGGGCCACGCCGGCATCGTGAGGCTCTTCGGCGATCGCGCCCGCGTCTTCTGCTTCCACTCGCGCGTCGGGGACTTCGGCCGCCACCACGGTGGGCACACCCGCATCCACCTCCACCACTCGCGGCGTTCCCGCATCGACTTCCAGCGGGACCTGGGGCGGAGGCTTGAGCAGCACCACGGCCGCGGCCAGGCCCACCAGCAGAAAGGCGCCCAGACCGAGGAAGAGCCCGCGGCGCGAAGGCGGTGCGTCGAGCGTGGGCGGGGCCGAGAGCAACTCGAGGAGCGCGTCCATCGACTGCGGCCGCAGCGCGGGATCTTTTTCCAGGCAGCGCATCACCACCGCCGCCAACTCGGCGGGAATCGGTTCACCCAGCGGGTTCTTCCCGGGCAACGGGTCGGGCTTACGGGTCAGCAGCAGTGCGATCAACTTGCCGAAGTTGTCGGCGTCGATCGGCAACTTCCCCGAGAGCATCAGGTAGAGCAGCACCCCGACCGCGTAGATGTCGGCGCGTTGATCGACCGGAGCGCCCGACGCCTGCTCCGGCGACATGGTGGTCGGCGTACCGATGATGGCGCCATCCATGGTCGAGACGGTGGGCGCGCCCGCGGTCGGCTGCGTGAGCTTGGCGACGCCGAAGTCGAGCACCTTCACGTACTCGGCGTCGCCGTGACGGGCGATCAGGAAGACGTTGTCGGTCTTCACGTCGCGGTGCACCACGCCCAGCCGGTGCGCGGCCGCCAACGCCGAGGCCAGCTGGCGAACGATGTGCAGCGAGCGCTCGATCGACAGCGGTCCCGTGGCGAGGCGGGCGCCCAGGGTCTCGCCCTGCAGCAGCTCCATCACGAAGTACACCGCGGTGGGGTGCCCGTCGGGGCCGAGCTCCTGGCCGAAGTCGGAGATCTCCACGATGTGCTCGTGGTTGATCTGATTGACCGAGCGCGCTTCCTGGAAGAAGCGCTGAATCAGGTCTTCGCGTTGGTACTGCTCGGGCCGCAGCACCTTGATCGCAGCCTGGCGGCCGAGCAGCGAATGTTTGCCGAGGAAGACCTGGCCCATCGCGCCTTCACCCAACAACGACTGCAGCTCCCACGGCCCCAGGGTGCGCAGGGCGATGCCGCCCGGGCGCGCCATGTTCGCCGGCACCACGGTCCCGCCGGAAACGCGGGTGCGGTTCGCTTCGATCAACGCCTGCTCGAACTCGGCCACGCTGCGAAAACGGCCCGAGACGTCGAGGCCCAGGCTCTTGCCCAGCGCGGCGCCCAGGTGCAGCGCGTTGTTGGGCAGCTGCCCCACCCGGCCTTGAGGCACCGCGCCCGTGAGCAGCTGATGCAACAGCGCCCCCAGCGCCGAAATGTCAGAGGCGATGGTGGGCTTTCTTCCGCCGGTGAACGCCGGCAACAGCGCCAGACCAAAGCCGCCCAGCCTGGTGTCGAGGCCCTGCGGGCTCATGGTCAAGGTGACCCACTCGGCCGAGATGCCGCCGTGCAGCACCCCCACCTCGTGGGCCGCGCCCAGCGCCTGCGCCACGGCCACCGTGATGCTCACCGCTTCGTCGGGCAACAGGGTGCCGCGGTCGACGAGCATCTGATCGAGCGACTGACCCTCGACGCGTTGCCACAAAACGGCCCAGCGCCTTTCGCCCGCGGTCTCGATCGCCAACGTGCTGGCGATGTGAGGGTGGCTGACCTGGAGCGCACCACGCACGGCCACCGCGAAGCTCGCGGACGCCGCTTCGTCAGCGAACTGCTCGGGGTCCGTCACACCGACGAAGACGGGCCGGCCTTCGGAAATGCCCGCGAGCTCCTCAAAGCCGGTCCGGTGCCGAACTGGAGTCAGCTGTTCGACGACGAGACCACCGCGGGGCGCTTCCACGGCGGGCAGACTACCTACAGGGTCGATTCTTGCCAGTCGGCGTTCTGACGGGGCCCACAGTTCAGCTTCCGCTCGCGCCCGCGGGCGGCTCTTCGGGTGGGGGCGGGGCGGGCTGCGCCCCGGGGAAGCGGGCCATCACCTCGTCTCGCAGTGACTCGTTGTCCCAGCCGGGATCCTTCTCGGTGATCGTGCCGGTGAGCTCGGCGGCCATCGACTTCTCGAAGTTCTCGAGCGCCTTCCTGGCCTCGGAGAGCCACACTTCCTGCGCCTGGCCGCTGTACTTGAGCATCTCCTCGAGCGCGGCCTCGTCATGTTCACGCCAGCGCTGGGCGATGCGATGCGCGGTGTGCGCCCTGACGCCCAGGCTCTTGAGCGCGGCCTGACCCAGCTCGAGCGAGGAGCCCAGCGTCTCTCGGAAGATCTCGGTGATGCCCAGGCGCCGCAGCCGGTAGTAGTGCCCGCGATTTCGCGCGCGGGCGAGAATGGGCAGCTTGGGAAAGTTGCGCCGAACCAACTCGGCGACCTCGGCTGACTTCTCAGGATCGTCGATCGCCAGCACGAACATCTTCGCGTGGGCGCAGCCCGCCGCCACCAGCAGGTCGAGCCTCGAGGCGTCGCCGTAATAAACCTTCTGACCGAGCCGCCGCAGCATGTCGACGATGGCAGGGTCCAGGTCGAGCACCGTGACCGTGTGCCCCGACATGCGC
>JAYVNA010000912.1:0-8183 GCA_043758715.1 Archangium sp.
GCCGGGTTCTGCACGATCAACTTCGCCAGCCGCTCGAAGCCGGGCCGGTCCTGCCCCTCGCCGTTGTAATAATATTCGACCGCGAACATGCCGTTGTCGCCGAACTGGTAGCGCATGCCGAGCACCGCGCGGGTGTTGAGCCAGGTCTCCTCGAGGTAGGGCCGGCTGACCACCGCGGTGCCGTTGAACAGACACTTCGCGGGCACCTCGACGCAGTCACCGTTCGCCACCAGCCGCGCCGAGCCCGTGTAGAGCACCGCTTCGGCGTGAACTTCGAAGTCGCCGAACACGCGCGAGAGCGAGAGGCCGCCTCGCGACTTGTTGCGGAACGCGTCTGCGTAGAAATTCGAGTAGCCGTAGATCACGTTGATGTCGATGTCGCCCAGCAGCAGGTAGAGCCGCGAAGTGAAGGCGTAGTGCGCGTCGCCATCGCGATCGTCGCTCGAGATTCCGCGCACCGATTCCGCGGTCTGCAGGTCGGGCGTCACCACCAGCGCCGTCGGCAGCCCCGCGTACTGCCGGGTCACCTTGCCCGCCACCACCGCGCTCAGCGCCACCCGCTCGAAGCCCCACTCGGCTTCCGCGAGCCAGGCCCCCGCGCGCTGAAAAGTCGGATCGGTCGGATCCTTCGGAGGGTTCAAGAAGTCGGTCGGGTTGAACGACAGCCCCGCGCCCCAGACGATGCGCTTCTTCCCGAAGAGCAGGCGAAAGTGCTCCTGCAGCGGGAGATCGGCGTAGGCCTCCGACACGACGACGGTGGGCCGGTACTGCGGGAGATCTTTCTCCTCGCCCTGCAGTTCCCACGCGCCCTGCCAGAACAGCGACGTGTCTGTGAAGAACTTCACCTTCTCGTGCGGGGCGATCTTGATCTGCGCGTTCGCTTCACCGAGCAGCGTGAGCGCAGGCGCTCCGTCGAACTGAGTGAAGGCACCCTGCAGGCGCGTGTCGACGTACCCGGTCGTCGTCACGATCGAGGCCTGACTCAGGATGAGGAGAAGAAGGGTGTTCATGAGGTGCTCTGTTCGAGATGCGTTTGCCCCTCACCCCGACCCTCTCCCCGCGGGGAGAGGGAGAGGGGAGATCGCTCAGTGGCCCATGTCGGAGAGGCCGAACTTGCCCTCGCCAACTGCCGCGGCCACGTCGACCGATTCCCACACCATCTCGCTGAAGCGCGCGGTCGCGATCTCGTTCTTCATGGTGACCTTCGCGGGCCGCTTGAGCCCGTTGCCGAAGTCCTTCACCTCGGCGAAGTCGGCCGAGCGCAACATCTTGCCGCTCGCCGTGTAGTACTCGCCGTGCACCGGAATCCCGAGCGGCTCGCGCAGCACCCACAGCTTCACCGAGTCGTACGCGGAGTCGGGCGTCTTCGCCTTCAACTCCACCACCCACTGCTCGGGCTTCGCCGGGTCTTCCTTCACCGTGCCGTCGTAGTCGCGGGTGTAGTTCGCCCGCAGCACGTCGGCGTTGTTGAAGTCACCGCCCTGGAAGTTGTCGCGGGACGCGAGCCTGAGCGCGCGCTTGAGGTTCGGCATGTAGACCCAGAAGTTCTCGCCGTTGCGCAGCATCTCCTGGCCGCGCACCGCCGCCGGTTCCTGGAACCAGATGCGCATCTTGTCGTCGACGCCCTTGAGCATCTCCATTTTGTAGCCGCGGGTGCTGCCGTCATCGCGGTGGGCCGTCATCAGAGCGACGCCCTTGAAGGTAGGCGGGGCCATGATCGCGTCGTACTTCGTGAGCACCTCTTTGGTCGTGGGGGGCGCTGCACTCAACAGCACCGCAAGAATGATCGAGTTCATGTGAGTCCTTTCAGGTTGAAGAGAGTGCTTCGACGGGCCGCATGCGCGCCGCGCGAAGGGCAGGGGAGAGCGCCGCGAGCACGCTGCCTGCGCAGGTCGCCACCACCACGATGACCGGAACAATCGGTAGCAACGTCGGCATCATGCGGAAGTAGCCCTGGCCCGCGCCCATCGAGACGGTGATGCCGCCCCCGCTGCGCGCGATGGAGACCAGCACCATCGCCACGCTCATGCCGACCGCGGTGCCCAGCAACGCCTGGAGCAAAGCCTCGAGCATGAAGAGCCGCGCCACCATGCTGCGCGTCATGCCCACCGCGAGCAGGGTACCGATCTCTCGCGTGCGCTCGAGCACCGTCATCAGCAGCGTGTTGGCCACCCCGAAGAGCGCGATGATCAGGAAGAAGAACGACACCCCACCCAGGATGATCCGCTGAAACAAGCGGGCGTCGCGCAGTGCGGGCCGCAGTTCCTCCCAGGTCGCGACCTCGAATTCCGGCCCCAGTTGCTCACGCAACGCGGCCGCGGTCTCGTCGAGCTTCGTCACGTCTTCGAGCGCAAGCACGTACTCCGTCACCTTGCCGTCCATGCCGAGCAACGACTGGGCGAACGAAAGCGGCACCGTCACCGCCCGTTTTCCTTCGAGCGGATTCTGGCCCGTGAGAATTCCCCGGGGCTCGAGATCCATCGCGTTGTCGCGACCGCCGAGTCCCTGCGCCTGCAACATCAACGGCACTCCGGGCTTCAGGTCGAGGGCGCGGTTGAGCTCGAGGCCGACGTGCGCGCCGTTGCGATCGGCGGGCTCCAGCGTCTGGCCCTCGAGGTACATGTCGACCTTCGGGAGCGCGTCTCGCACCGTCGCCGGGTCGATCGCAGTGATCATCGCGATGGTGCCGTGGCTGCCGTTGGTGAGCAGGCCGTTGAACAAGATGCGCGGCGTGAGCCCCTTCACGTTCGGAGTCGCTCGCAGCTTCTCCTCGATCGCCAGATCCCTGGTGAGGTTGAGCGCGAGCGGCGCGCGATCACGCTTCTCGAAGTAGCCGGTCCTGTGCACCTGCAGCGCACCCACGCGCGACTCGATCGCCTCTGACACCAGCGACTCCCCGGCGCCCATCACGAAGGCCGAGAGCAACAGGCTCATCGTCACGCCGAAGAACAGCGCGCCGATCGTGATCGCCGATCGCGCCCGCGCCCTGAACACGTTTCTCAATGCCAATCGAAGCAGCATCATGGAGACCTTTCAGCGGCCCGCGAGGGCCTGCACCGGGCGCAGCCGGCTCGCGCGAAACGCGGGGTAGAGCGCGAACAACGCAGCGCCGGCGACGGCCGCGAACAACACGCCCGCGGTGAACGGCGCCGTCATGAAGGGAATCACCTCGAGGGGAATGCTCGCCCCCGGCGGCCGCACGTGAATGCCTTTGCTCGCCAGCGCGAAGGTGACCACCGACATCAGCAGGAAGCCTCCGCCCGCGCCCAGAATGCCCATCACCAGCGCCTCGAGCAGGAACAAGGTCATCACGCTCGCGCGGGTGACCCCGACCGCCATCATGGTGCCGACCTCGCGGGTGCGCTCGAGCACGCTCATCAGCATCGTGTTCGCCACGCCCAGCAGCATCAGCATCAAGAACACCACCGAGACCACGAACGAGATCCCGTTCTGAATTCCCATGATGGTCTTCCGCTCAGGGGCGAGCGTGTCCCAGGTGTGGACCTCGAACGTCGGGCCCAGCGTCGTGCGCAGCTCGTCGGCGATGCGCGGCAGTTGCTCCAGATCGTCCACCGCCACCGCGAGCTCGGTCACCTTGCCGTCCATGCGCAGCAGGCGCTGGGCGAGGCCCAACGGCACAACAGCGATCTTCATCTCACCGGGCATCATCGCGTGCATCACGCCGCCCACCCGGCCGAGCTCACCGTTGAGCGAGCCGTCATGATCAGGCGCGAGGATCACCGCCTCGTCGTTCTGTTTCGCGCCGAGCGCGGTGGCGAGGCCGTCTCCGAGCACGAGGTGGGTCTCGTCGAGCACCGTGCCCTCGCCGTAGAACTTGAAGCGCTGAGGGCACACCTTCGCTTCCTGCGTGGGGTCGACCGCCACCGCTGCGAAGAAGGCCGCCTCGGGCGCTTCCTGACCTTCGGGCACCGAGAGCGTGAGCGAACCCGCGAACTGCAGCCGGGGCGCGACCGCGGTGACGCCCTTCACCGCGCGCACCTTCGAGAGCAGCGCCTCGTCGGCCTCGAAGTCGAGCGAGAGCGGCGTCGACATCACGTTGGCCATGTAGCCAGTCCGGTGAATCTGCAGCGCCCCCAGTGAGCCCTCGACGCTCATGCGCACGATGCTGCTCTGCAGCCCGTTGAGGACGCCGCGAATGATGCCCACCGCCGCCACCCCGATCACCACCGCGGCCAGCGTGATGACCGTGCGCCTGCGGTTTCGCAGCACGTTCCGGAAGGCCATCGAAAGAAGGGGGTTCATCACCGCTCCTCCCTCAGCACGGGGGGTGCCAAGACCTGCCCCTCGGAGGACGTCGTCGAACCGTCGGCCTTCCGACGATTGCCTGTCGGCTTTCCGACAGGTGACGGGCCGCCCGCCGGGGTGCACTCTTGGCTCGTGAATCCCGTTCCGGAGAAGGTCGAGGGTGCGCAGCGGCTCAGTGTCGCCGAGGTGGAAGACGCCGCGCTCGACAGTCTCTTTCGACGTGGCGTGCAGCTGCGGCTCTACTTCGCGCCCTTCCTCTTTCTCTCGGCGGTCTCTTTGCTGGCGTGGGACCCCGCGCCCTGGCGAATCGCGCTCGTCCTCACGGCCATCGTCTTCGCGGCGACGCGCCTGGTGTACGAGTTCTTCCGCATGCGGCGCGATGGGCTGCAGCGTTCGCGGCTCTCTGCGCTGCTGCCCGTGCCTGCGACGGTGCTGCTGATCGTCGTCAGTTCCTCGGGCGGTATCGACAGCCCGATCTTCGTGATGGTGCCGTTGGTCTCGGTCTTCCTCTGCCTGTTTCTGCGCCCCCGCTACGGCTTCATCTTCGCGGCCGTCGCCACCGTGGTGGTGTGGGTGCTCACGGTCATCGGCTGGAACGAGTGGGTGCCGACCTTCATCCCCGCTGCGTTCGGAGGAGGCCCGCGGGTGCCCGGCCCCGCGTTGATCTATTTCACCCGCGCGATCTTCCTCACCATCGCGTTGATCTGGGCGAGCGTCGTGGGGTGGGTGATGCGCGGTGGTTTTCAGTCCGCGATCGCCCGCGCGCTCGCGGCCCGCGATGAAGTGCTCGCCAGCCATGACGAGTCGACCCGTGCGCTCACCACCCTCGTCGCCGAGATCGCCCATGAGCTGAAGAACCCGCTCGCGTCGGTGAAGGGCCTGGCCGCGCTCGTCGATCGCGACGCCACCGGGAAGGAGAAGGAACGGCTCACGGTGCTTCGGCGCGAAGTCGATCGCATGCAGGAGATCCTCGAGTCGTTCTTGAACTTCAGCCGGCCGATCGTCCCACTGGACGTTGCGCCGGTGCGGGTGGCTGAACTGGTGGAACAGGTGGCGGCGCTCTACGAGGGCGTCGCGCGGGAACGCGGGGTGGAAGTGCGTCTGGATGCCCGCCCTGAGGTCGCGGTGAAGGCCGATGCACGCAAGGTGAAGCAGGTGTTGATCAACCTGGTGCAGAACGCGATCGACGTGACCGCGAAGGGCGGCGCCGTCGACGTGGTGGTGGGGCCTGAAGGGCGGGGCGCCAGGGTGTCTGTGATGGATCGCGGGCCGGGCGTCGCAGATCTCGAGCGCGCGTTCGAGCCGGGCGTCACCTCGAAGGCGGCGGGAAATGGGTTGGGCCTGACGATCGCGCGGTTGCTCGCTCGGCAGCACGGAGGGGACGTGCGGTTGTCGAGGCGCGACGGCGGAGGGATTGTCGCTGAGCTGACACTGCCTGGAGCGCCTCCATGATCGCCTCCCTACCGCGTTCTGCCCCTCACCCCGACCCTCTCCCCCGCGGGGGAGAGGGAGGCGGTCACGTCCTCGTGGTCGATGACGACGCTGGCGTGCGCTTCACCCTGCAAGGCCTGCTCGAAGACGAGGGCCTCGAGGTGGTGGAAGCCGCCGATGGTGAAGCAGCCCTCGCGCAGATCGAGAAGGGCGGCATCTCGCTGGTGGTCAGCGACGTGCGCATGCCGAAGCTCGATGGCCTCGGCTTGCTCGAACGCGTGCAGGCGCTCCCCGAACCGCGGCCACCCGTCATTCTGGTCACCGCGCACGGCAACGAGCGCCTCGCCGTCGAAGCCATCAAGCGCGGCGCGTACGACTATTTCAAAAAGCCCTTCGAGCTGGACGACGTGTTGAATGTCGTGCGCCGCGCGCTCGGCTCGGTGCGCCTGACGCGGGAGAACTCGCGGCTGCAAAGCGACGCCACCTTGCTGCGCAGCCTGGTGTTCGTCTCGTCCGCGATGTCGCGGTTGGCCGAACTGGTGACGCGCGTGGCCCCGCGCGACGTGACGGTGCTGATCACCGGCGAGTCAGGCACGGGGAAAGAGAAGATCGCCGAAGCCCTGGTGGCCGCCTCGACGCGCGCCCACAAGCCCTTCGTACGCTTCAACTCCGCGGCGCTGACCGAAGAGCTCGCCGAGGCCGAGTTGTTCGGACATTCGCGCGGCGCCTTCACCGGGGCCGTGCGTGCGCGGCTGGGCCTGTTCCGCGAAGCCGAAGGTGGCACCTTGCTGCTCGATGAAGTCGCAGAGCTCGGCGCCTCGGTGCAGGCGCGACTGCTGCGCGTGCTGCAGGAAGGTGAAGTGCGCCCGGTCGGTGAAGATCGCTCGGTGAAGATCGACGTGCGGCTGCTCGCGGCCACCCATCGCGATCTCGCCGCCGAAGTGAAGGCGGGCCGCTTTCGCGAAGACCTCTACTACCGCCTCAAGGTGGTGCACCTGCACGTGCCTGCCCTGCGCGAACGGCCCGAAGACATTCCCGTGCTCGCGCGCCACTTCCTGTCCCGCGCGGCGAAGTCGTTCGGCGTGCCGCAAGCGCAGCTCACGCCGACGCTGGTGCAGAAGCTCACCTCGTGGTCCTGGCCAGGCAACGTGCGCGAGCTCGAGAACGCGCTCGAGAGCGCCGTGGCGTTGAGCGCCGATGGAACTGTCGATCCCTCGCTGCTGCCGTCAGAAGCAGGCAGCGTCGAGCTGCAACCCGGAGCGGGCCTCAAAGAAAAACTCGAGGCCACTGAACGCGGGCTCATCGTCGCCGCGATGGACGCTGCCAAAGGCAACGTGTCCGAGGCCGCGCGTCAGCTGCGCATCGGCCGGGCCACCCTTCACGACAAGCTCAAGAAGTACGGCCTGTCGGTCACGGAGCCTTGAGCTCGTACTCGAGCCTGCCGAAGATGACCTCGCCCGCGCCCTTGAAGGTCATCGGGTTCTGGGTCGAGGTGGCCGCCGAGACGACCTTGCCGGCTTCATCGAGGCCGTAGACGCACGCGTGGCCGACGGTGTCCTGCGGCACGTAGAACTCGGCGAAGAGCGGGCCCGGCTTGACCAGCGCCGCTTCGCCGAAGCGGGTGGGCTTCTCGGGAACGGGGAGGCACGGCTCGGCCTGGGCCACGAACACGTACTTCGCCGCCTTCACCTCGCCGGGCGACCAGTTCCCGAAGAACTCCACCTCGGCCTTGCCCGCCGCCTTGTCTTCCTTCGCTTTTTGACGTGCAGGATCTGCGGACTTCGGCTTTTCACACGACGTCACCGCGACGAAAACCAGCGTGAGCAGAACCGTTCTCATGGCGCGCTTCTAGCCGACCTGTCTCATCACCGGGCGAGCGCTTCTGGCCCGCGCCCAATCCTCCGGGCGGAACTCATCACCCGGTCGAGTGGTGGGTGATCGCCCGCTTCCTCCGACACGTAGCTGAATTCGATCTCACCGCCCCGCCGCACCACGAGCACGCCGCCCTGCTGAAACGGGTCGCCCTGGGTGCGTTGCTGCCGAAAACCTGCGCGCCATGCGCGTAAGCCGTGCGCCCAAACCTGGGGCCCCAGCGCGCTGAACACCGAATTCTTCAGGCCCAGGTGCGCGTAGGTGACCTTCTTCGGGTCGACCCACACCGGCACGTCGAGCCCGAGCTTCTCCCTGAAGTCGGTCGCCATCAGCGCGTTGCCGTTACCGATGAACACCAGGTTCACACCCAGTCGCTCGAGCTCGTCTGTGTGGGACCGGAACCCGGTCACCTGCTCGCGGCAGAGCAGTCAGCCAAAGTGCCTCAGCCAGACCAGAATGGCGGGACGCTCTGCCCACGCGCTGGAAACCTGCGTCGGTGCGCCGGTCCAGTCGTTCAAGGTGATGGCGCCCAGCGCGGTGGTCTCGAGGCTCATGTGGCAGCCGCGCATCATGCCCTGATCCACCCGCCTGCAAGGTTTTCGGTGTGCGCAGGG
>JAYVNA010000913.1:0-8164 GCA_043758715.1 Archangium sp.
CCGAGAGTGAAACGCCCCTCTTCCGGCGCTGCTTCGCGGGGTCGAGAAAAGTCACTACGCCTTCCTCGGTGACCGAGGCCACCACTTTCAACCACCCCAGCCGCAGGCCCTCTGCCTCCATGCGCTTCCAGGCGGCGGCGGTGAAGTGCAGCGGCAGGGGCGAGCGCTTCACCTGCACCCCGACCATCACCCCGGCTCGGATCGCGAGGAGATCGAACGCGCCGCGCGAAGCCTTCGATTGATACACCAGCTCGAAGCCCAGCTCGGCGAGGGCCTGGGCCACCAGGCGTTCACCCTCGTCACCGATGACCGTCATCGGTACGGCCGCCCCACCCGGCGCGCGCCACGCGAGCCACAGCGCCAACACCCGATCGGTGAGTTCCCAGGTGCCGTCGTCGCGAACCCGCACGAAGTCACCGAGGCGCGCGAGGTAGTTCACCACCGAAGACGAGCTCAGCCGGGTGGCGCGCTGGAGATCGACCGGTCGCGCCGCCCCGCGCGCGAGCTGCTCGAGCACCGCCAACGAGGCCGCAGACCTGCCCACCACCCGCGCCAGCTCGCTCTCGAAGAACAACGCGAGGCGACCCGTGGGGTGAAAGAGCAGGCGCGACAGCGCTTCTTTGAAGGCGTCGTCGTCGAGCGGAGCGGCGAGGGCCGCGAGCTGCTCTCCGAGCAACTGCAGATAGAAGGGGTTTCCACCCAGCGTGGTGAACGCCCGCTCTGCCAGCGCCCGGCTCACGGGCTTTCCGGGAATGGCGCTGTCGACCAGCAGCTCGATGGCATCGGGGCGCTCGAACTCTCCGACCTCGAGCAGTTCGAAGTGACCAAAGAAGGGAGAGCGCTGCGAGGCCACCAGATCGGTCATCAGGCTGCGCGCCGAGCCGGACACCACGTACGACACGCGCCGATGCTTTTGCCAGGCGCTCCGAAGCATCGGGAGCACCTCGGCGGCGGGGCGCCCCACGCGCAGCGAGGCAAGTTCCTGGAACTCGTCGATCGCCACCACGATGAAGAGCTCGAGCTTCTCTGCGAGCCGCTCCGGAACCTGCAGCAGGGTGGCGGTGCTGCGGGCCGTGAGCTCGAGCTCTTTGAGGCCCAGCAGCAGCTGGCGAAGATCGGGAGGCAGCTTGGCGAACCGTGGCGCCCCCGCGAGCGCCGCCCGGTACGCGTCGGGGTCGAGGGTGGCCTCGAGCGACTGGCCGCATTCGGCGGCGAAGACCCGGTCGACAACTCGCAGCACCAGCAGGCGAAGCACTTCCTGTGTGACCGGAACGTGATCGAACACGTCGAGAATCGCGAAGACCACCGGAGCCCCGAAGCGCCTCGCCGTCTCGAGCAGGAGGCTGGTCTTGCCCACCTTGCGCGGGCCCAGCAACGCCAGCCAATGCGGGGACCCAGCGCGCAGCCGCTCGACAGTGGAGGCGAGGCGGGCGAGCTGAGTGGTGCGGTCTCGGAACTCGAGGCCCACGACGGGGAGCGTGGTCTGGAACACGCGCAGACCTTACAACATTGTAACGTTGCAAGGTTGTAAGGTGACCTCGGCTTCAGCGCTGCTGCTGCCTCAGTTGCTGCTCGAGCTGCGCGCGAATTTCCGGAGGAAGCTGCTCGAACCCCTGCTGCTGCGGCGGCGGCATCTTCTTGAACAGCTCGGTGCCCTTCTCGAGCCGCGCCTTGTCGGGCGCGTTCACGGCGTACAGCAGGCCATCATCACCGCGCGCCACGAGCTCTCCGAAGCGGAGCTTCTGCGCCACCCCGCCCTTCAAGCCCAGCTCCAGTTCGATCATCGGCTTCGGTTCGCTGACGTCACGCGCCAGGCCGTGAGGTCGTGCCGCGCGAGAAAGGGCAGGCTGCCGTTGATCGCGAACACCGCGTCTGACTTCGCCTCGCGCAGGTACGCCCCGCCACCGCGCGACGCCTTGCCCAACACCAGGTCGCGCACCACTCCGCGGGCCGTGCTCGCCTTCACCGTGAGCCCCTTGGCGGAGTCGACCTCGTAGTCGGCGTGCTGGTCCTTCTTCTCGCTCACGAAATCTTCGGCCTTCAATTCTGCGAACGCCTGCGTGACGGACCTCACCTGGCTCTCGTCGGCGGCGAAGCGCTTGTCGGAGCTGCCCACCGTCCACCCGGTGCTCTCCTTCTTCAGCACCACGGTGCCAAACGACAGCTCGGTGAAGTCGTCTGCGTTGACTGAAGGCAGCTCGAGCTTGTGCACGCCCACGGTGACCTGACGCTCGCGCGTGGCGGCGAACACCACGATGAGCAGGCCGAAGACGGCGAGCGCGACACGCAAACGAGGTGACGGGCCGCGAGGTCAAGCAGCCGTTTTGAGCTGTCAAGTCGAGCATGCCGCGTGGGGCAGATTGGGCTACGAGCGACGCCGTGCGTTCGCTGCTGCTGATCATGTTCGTTTCAGGTATCGCCGCGGCGCAGAGCTTCGAGCTCGAGCGGCTGTCTTTGAATGCCGGTGCGAAGGAGACCTGGCTGGCGCAAACGGGCGATGCCCTCGAGCCGATGCACCTGCGGGTCTCTTTGCTGGCGCATTACGAACACCGTCCCCTGGTGCTCACCGCTGACGGGGTCGACGTGGGCGCGGTGGTGGGCAGCCGGTGGACGGCGCACGTGCTGGCCGCGTTCGGGCTGCACGAATATCTCGAGCTGGGCGTGCAGCTGCCGGTGGTGCTCTCGCAGACCGGTGATGATCTGCGCGCCTATGGCCGGGCGCAGCTGACGCCCGTCGCGCTCGGCGTTCCATGGCTCTCGATTCGCAGCGGCCTCTTGCGCCAGAGCGAGAAGATGCCGATCGATCTCGCGATTTCGCTGCACCTTGGCTTTCCGTTCGGCTCGTCACTCGCGTTCACGAGGGACCCCGGGCTGGGCTTCTCGTTCATGCCGAAGCTCGGCCTGGGACACTCGTTTGGGGTGGTGCGATTGGGCGCCGAAGCCGGCGTGCTGATTCGCGGCACCGAGACCTTGAGCCCCGCGGTGGGCGAAATCGGGTCGCAGTTCAGCGGCGCCCTGGTGCTCTCGACGAGCGGGTTGCCGGTCCACCTCGAGCTCGCGGGCCGGGTGACGGTGCCGTTCACCGATCTGCCTGCTTCGGTCGAGGTGCTCGCGGCGGTTCGGTACACCTTCGCCAAACAATTCGAGCTCTCGCTGCTGGGCGGCCCCGGCATCGGCAAGACGCCCGGCACACCGGCGTTCCGCGTGCTCGCGGCCTTCACCTGGACTCCGGACTTCTCTCGCCGATGAAGACGCGCGCGGGTGAGTACGGGTTCGACGCGCCGTACGTTCCGGCCCTGATGCTGCTCGGCTCGGCGCCGCTGTGGTTCGGCGCGGTCAGAGCGGCGCTGCGATCGGATCTCACGGGCACGGCGATGATGGGCACTTCCGCCGCGTTCCTGGTGTTCTGCGCGGCGACGTACATCTTCACCACCCGGCGCGGAAAGTTCCTGGTGTGGGACGAGTTGCTGGCCTCGCTGCGCGGTGACGAGAGCGTGCTCGACGTCGGCTGCGGCCGCGGCGCGGTGCTGTTGATCGCCGCCCAGAAGCTCACCAGCGGCAAGGCGACCGGCATCGACCTCTGGCAGGTGCAGGACCAGTCGGGCAACGCGCTCGCAGCGACCCAGAAGAACGCCGTTGCGGAAGGCGTCAGCGTCGAGTTGCACACCGCCGACATGCGGAAACTTCCGTTCGCCGATGGCAGCTTCGAGGTGATCGTCAGCAGCCTGGCGATTCACAACGTGCCCGACGCCGAGGGCCGCGCCCAGGCGGTCAAGGAGATCGCGCGCGTGCTCAAGCCCGGCGGCCGGGTGATGCTCGCCGATTTCAAATACGTGTCTGACTACGCGCAGACCCTGAAGGAAGCGGGGCTGAGCGAGGTGCAGGTGACTGGGCTGGGCGTGCGCTTCTGGTACGGCGGCCCCTGGGCGTCGACCTCGCTGGTCACCGCGCGGCGCTGAAACGACCCTGCCACTGGCGCCCTTCCCTTCCT
Organism: Archangium sp.; assembly: GCA_043758715.1. Classification (GTDB taxonomy): domain Bacteria; phylum Myxococcota; class Myxococcia; order Myxococcales; family Myxococcaceae; genus Archangium_A. The sequence goes on from JAYVNA010000913.1 coordinate 3,992, forward strand.
TCGTGAGTGGTGCGCGAAGCGACTTCGACGCGAGCCGGGTAACTCTAAACATGCACGCGCACGACTTCGTCAGGGCCCTGGCCATCGTGATGGGGGTGGCAGCGGTGACCACCGTGCTCTTCCAGCGGCTGCGTCTCGCGGGTCTCGAAGGTGGCGCCGCGAAAAGCGGTTTGCCTGCGCGCGATTGAGGACTCTAGGCTCGCCGCGTGCACGGACGATCGTACTTCCTGGTACTGGCGGGGCTGACCGCGCTCTGGAGCGCCAGCTGCGTCGGCAGCAACAACCCACCGGACGCGAGCGGCGTCCATGCCGATGCTGACGACGGCGGTGAGGTCGATGCCGGCCAGCGCGGCGACGCCGGGAGCCTCGCTTGCGAGCCTCAGCGCGTCGAGGCTTGCAGCTGCGGCGCAGGGGCCACCGGCACGCGCGAGTGCCTGCCCAACGGCAGTCACTTCACCACGTGCGACTGCACCCTCTACGGCCGAGAAATCTTTGTCGCGGTGGACGGCGACGACGCCGCGTCGGGCACGGCCGGCGCGCCCAAAGCCACGCTCGGCGGCGCGCTCGCGGTCGTTCGCGCGCTCAGGTCGGCCGGCCCACTGCCCGCGGGGGGGGTCGTGATCTGGATGGCGGGCGGGGTCTACCGGCTCTCGAGAACAGAGACGCTGGGTCTCGACGTCAGCGGCTCTCCCGGCACGCCCGTGGTGATCCGCGCGCAGGCGGGCGCTCCCGTGCGCATCACGGGGGGAACTTCGCTCCCGTCTGCCAGCTTCGCGCCGCTCTCTGCGTCCGATCCGCTTTGGGGTCGCGTCGACGCTGTCGCACGCCCGAAGGTGCAGGTGTTCGACCTGAGTACGGTGGGCATCACGGATTTCGGAACGATCCGTCAGCGCGGTTCGAGCACCGGTGCTCCGTCGTCGGGGATGGAGCTCTTCGTCGATGGTGAGCCGATGCGGCTGGGCCGCTGGCCCGATGTCGACGAGCACACCGCCGCCGCCCCGCAGAGCGCGTCGGGTGCAGCGCTCGACGTATTCGGGTCTGTCACCCCCGACGTCACGGGCCACTACGTGCAGACGGGAACCGCGGACGGCGTGTCCACCTTTACGCGTCAAGGCCTCGTCGGAGGCAAGCAGTACAACCTCTATCGCTACGCCTGGACCTACATGGGAAAGGCGTTTCGGGCGTGGTTCCTGACGACAGCCACCACCGGAGCTCCGAACCGCGCTGACCCCTCGTGGCAGCAGTACGACGGCGCCGACGCCGCCGTCCTGCTCAACACGATGACTCCGAACCAGGGCGCGACCGGCGAGGTTCGGTTCACCGATCCGACGTTGGTGACCCACGGCTACGCCGAGACCGCAGCGCCGGTGACCTCGACGTCGTTCGGATACTTGCAAGCTCGACCCAGCCGCTGGACCACCGCGCCCGATGGGTGGCTGCACGGCCACTTCGCGTACTACTGGGCCGACTTCCACGTTCCGATGGGCCCGGTGGACGGGGCGCGCAGAACCATCACGATGGGAGCCAGCCCCGAGTATGGCGTCGCGGTGCGCCAGCCCTGGTACGCGTACAACCTCCTGGAAGAGGTCACGCAGGGAGGCGAGTGGTACGTCGACCGCACCCGCGGGCGGCTCTACTTCTATCCTCCGGGCCCGCTCGGGTCTGCCGAGGTGACGGTATCGAGGCTCGAGGGACCGCTGCTGCGGTTCACCGACGCGAGCCACGTGGAGCTTCGCGGCGTGGTGATCGAGCACTCCCGCGGGAGCCTTTTGCAGATGACCGGAGGCACGGGCAATCGACTGGTCGGCGTGACGCTGCAGAACGCCGGCGCGGAGGCTGCGAGCATCGCCGGCACCGATCAGGGTGTGCAGTACGCGCTGGTGCGCAACCTCGGTACCTCGGGCGTGATCCTTCGTGGTGGCGACCGCAGGAGCCTCACCCCGGGCAACAACTTCATCGAGGGCTCAGACCTCTCCGACGTCGGTCGGTGGGACGAGACGTACCAGCCGGCCATCGGGCTCTACGGGTTCGGTACTCGGGCCTCGCACAATCACATCCACGATCTTCCGGCGACGGCCGTCGTGTTCGAGGGAAACGAGCACCTGGTCGAGCTCAACGACATTCACGACGTCGTTCGATCGACGCGAGACGCCGCGGCCATCTACACCGGTCACGACTGGGGCTATCGCGGGAATGTGGTCCGGTACAACTTCGTCCACGACCTTCGCAGCGTCTTCGTGGAAGGCGAGGGGACCCTCCACGCCGTGTACCTCGACGACTGCGTCAGCGGAGAGCGCGTCGAGGGCAACATTTTCGCGCGCATCGCTGACATCGCCGTCTTCCAGAACGGCGGTCGCGACGACATCACCAGCGGCAACGTCATCGCGAGCTCGGGTGGTGGCCTTCTCTCGCTTGCTGAGTGCGTCGTTCATCCGCCCAACAACATCGCCGGGAGTCCGGCGAACAAGCTCGAGCGGATCCAGGCGATGCTGTACCAGAGCGCACCCTGGTCAGTTCGGTACCCGGCGCTGGCGAGGATGCCGAACGACTACGCGACCCTCGTCGATCCGGCCCTGACGTGGCTCTATCCCGAGGGCAGTATCTTCTCTGGCAACCTGGGCTTCGAGATCGGAACCGCGACGTGGATGACGGACGACGGTCGTTCGCTCTCGCACTACGCAGCGCTGGCAGACAACGTCCTGACCGTCGTCTCGCCGTTCGTCGACGGAGCGGGCGCCGACCCGAGGTTGACTGCAGCCGTGCTGGCCACACCGGGCTTCTCAGCGATTCCGACCGACCAAATCGGCATCCGCTGATTGCGTTGCACGCCCGTCGGTGAAGCGCGCACTGCTCGCCGACTTCACTCCGTGCCCCCCCTGGGGGTCGGCCTCGCTGGTCACCGCGCGGCGCTGAAACGACCCTGACACTGGCAGCGCCCTTCCCTTCTTTCGGGAGTGGTGCGCGAAGCGCCTTCGACGCGAGCCGGGTAACTCCGAACATGCACGCGCACGACTTCGTCAGGGCCCTGGCCATCGTGATGGGAGTGGCAGCGGTGACCACCGTGCTGTTCCAGCGGCTGCGTCAGCCGGTGGTGCTCGAGAACGCGCTGGGGCTCGAGGCGCAGCTGGCGCGTACCGCGCTCCTGTTAGGCGCGGCGCTGATCTCCGTGCCGTTCTGCGTGGGAATCTTCGAGCTCGCGCGGCGACTGGGGCTGCTGCTCGCCGAGCGCGCCCTGCCCGCCGGCCGGGTGGACTTCGCCGCGGCGCCCCGGCGCGCCCTGGTGGTGACGCTTCAACTGGCGTGCGTGCTCCTGGTGGGCGCGCCGATGGTGGCGATCACCCAGCCGTTTCTCCCCGGGCTTCAGGGTGCGTTGGTGTTGTTGCTGCTGGTGATCGCGCTGGCCGTGGGCTTCTGGCGCAGCGCCACCAACCTCGAGGGCCACGTGCGTGCAGGAGCGCAGGCGATCATGGAAGTGCTCTCGGCCCAGTCGAAGACGAAGACCCTCGAATCGGAGTGGCTGCTCAAGCTGCACGCCATGCTGCCCGGCATCGGTGAGCCCGAAGCGTTCAGGCTCAAGGCCGCCAGCCACTCGGTGGGCAAGTCACTGGCGCAGCTCGATCTGCGCGGGGTCACCGGGGCGTCGGTGCTCGCGATTCAACGGGGCGAAGAAGCGGTGTTGATGCCCACCGCGCAGGAAGTGCTGCGCGCCGACGACGTGCTGGCGCTCGCGGGTACCAGCGAGGCCATCGACGCTGCCAAGTCAGTGCTCTCCGCCGCTCCACAGCAGCAGGGTGCACCCACGCGCTCGTGGGAACTGACGCCAAACCGGTGGTGGTGATGGACCAGGCGGGGCGTTCCTTCGGGAACCGCGCCGTGCTCTCGGGCCTCGACCTCACGGTGAGCGGCGGCGAAGTGGTGGGCGTGGTGGGCCCGAACGGTGGCGGCAAGAGCACCTTGTTGCTGATGATGGCGGGCCTGCTCCGCCCCACCACGGGCCGAGTGCGAGTTACCGGCATCGACGCCTGGGAACTGCCGTTGGCCGCTGCGGGCACGGTGGGGCTGGTGACGGCCCGGCCCGGGCTCTATCCGCTGCTGACCGGCCGGGAGAACCTGCACCACTTCGGTGGACTCTTTGGACTCTCGCCGGCCGAGGTCGACGCGAAGGCGGCGCCG
>JAYVNA010000914.1:0-8161 GCA_043758715.1 Archangium sp.
GGTGCGCCAGTTCGTCGCGGCCGGGGTCCTGCTCCACCTTCACCACCTGCGAGAGCTTGCGCATCACCTCGAGGGGAATGACCTTGCGGCACAACGCGCGCACCGAGAGCACCAGCGCCTGGAATTTCACCCCGTGCGCGAGGTGGAACAAGGCGCCCAGTCGATCGGCCACCACGCCCGAGTCGGGCACCAGCTCGTCCCACGGGAGCACTTCGTCGGCGGGCAGCCGCACCACCGTGGGCACCAACCGGGTGCCGTCGCCGCCCAGGAAGAACGAGAGATCGCTGGCCAGGGCATCGGCCGTGTCTTCGTCGGGGGTCACGCACACCAGCGGCACGTCGAGGCGCCGCGACAGGCGCGCCAACACCCAGGCCCGCGAGGCTCCGGTGAGGCCGGTGGTGCGCGCGCGCCGGCCCGGCTTGAGCTGTTCGAGCAACCGGGACATCGCCTCTCCGCCTCCGGCAGATGCGGAGCCGGTGGCCAGGGTGAGGCGCTCAGAAGACATTCGAGACGGAAGTAAGGCGGACGGAGGGGGCGGTCAACGCGATTGCGCCCGCTGAAGCAGTCCTTCCAGGGTGGTCGAGGTGAAAGGCTTGTCGAGCACCGGCGGCCGGGCGGTGGCGAGGAAGCGCTCCGCCCGCTCGGTGAAGGTGCCGCCGGTCATGAAGACGAAGATCGCCCGGTGTTCCGCCGAGACCTGTTCCCACACGTCGATGCCCGAGACCTCCGGCATCATCAGATCGCAGACGATCAGATCGAACTCGATGCCCGCTCCGAGCAACGCGAGCGCCTCGCGGCCACTGTGCGCCAGGGTCAGATCGTGGGCCTTGCCGAACAGCCGATCCATCGAGCGCAGAATCGCCGGCTCGTCGTCGACCAGCAGCACCCGGGCGCGGCGCCTCGCGGGAACCGGCGTGGTGGCGGTGCCGGTGTAGAGCCCGGTGGCGACCGGGAGGCGCACCTCGAAGGTGGTGCCCGTGCCCGGGGTGCTCGTGACCGAGATGATCCCGCCTGCTTCTTTGACGATGCCCTGGCTGATGAAAAGCCCCAGGCCGGTGCCTTCGCCGATCTCCTTGGTCGAGAAGAAGGGGTCGAAGATGCGCGGCAACACGTCGGCGGGAATGCCTTTGCCGGTATCGCTGATGGCGACCACCACGTGCTCAGCTTCTTCGCGCGTCACCACCGTCACCAGGTTCTCGGCCGCCCGCCCATCAGGCATCGCCTGCGCCGCGTTGACCAGCAGGTTCAGGAACACCTGGCCCAGGCGAGCTTCGTTGGCGAACACCGGGGCCACGGGCTTGAGGTTCTTCACGATGCGAGCCCGGTGACGCAGCTCGTTCTTGGCCATGTTGAGGGAGGCCTCGACGATGCGCGCCAGATCGCAGTGGCCGCGCTGGTGCTCGTCGACGCGCGCGAAGGGCTTGAGCCCCACCACGATTTGCCGCACCCGCTCAGCGCCCTCGAGCGCCTCGGCCACCGCGTCGCGCAGGTCGATTAGATCGACGCCGGGAATGGGCGCGAGCTGCGCGAGCTCGTTCTTCACCACGTTCAAGTTCGCCAGCACGAAGGCGAGCGGGTTGTTGATCTCGTGCGCCACCCCAGCCGCCATGGTGCCGAGGCTGGTGAGCCGCTCTGCCAGGCGCAGCTTGGCCTGCAACAGGCTCTGCTGGGTGACGTCCTGCACCACCACCAGCTCGCGCGAACCCTCGCCGCTCCCGGTGGTGTGCCGGGCCCAGAGGCGCACTTCCCGTGGCTCTCCCCGGGCGGTGCGCAGCCGCACCTGCAGCGGGGGAGGCGCCTGACGCCGCGACACGTTCTTCAGGTACTCCTTGAAGCGCGGCAGATCGTCGGCGGCGATGAACTGCTCGAGCGAGGTCGAGGTCAGCGGCCCGGTGCCGGGCTCGAGCTGCAACAGCTCGCGCAGGCGCGAGGTGAGGTGGGTGGTGCCCTCCATCAGGTCGCGCTCGATCACCGCCAGCTCGGCCAGCTCGAACGCTTCATCGAGCAGCTCGCGGCCGTGGGTGATCTTCTTCTGCTCGACCAGCCGCTGGGTGACGTCGCTGCCCCGAAGAAAGAGCGCCTCGCCCAGCTGCGGCGTCGACCGCCGCACCACCTGCCACCCGATGGCGCGGTAGGTGCCGTCGGCGGTACGCAAGCGGGCGGTGTACTCGATAGGCCGCTCGGACGGCGCGACCAGCCCCAGCCCGGTGTCGTCGGGGTGCAGCAGGTCGAGCAGGCCACGGCCCAGATAATTTTCGGCCGGCCAGCCGAGGGTCGACTGCACCGCATTGTTCACCTTGAGCACCCGGAAGTCGGGCGTGGCCACCACGAAGAGGTCGGCGGAGAGCTCGAAGAAGAGCTCGAAGACGCGCAGCTCGCTGATGACGGCGGCCTCGCGCGAGATGTCGAGGAGGATCGACACCACCTGCACCAGCTCTCCCGAAGGCGAGAAGATCGGCAGCGCCGAGACGACGATCTCGCGCACGTCGCCCTGGGGCAGCCGCACCGCGAGGCGGCGCCGGGTGACGGGTTGCCCGGTCGCCCTCGCTTCGACGGCAGGCAGCTCGTCGGCCGGCAGCGGGGAAAAGTCGGGGCGCAACATCGCCCAGCGAGGGTCGTACGCGGCCTTGCCGGTGAGCTGTTCGGCGGTGATGCCCAGCAGCTCGAGCGCGAGGCCGTTGAATTTCACCACCGTGCCCGAGGCGTCAGAGATGATCACGCCCTCGGCCAGCGACTCGATGACCTTGCTGAACTCGATCGTCGGGTGGGTCATGGCGCCTCCGAAGTGAGCCACCAGCCGAGGCCCGTACCGATCGCCGCGAGCCCGCTGATCACCCACGCGATGGTGGAGCCGATCGCCAGCCCCCGGGCGGAATCACCCAGCCGGTAGAAGTCAGACTCGAAGGGCGCCGCGTTCGCCTGGGTGGCCACGTTCTGCGCTCGCAGCCCGAGCGCGAGGCCGGTGATGAACGAGGCCACCGTCACCACGCCGAGCGAGAGGGGCAGGGCGCGCTTCGCCAGCACGGTGCCGAGGGGGCTGGGCGTGTCCCGGGGCTCGAGCTTCGGCTTTGTCGGCGCGTCGATGGGGAGATCTGTGTCGGGCAGGTCTCGATCAGGCAGCGGCGGGGGCGGCGCGCGCAGCGCCTTCTTCACCTCGAGAAAGAGATCGACGGCCTTGGGGCTGGTGTACGGCGGCAGCTCGGCGCCTTCATCGATGCGCAGCGCCGTGCGGAAGTGATCGGCTGCCTGCTTCTTCTGGCCCAGGTTGAAGCGGCACAGGCCTGCATGCAGCTCGATCTCCCGCAGCTCAGCGGGCGTGCTCTTCCACTGCGTGCTCGCCTGCTGCAGCCGCTCGACGCACCGCTCGAAGTCGAGGTTGCGCTCGTGCTCGAGGCCCTCGGCCAGAAAGGGGTTCGGCCCGGCAGCCAGGAGCGAGAGCAGCAGCGCGGTCATGGCAGCGGCACCTGGAGATCGTCGGCCAGCTGCCAGCTGGAGAGGGTGACGCTGAAAGGGGCGCCTGCGTCACCGTCGTAGCGGGCGATGCCCAGGTCGAGCTCGTCGGGGGGCAGGGTGGCGCCGCCACTCACCGCGGTGGAGCTGACCAGCACGTCGTTGATGCGCACCTCGCGCGTGCTGCCGACCCGGTACGCCACCTCGAGCACCCAGTCGCCCGTGGTGAAGCCGCCATCGACGGCGAAGCGTTCCACCAGGGCGGCGGCGCCGACGGTCTGTGCGTCGCTCTCGACCACCAGCTGCCCCGTGGCGTCGAAGCCGAGGCGCGCGAAGGCCTGGCCGGTCTGGGTGCCGAGGTAAGCGATGGGCACGAAGCCCCGCACCGAGAGCGGCGCGGGCAGCGTCACCCGTCCCCTGAAGCGGGCCTCCAGGGTGCGCGGCAAGCGGTTGACGTCGATGAGCTCAGCCAGCGCGGTGTCTTGGGTGTCGGCGGAGCTCACCACGGTGGCGAGCACGCGGTTGCCGCGGGTGGGATCGATGTCGAGCGTGCAGCCGCCGGTGGTGTCGACCTGACTGCCGGTGAAGCCGTGCAGGCGCTGTTGCCAGCGGGGCAGGCCGCCATCACCCGTGCCTGCGTCCGCGATCGGCAGCCCGCCATCGGTGCCCGCATCAGCGCCGGCGTCGGGCGGGGTGAGGTCGAAGCAGCGGGCGCGAATGCAGGCGCGAGGTGCGCGGCATGGATGGGTCTCGTCGCAGGCCCGGCCGGCGAGGTCGTCGAGTTCGATTGCGCACCCCGCGAGGAGCGCGAGGCTGACGACGCTGCACAACCGTCTCATCTCGTTCCATTCGCTCCGCTGCGAGAAGCTTCGCTGAGGTCCCAACCTACCGTTTCCCGCGCGGCGTCCCAAGCAGGTATAGATCCGCGCCCAAAGTGAACGGACGAATTTCCGACATGGTGAAGGCGGGGCTGCGCAAGTGGACGCTCTCGATGGCGGGAGACGACCTCGATGAGCGCCTCGAGGGCAACCGCCCCCAAAGCGAGTACGGCGTCGACCCCTGGGGCTACAGCCTCGACTATTCGCTCTCGGCGATCGGCCCGTTTCTGTGGCTCTACAAGCATTACTTCCGCGTCGACACCTTCGGCATCGAGAAGGTGCCCGCCGGCCGCGTGTTGTTGATCTCGAACCACTCCGGGCAGCTGCCGGTCGATGGCGCGATGATCGGCGTCGCGATGCTGACCGAGGCCCGTCCGCCGCGCACCATTCGCAGCATGGTGGAGAAGTGGGTGCCGACGCTCCCCTTCATCTCGACCTTCTTCGCGCGCGTGGGGCAGGTGGTGGGCACGCCCGAAAACTGCCGCGCGCTGCTCGAGCGTGACGAGGCGATCCTGGTGTTCCCCGAGGGCATCAAGGGCATCAGCAAGCTCTACCCGCAGCGCTACCAGTTGCAGGAGTTTGGCCTGGGCTTCATGCGCCTCGCCCTCGAGACCAACACGCCCATCGTGCCCATCGCGGTGATCGGCGGCGAAGAGCAGGCGCCCGCGGTGGTGAACTTGAAGCCGCTGGCGAAGCTGTTGGGTTTTCCGGTGCTGCCGCTCACGCCCTACGGCCCGCCTTTCCCGCTGCCGGTGAAGTACCGGCTGCACTTCGGCGACCCGCTCTTCTTTACCGGCCGGCCGGACGATGACGACGTCGAGCTGGAGAAAAAGGTGAAGGTGGTGCGCGCGGCGATTCAGTCGATGATCGAGCAGGGCCTGAAGGACAGGAAGGCGGTCTTCTGGTGAGTCACCGGCCGACGGTCGTGGTCACCGGCATTTCCGGAAATCTGGGGCGGGTGGTGGCCAAGCTGCTGCACCTCGACGCCCACGTGATCGGCATCGATCGCCGGCCCTTCGTGGGGCGGCCCAAAGACGTCGATCACGTGCAGGTCGATCTTCGGAAGAAGAAGACCGACGAGGTCTTCAAGAAGAACAAGGTCGACGCGGTGATCCACATGGGGATCATGCACGACCCCCGCATGAGCCAGGAGGATCACCACTCGTTCAACGTGCTGGGCACCATGCGCGTGCTCGAGTGCGCGGCGAAGTACGGGGTGAAGAAGGTGGTGATGCTCTCGAGCGCCAACGTGTACGGGCCCTCGCCGCAGAACTCGAACTTCCTCACCGAAGAGACCCCGCTGATGGCGGCCAGCCGATTCCCCTCCGTGCGCGACTTGATCGAAGTCGACATGCTGGCCCACGGCTTCTTTTGGAGACACCCGGAGATCGAGACCGTGGTGCTGCGGCCCGTGCACATCGTGGGCGCCGCCATCAAGAACGCGCCTTCGAACTACCTGCGGCTCAAGCGCCCCTGGGTGATGGCCGGGTTCGACCCGATGGTGCAGCTCATTCACACCGAAGACGTGGGGCGCGCGATGATCGAAGCGCTCCGGCCCGGCCGCAAGGGCGTCTACAACGTCACCGGCCCCGGAGAAGTGCCGCTGTCGATGGTCTTTCGCGAGTTGGGCCACAAGCCGTTGCCGATGCCCCACCTGATCGCCAAGCCGCTCTTGAGCGCCCTGTTTCGCTATCGGCTCGCCAGCTACCCCCCGGAAGAGCTCGACCACATTCAGTTCCTCTGCATGGTGGACGGCTCCCGGTGGACGACCGAGACCGGGTGGAAGCCGCAGCACACGATGAAGGAGACCATTCGTTCGGTCCTCGGAGAATGAGGATTCCCTGACGTGGATGTCATGATCCGGAGCGGGTGAGTCCACTCCTGATCCCCCCTGTAAGGTTGCAACTGCCTGAATCGACTCGAACTGGCTGCCGCCAATGGCATGGCACCCGGGTTGCTTTGTCAGTCCCTCGGTAAGGGGATTCCATTGGGGAATCTTCGACGCCCGTCGCCTCGGCCGGCCCCGAGACGACGGGCGGTTTTTTTTGTGCGCGTGTCGAGGCTCATTCGACGCACAGGTAGTCGTAACAAAGGGCGGTCTGGGACGCGTCGTAACAAAACGCGGACGAGATCAGCTGCTTGGTTCCCCGCGAACACGTGCCGCCCCCACAGGTGGTGCCGCAGGCTCCACTGCCCCAGGGCGGGGTGCACGCGATCTGAGTTGCGGAGTTCGCGGTGCACCTCGACGTAAATCCTCCGCGCACGGTGCCAGAGACGATGGTCGACGAGGCGATGCTGGTTGCGGTCACCGCGCCTGCCGTCAAGGTGGTCGCAACCGCCAACGAAGTCGCGCTTACTGATCCCGCGGTCAGCGAGCCCGTGGTGGTCACGTTCGCGGTGCCCACCGCGCCCACTTTCTGCTCGAGCCAGAGCTTCAGTTGGTTGAAGTTGCCGTTGACCTGCGAGGCGAGGGCCGGCGCGTCGGGCTGAAACGTCGTCAACTGCGCGAAGGCCGCCGACGCGATCAGCAAGCCGACAACCAGCGGCCACCTGAAGCGCAAGCGCGAGGGTTGCGCCTGCTGCGTTTCATGAGGGCGTTTGCCTTCCGCCCTCACTTGACCAAGCGCTGCCTCGAGCTGATCGACCCGACGGCGAAGTGCAGCGAGCTCTTCTGCAAGGCGGTGGTCGTTCATGAGCCGCACCTTGTCACGGCTCACCGCTCCCAGCCGCGCCGACCTCCAGTTCAGAAGCTGCGCACGAGGCCGTCGACCCGGCGGCTTTTATCGTGCGGAGGGCGGACTGCCTGCCACCGAGACCGGCGACAGCGGTCTATCGTCGACGACATGAGCAAGGGGCGATTGCTGTTTCGGGGGCTCGGCATCCTCACCATCGTCGTGCTCACGGTGCTCATCGGCGCCAGATGGCAGCTCAACGCGATGAAGGCCGATCGCGCGCTGACCCTCAGCCGGCTCAAACCCTTTGTCGAGGTCCCTCCTGTCCCGGAGCCCAGCGGCCTGCCGCTGTTGGGGACCGAGGGCTTCACTGCCGATGGCGACCCCACTCAGTACGTCGACCAGGCGGGTCTGCGCTCACTGCTCAAGCACCGGCGCTTCGCCGCCCTCGACCTCGCCTTCGAGCACTTTCAGGCCGCCTTCGAGAAGGACCCCCGGTTCGAGCAGTGGCCCACAGATGCCGCCGCCGCCTTCGACTCAGCCGAGCCCTCGCTGGGGCTGCTGCTGGACGAGTGGGCGGACAACTCGAAGACCTTCGCGCCCTGGCTTGCGCGGGGCACCCACCTCGGCGCGGTCGCCGGAGCGCAACGCGGCACGACGTGGGCCGCCGACACCTCGAGGGGCGAGTTCGCCGAGATGCGGGCCACGCTGCCGGTGGCGCTGCAGAACCTCGAGAGAGCGCTCGAGCTGCGGCCGAAGCTGGTCGCCGCTCGCAGCGAAGAGATCTGGGTGCGGGTGTTGATGGGTGACGCGTTCGGTTTTCAAGAGAGCGTTCGCCTCGCCGATGAGAGCTGCCCGACCTGTTTCATGCACCGCGCCGCCGTGATGCGCGCTCTTCAGCCCCGCTGGGGCGGCAGCTATGAGGCCATGCGCGCCTACGCGAAGCGCGCTCCGGTGGCGCAGAACGCGAAGCTTCGGTTGCTCACCGGCTTCGTCCCGCTCGATCGCGCCATGGTGGCCGACACCGATGGCCGTCTCCCCGACGCGCTGGCGCAGGCCGAGGAAGCCTGTGCGGTGGGCGAATACTGGGGGTTCCTGGTGAAACGTGGCTACGCGAAGAAGCGGCTGGGAGCTCTCGACGAGGCGCTGGCAGATCTCGAT
>JAYVNA010000915.1:0-8150 GCA_043758715.1 Archangium sp.
CCCGCGACGGGCGGCGCGATCTCCGCCATGTCGGTGCCTTCCCATTCGAACGATGCCACGCCGTGCTGCCGGGCGTTGCGGCCGTTGAACGCGCGCTGATCTCGCGAACGCCACAGCCGCTGCTGCGCCATGCCTGCCGCTTTTCCGAAATCAAGCGGCGGCGAGAGCTTGTTCGGCAGGGCCACCTCGTTCAGCCCGCTCGCCCAGCACAGCCAGCTCAGCGCGCCCCAGTCGGCCCGCGCCATTCGAAGCAGGGACGGAAGATCGGCGTCCGCCACCTCAGGCACCTCGTCGAAGTCGACCGTCTGCGGGGCGCCCTCATCGTCTTCCCACGCGTGCTCGCCCTGCTCGAGCTCGACCGGCCCCTCGGGCAACAAGTGCGTCACGTCTGGCGGCAGCGCGGGGTTCTCGGAGGTGAGCTTCTGCAACAGTGCCTCGCGCACCAGGTGAAGGCGGGTGGCGTATTTCTGCGCGAAGAGGGCGAGCTCTTCGACCGAGCGCTCCGGCTTCTCGGGCACGTCTTCGAAGCTGGTCTCGGGCTTCTCGCGCGCAGGCCCGAAGTCGTACGAGGGAAACAGCCCCTTCAAATACACCAGCAGGAACTCGGCGCGATCAGGCGCTTCGGCCGCGAGCTCGTTGGCGTCCAGTTCGGCCTGCGCGTGCAGCCCCAGGCTCATCAAGATGAGCGCGCGGGTGAAGAGGAACTCATTGCGATCGGGCGCGAGCAAAATGGCCGCGTTGGTGAAATCGAGCGCCGCGCGGCTCTGGAACGCCTGGTCGAGGGCGACGGCCAGTTTATTGAGCAAGAGCGCCGGGTGAGCGCCTTCGATGAGGTCGTAGCCGAGCCAGTTCGTCGGGCGATCGGCTTCCATCGCGAGGGTGACGGCCACCTCTTCTTTGACCGGCCGAGCGACCTTCGCCAGCAGGCTGGTGAAGCCCGCGGTGTCACGCTTCGCGCCCGCTACACGCGCCCAGGTGATCAGCGCTTCGATCACCTGGCCTTCGAGCTCGAGCTTCTTCGCGAGCGAGGCATAGTCGACGCCGGGGTCGTTGGAGAACGCCGCGAGCGGCCCGCCTTCGAGCGAATGCGTATCGCCGTAGTCGCAGTGGGCCAGGGTCGCGCCCTTGCCATCGCCCAGCAGCCACACGCCTGATCTTCGCCCTTCGCGGAACTCGCCGCGCTCCTGCGCGATGCGGGTGTCGATGAAGGGGCTGCCGCCGAGCACGAACAGCGTCGCGGGGCCGTGCCGGGCGTCGTCGGCGTAGACCACGTCTTCCTTGAGCTGGCCTTCACGCGTCCACACGCGCCAGCGGCCGGACTTGCCCGGGGTCTCGCCCACTGCCTCGCCCTTGTGCCACTCGTCTTTGGGCTCGAGGAACTCAGCGCCCGCCTCGACGCCTTCCGGCGTGGGTGGGTACGGTGCGCCGTTGCTCGGCAGCACGCGATCGCCGCGGCGATTGAAGTGGCGAACACTCACCACCTTGCCGTGCACGCAGTCCATCTCGCTCTTCCACACCGAGACGTGCACGCCCTTGGGGCGGGTGTTCTCGGTGGTGGCGCTCTCGGTGCTCAGCCAGCGGCGCGTGCCGTGGAGGTGGCCCTTCTCGAAGGTGCCTTCCTGGCTCAGCTCGCCGCTCTCGTGGAAGCGCTTGAACGGGCCGTGAAGCACGTCCATCACCAGGTGGCACTCGTTGCACCTGGTGCCGTCGCCTCGCCAATAGGTGAAGTCGCCGTGCTTCTTGCCGTCCACCAGGGGCCCGAAGACCCACTCGTTGTCGGTCGCGTCCCACCACGCCTTCGCGGGAATACCCGCCGGTCGCTTCGGTGCCTTGCTCACGGGGTGGAGTGTCTACTCCACGCATCTCGAGCACGCACCGCGAGCGTGCAGGGAAGAGTCACCAGCGTGACGAGCGTCTCTGGGACGCAGGGGTGAGCAGCTGCTTGTGATTGTCGGCGCACCGGGACTGACCGACACTCCGCGCCCCTCGTTCCCCCGGAGTTCCATGCGCTTTTTCGCCGTCCTGCTGGCCGCCACCCTCTCGTTCGCCGTCTTCGCGCAGTCTGCGGGTCCCTCCGACAAGGGCCAGGCCAAGAAGCAGGAAAACGCGGTGAAGAAGGAGGAGGCCAGGGAAGAGAAGAAGGAGGAAGTGAAGGACGCCAAGGCCGACAAGGCCGCCGCGAAGAAGGCCTCGAAGGCGAAGGCGGACGAGCGCAAGAAGGCCGCTGCTCAGAAGGCCACCGCGGCGAAGACGGCCGCCGCCGAGAAAATGGAATTGGCGAAGGTTGCCAACAGAGGCCTGGTCATCGCGGTGAGGGAAGAGTGGTCGAAGAAGCTCGCCTCAGCGAAGGACGTCGTCGCGAAGGCAAACGCCGAGACCGCCTCCAAGAAGGACGCGCCCTCGAAGGCCGCGGCTGCCAGGGCCGGGGCCGAGCTCAAGCGGGCCACCGCCCTCGCCGCCGCCGAGCAGAAGAAGGCAGAGGCCCAGGCCACTGCCGCCAACGGCAAGGCCGCTGCTGACGCGAAGTTCGAGCAGGACGTCGCCGCTGCCGACGCCGAAGCCGAAAAGGCCAACGCTGAGGCTGACCGCGCGATCGAAGACGTCGACGTCGATCAGTAAGTCGGTTGATTCCCGGTCGGGGCGGTCAACGCCCCGGCTGGTGGAGCAACAGCGGAACCTGCAGCGTGGCGTCAGTCCCGAGCGGGGGCAGCACCAGCGACTTCGCGGTCGTCACCAGGCACTCCGATGATGCGGCGCTGATGGTGCCGCCCGCGACGCTGGCCTTCTTCACCCGCCCCTGCGCACCCACCACCAGCTCGAGCATCACTTCGCCCTGCGCGTGGGGGTTCGCCTTGAGCCACTTCTCGTAGCAGCTGGCGAGCTTGGGCCGCTGCGCCTTGAGCGCCGACATCACGCGCGAGAGCGCCTCGGCGTCCGGCTCCGGGCCATCGGTTTCGACCGCGGTGGTCTCGGGCTTCGCGGTGAACGGCTGGCCTCCGATGAGCTCGGCCCACGACTCGTGCTGCACGCCCCCGGGCGGGGTCAGCCCGAGGCGGCGGCGGCCCGCGGTCACCACCTCGACGAACGGCGCTGCACCCAGGCGCACGCCATCGAGCGACACCACGGTCTTCGCGGTGAGGCCGCGCGCGTCGAAGCGAACCCAGGGCTTGGCGGAAATCGCCGGCGCGACCAGGCTGCGCAACGCTTCTTCGCGGCCGTCCGCCAGCGACGAGCCGTCACTCCAGCGCAGCACCGACGGCGACTTCACCAGGCGGCGTTCGCCGGTGACCGAGTCGACCACCTCGACCTGGCCCTCCGAGACATTGAGCACCACTTCGGCGCCGGCCCGGGTGACCGAGAAGAGCGCATCGGCGGAACGCATTCGCCGGGTCGCCGCGAGCACCTCGATCGGGCTGCCCACCCGCGCCACGATTTCGCCTGCGCCCAGGGTGAGCGACGCGGGCCCACCCAACGAGAGCGAACCTTCGGCGGAGATGGCCCACGCGACTTCGGCTTCGGGCGCGAGCAACAACGACTGCGCGGAGACCGCCGAGCCCGCGGCCGCGACGTCTCCGGGGTTGAGCGGGTGCCACTTGAGATCGCCCTCGTGCAGCTGCGCCTCGGGAGAAGCCCGCAGCACCGTCAGCGGGTGAAAGGGCGCGGCGGCGGTCGCCACCTGGGGCCCGGGAATCTTCACCACGCCCGACAGCGAGCCTTCGTTCGTCACCACCACGAACGCGAGCACCATGGCGGCGAGCGCTCCACCTGCAAACCACACCCACCGCCACGACGAAGGCGCGGCATCACCGGCGGCCACGGCCTCCTCGAGGCGCGCTTCCACCCGGCGAAAGGCCATGTCGGAGAGCGTGTACGGCTTCAGTCCCGCCAGCAGCCGCTGACGGCCCTTCGCCCGGCTCACGTGCGTACGGCACTCGGAACAGGAAGCCAGATGCGCGGCGGCCTCGCCTTCGGGCGCCTTGCGCGCGACTTCTTCAATCAGCTCGGGCTCGAGATGTTTCATGCGCCGTCACCGGGGAAAAAATCAGCGAGCGCGGGATCGTCCTTGGCGAGCACCTCGAGTTCCCGGCGCGCGTAGAACAACCGGGTGCGCACGGTCAGAATGTTGGTCTCGAGGATCTCGGCGATCTTCTGCGCTTCCATGCCCTGAAGATCGTGCATCACGAGCACCGCGCGCTTCTTGGGCGAGAGCTTCTCGAGCAAGGCTTCGACGCGAACCTGCCGCTCCGCCGACAACGAGACCGCGTCAGGGGTCGGCCGATCATCCGCCTGGTCCGGCACCTCTTCCACGATGTCCAGCCGGCTGCGGGTGTGCTTGCGCCGCGCCTTCATCGCCACGTGCACGGTCAGCCGGTAGAGCCAGGTGCTGAACGCGCTCTTGCCCTCGAAGCGCTTGATGCTCTTGAACACCTCGATGAAGACGTCCTGCACCACGTCTTCCAGGTCCGAACGGGGGACCAGGAAGGCGAGCTGGCGGGTCACCTGCCGGTGATGCAGCGCGTAGAGTTCGCGAAACGCGGTGACGTCGCCCCCACGAGCGCGCTCGACGGCATCAGCGCGGGAAGCAGAGGTAGTCACTGGCGCGCGCTGTAGCCCCGTGCTCTGCCAACTGTAAAGCGAGAGCTCCATTGCTGCGTCAGTGCCCCGTGACAGCCCGGCCATTCAGGCGCGCACGCATCTCGGGGCGAGGCTGAACTCAGGCACTTCTCGGGGGTTGGCTGCGTGGTACAGCCGTCAACGTGGAGCGTGCGCTCGACATGGCCGGCGCCGTCTTCTTTCGATTTCGCAGCTTCGCGCCGCTGCCCGTCATCTTCGTGGTCCTCACCCAGTCCTGGCGCTCTCACGTGCACCCGGGACCCGGGGGGGCGGAGGTCGATCACCTCCTCAACTTCATCGGGCTGGGGCTGTGCTGCCTCGGGGCGCTCATTCGGTTCGCCACCGTCGGCTTCATCCCCGCCGGCACCAGCTCGACCTCGCGTCAGCTCAGCTCGCACGCCCTCAACACCGAAGGTCCCTACGCGGTCATTCGTCACCCGTTGTACCTGGGCAACCTGTTCATCACGGTGGGCCTGCTGAGCATCGCGAACGAGCCGTGGGCATGGACGCTGGGGTTTGGTTACTTCCTTCTCAGCCACGCCTTCATCATTCGGGCGGAAGAACGGCTGCTCCAGAAGGCCTTCGGAGCGCCGTACGACGCGTGGGCCGGGCGGGTGCCGGGGTGGTGGCCGAAGCTCTCGGGGCTCAAGTCGATCTCCGGGTCGTTCGCGTGGAAACGTGCGATTCAGCGCGAGGTCAACCCGCTGGTGGGCTGGGGCATGGGGGCGACGCTGCTGCTGATGTGGGAATCGTTCGCCCGCACCGAGCTCACCTCGGCCCTCGGCAGCCGCGGCCTGTGGGTATTGGCCGGTTTTCTGGTGCTGCTGGCCGCGAACAAGATGTGGAAGAAGTGGAGCCGCGCATGAGCCTCAAAGAAGACGTCGAGCGATCGTTCGAAGGCCAGGAAGTACTGCAGAAGCTGCTGACCCAGTCGGGTTCGCTGGCCGACGTCGACGACGTGGCGCAGGCGTTCAAGCAGGCGGTCAAACAGAACGTGCCCGCGCCGGTGGTGATCTCCGCGTTGTGGGAAGACGAGCCCCGCTTCAATTCGTCTGACGAGGCCGCGCAGCTCTTCGGCAACCTGCTGGGCCTGTACGAGCTGGTCGCCAGCGGAGCGACGCTCGACCTCACGGCGCGCGGGGTGACGATGAAGCGCGAGAAGGCGCAGAAGCCCGAGCCGTTCGGTGATGCCGAGCCCGATGACTCGTTCATCGAGTCCGCCTGGCGGTACTTCGACGACTTCCCGAAAGATCGGCAGCGCTTCGAGCACGCGTTTGAAAACCGGCAGGACGCGTTGGTCTCGTGGCTCGATGACTCGGGCCTCGACGACGCGGGCTTTGCGCTGGCCCGTCACCTGGTCGGTGAGGTGTTCGCGATGCTCGAGCTCGGGGGGCGCCAGGTCGAGAGCATCGAAGACCAGATGATCCCCGCGAAAGCCACCCTCGAGGCGCTCCCCAAGGCCCTCTCGGAATGGATTGAAGAGAGCCTGTTCGAGGCCACCAGCGACGAGGCCAAGCCCCTTCCCGAGAAGCAGGCAGAACGGGTGCGAGACGTAGTGGCGCGCGCTTCGGTGGCGATGTGGAAGTCAGCCGGGCATGATTGAGCGCGAACCGGCAGGCGGGCGTCACCGACCCCTCGTCCGGCGCGACCTGAGCCTTTCTCTGGAGCACTGATGTCCCCCAAAGACGACGACAGCAGTGGTTTTACGGGCAAGCGGAACAAGTCGTTCCGCGAGCTCGACGCCGCGCGCGGCAAGTCGAAGTACCACTCGCGCCAGGACGACCCGAACCAGCAGCGCATCGAGCGCAGCGCCAGCTACGAGAAGTACAAGAAGGCGGCTGACTCGCTCTTCACCGGCGGTGAACTGCCGCCCGGCCTCGCGGCCACCTTCGATCCCGAAGGGAAGAAGAAGGAGCACAAGGTCGCGCTCCAGAACATCACCGAGGCGCCCGATCGCAAGGCCTGGGCTGTGCTGGTGACCGAGTTCGTCGAGAAGTACGACCTCATCGACGACCCCTTCTTCCTCGACTCGCTGCTCGATCACCCCAAAGACCGCATCGTCGACAAGGCCCTCGCCCGCCTCGAATTGCTGGCCGAAGACGGTCGTTTGATCCGGGAAAAAGCGCCCCGTTCCCTCGAGCAGCGGCTGAAATCTCAGGAAATGACGAACATGGATTCTGACGTTCAGGCGCGGGCAAAAGCACTTCGAACAAAGTTGTTCTGAATTCAGCAGCCGAGGGCTCGTCTTCAGCGGGCCTGCCAACGTTCGGCAGGGCACCAACCCCTACCCCGTGGAGAAAGACCCCAATGAAGACGCTCATCATCGCCGCCGTCGCCTCGCTTTCGCTTTCCGCCTTTGCCGCTGAGCCGCCCGCGCACGCTGAGAAGCCGGTGAAGAATGCTCCCGCCGTCGCTGCCGCCCCCGCGAAGGTGGAAATGAAGAAGGACGAGAAGAAGGAAGAGAAGAAGGAAGCGATGGCCGGGACCTCCGTCGCAGCCGAGCCCACGCCTGGCGCTGCCGCCGCCGCCGCGACCCCTGAAGTGAAGAAGGAAGACGCGAAGGCGGTGAAGGTGAAGAAGCCCGCGCCTGCCGCCGCTGCTGTGAAGAAGTAATCGGTCTCTCTCAATTCCACGTGAGCGGCGTCGATCCTCAAGCGGGTCGACGCCGTTTGCGTTTTTCAGCTAACTCGCAACGCCATGCACGTCGTCATCACCGGAGCGTCCAGCGGCATCGGCGAGGCCATCGCGCGCGAGTATTTTTCGAGAAACGCGCGGGTCACCCTGGTGGCCCGGCGCAGAGACCTGCTGGAAAAGCTCGCCGCTGACGGCGAAGGCCGCGCGCACATCGTCACCGCCGATCTGAGCGATCCCGAGCAGGTGACTTCGTGGGTCGATGCGGCCGAAGCCGTGCACGGGCCGACCGACGTGCTCATCAACAACGCGGGCGTGCAGATCGTTCGCCCGTTCGTCGAGACGCCTTTCGAAGACGCCGTGCGGCTGCTGCAGATCGATCTGCTCGCGCCGCTCAAGCTCTCGCACTTCGTGGCCAAACGCATGGTGGCGCGCGGCAAGGGAACGCTGGTCGACATTTCCTCGATGGCGGCCATCGCGCCGACGCCGGGCATGAGCTTCTACAACGCCGCCAAGGGTGGGCTGGCTGCCGCCTCCGAAGGGCTGCGCGCCGAGCTCAAGCCGCACGGCGTGCACGTGCTCACCGTGTATCCAGGCCCGGTGAAGACGGCGATGGAGAGCGCTGCGCGCGCGATTTACGAAGAGAGCTGGGTGGCGCGGATGATGGCCCCCACCGGAGAAGCGTCGGTGCTGGCCCGCCTGGTGGCCGACGCGGTGGAGCAGAAGGAACCGCGCATCATCTACCCGTTCATGAACGCGCTGGGCCGGCACTTCCCCGCCATCACCCGGGTGTTGCTCGACGCCTTCACGCCGAAGATCCGCCGCCCGGAGTGAAGCGGGAAGCGCCCCTCATTCCAGCTGAAGGCCGCAGTCACCGCAGGCGCCGCTCTGCAACGGCCCCACGA
>JAYVNA010000916.1:0-2592 GCA_043758715.1 Archangium sp.
GACCCACGAAAGCGCGCTCATTGCGCCGCGGGCACGACGGGGAACTTGGTGACGAACAGGCGATCACGACCGTCGTTCTGCACCGCATCTTTATTGACGATCGGCAGGCGCTGATCGCTCTTCGGATCCCAGAAGCCCAAGACCAGCGACAGCCCGCGCACCGGCATCCCCGCGGGGATCGGAATGTCGAAGACGTCTTGCACGATCTCACCGGGCGCCCACTGCGAGGTCGGCTTCAGGCGCGGCGCGTGATCGACGTTCAAACGATCGACCCGGCCGTCCACGTCTTCCACGTGCACGAAGATCATGTAGTCGCGGTCGATCTTCGCGAGCACTTTGTAGTTCGCCAGCACGCGCACCGGCTGGCCCGCTTCGCCGCGGCTCGGGGTGAGCACCACCGAGACCAGCTCGATCGCGTCGCCGAAGTTCGCCCCGCTCTTGATTTCCTGCGGAGGGGCCGGTGGCAGACGGGGCGCGGTGCCCTGCGTGCCTTCCTTCGTGGGGGCTTCCACGATGCACGCGGTGAAGAGAAGCAGGGTGGCCAGCAGGCAGAGGCGCATGAGCGGCGGCTTGTAGCGCTCGCGGATGGCGATGCAAGCGGCACGACAGCTTGCCCCTCACCCCGACCCTCTCCCCCGCAGGGGAGAGGGAGGCCGAAAATGAAAATGGTCGGAGCAGCCCTGTAAGCCGGGTTCTGTTCCCGGGTTGCCCCGGGCGGTGAACATTCATCCAGGGTCGTCGTTGCCGACGCCCTCGTACAACTTTTAGCGAGCAGACCCGGGAGCGTCGGGCGGGCCGCCCTTGTCTCCTTCCCTTTCGGGTTGGAAACGCTCCCCTATTGGCTCTTGCTCCAGGTGGGGTTTGCCTTGCCGCCCCTGTCACCAGGAACGCGGTGCGCTCTTACCGCACCTTTTCACCCTTACCTGCCGTTGCCGACAGGCGGTTCTTTTCTGTGGCACTTTCCTGCAGCTCACGCCGACTGGCCGTTAACCAGCACCCTGCCCTCTGGAGCCCGGACTTTCCTCCCGTCAGCCCGTCCTGCACTGACCGGCGTTCACCCGGACTGCTCCGACCGTTTTCAGGCGTAGCACACGTCGCGACGCAGGCGTTACATCCGCTCTTCGATCGCCTTGTTCGACATCTCGTCAGCGGCGCGGTTCATCTCGCGCGGCACGTGCACGAGCTTGACCCGCTCGAACTCGTTGAGCACCTTGAGCGCCTCTTCGTACAGCGGCCTCAAGCTCGGCGACTTCACCTGGTAGCGCCCGCCCAGCTGCCGAATCATCAGCTCGCTGTCGGCGAACACCTCGACCTCGCGCACGCCCAATTCGCGCGCCCGCTTGAGCCCCAACAACAGCCCCTGGTACTCGGCGTAGTTGTTCGTCTGGTGCCCGAGGAACTTGCCGAGGCGATCGACGACCTGCCCCGACGGCTCGACCAACACTGCTCCCGCACCGGCCGGCCCCGGGTTTCCCCGCGCCGCGCCGTCTGAATAGAGCCGCAAGCGAATGTACTGAGGCGCCTGTTCGACTTCTTCGCCGCCCTTGCCCTCCAACAGCGCCGCCGCTTTTTCGAGCGCGCGCTGCAGCTTGCTGCGATCGAGCTGGGGGAAGGCGCCCAGGGTGGCGACCAACGGCTCTTCTCGCGCGATGAAGCGCAAGACCGCCGCCTGCATCGTACGGCCGGTCAGCGCCTTCGAGCTCTTGGTGACCATCTCTTGAAAGTCACTCCGCTTGGTCGATCCAGCTCGTCTCACGCGGCGGCCTGCATCACTTCGCCTCGAGCGTCTCGGCGGCGTAGATGATGCGGGTGCACGACGGGCAGGTGTCGATGCCCTTGGTGGCGACCAGGGTGTTGAAGCGCTGCGCCGGAATGTTCATGCGGCAGCCCGAGCAGGTGCCGGGGTGGTTGATGGGCACCAGCGCCGGCATGCGCTTCTTGCGAACCACGTCGTACTGACGCAGCAGCTTCTCGTCGACGTCGCGCGCGACGATGGCGCGCTTGCCATCGACCACCGTCACCTGCGCCTCGATCTCGGCCAGCTTGCCGCGCAGCGCGGCGATGCGGTCGACCAGATCTTTGGTCTTCACGGTGAAGTCGGCTTCTTTGGCCCGCGCCACTTCGCGCTGCACCACCGCCAGGCGGCCCAGTTCCTGGACCTCCTCGGCCATGGTGACCTGGCCCTTCTTGGCGATGTCGATTTCGCGAGCGAGCGCGGAGTATTCGCGCGTGGAGCGCTGTTCAGTCAGCCGCGCTTCCCACTTGCGAACCTTGTCCTTGTCGTCGGTGATCGTCTGCTCGAGCGTGCGCTTCTGGTTCTCGAGTTGATCGAGCTTGGTTCGCTCGGCGTCAACCGCCGCTTTCGCTGCATTCAGTTGCTTTTCCAGCTCGGACATCTCGCGTGGGTACACCTCGGCGTTCTTTCTCAGAGCCGCAATGTCGAGGTCCACCTTCTGCAACGCCGCGAGAGCCAGCAGTTTGTCCCGCAAAACTTCCTCCAACGTGAAAGACGAGTGCGGCCCTTAGCTGAAACGTGTTTGCCGATCCACGACTTACGGTGACCCGCGTGACACCGGCGTCAGGTGCGTGGCG
>JAYVNA010000917.1:0-8149 GCA_043758715.1 Archangium sp.
GAGATCAGCGCCGTATTCACCCACGCCGTTGCCGGGCTGAAAGTCGTAATAGGTACCGCCCTTCACCTTGATGCTGTCGGGCGTGTACGGCGCGAGGCACTTGGCGTCGACTCCGCACTTCTTCACGATGCGATTGTAGAGGCCAGACAACGCGCGCTCTGACCAGTTGCCGTGCGCCTGATCGTTGAGATGAAACACCTCGTGGAAGAGCGTGCCGCGCACTCCGGCCTCGCTGCCGAACAGGGAGCCCGAGACGTTGTAGGCGACGGCCCAGTCGACGGCGTACGCAGAGGGCGTGCGCCGCTTCACCGATTCAAAGAAGCGAAAATCGAGCGCACGCCAGCGGTACTTCGGTGTGCCACCGAGGTCTTTGAAGAAGGTGTCGAAGTCGGTGAGCGCGGCGGCGGCCCACTCGAGGTGCTTGCGATCGACGCCGACCGGCAGGTGCGGCACCAGGTGCAGCTGGCCGCGGTAGCCCCCATTGAAGTCCTGCTCCGGGAGCACGCCCATCACGGTGCCGCTCTGCAGGTAGAGCGCGTTGGCCACCTTCGCGGCGCGCGCGTCTTTCGCGTAGCAGGCGTCGATGAGACAGCTGATCTGCTCCGTTTCGCTGCCGGCGTCGCAGGCAGGCGCCTCTTTGATGAAGAGGATCTCGCGGGCGAGCGCGCGGCTGATCTGGGGCGCTTCCTGAGCGCTGGCGATCAGGGGAAAACACAGCACCACCAGCACTCCGCGAAGGCCCATGGCCGCACTCTACGACACCGCCTCTGGTGGAACTTTCCGCTGTGACGAGCGGCGCTTTCGTCCGCGCTGGCGGAAAGTTGAATGCCGGGTCTCTCAGGTAAGAACTGTCGGACACCCGCAAAGCACCGAACAGACACGACCTACATCAGCGTGGTCGTGCGGTGCGCGGGCCTTTTGGGCCGACACCCGAGTTCGGTACCTCATGCCCCGTTGGCGACTGCAGCACCGCAGACGTCACCGGAAGCACGCCATTGAGGGATGGCGCTGAGGAAACGAAATGCCCAAGTTGAGCAGTCGCTTCGCCGGAATCTTCGCGGTCGTTGTTGCAGTCAGTGGTTGTGACGGAGTGGCGAGCATGGAGGACGTCGAAGTCCTTCAGCCCGCCGAGAACGCACCGGTCGATCACGATCTCGATCACCAGGAACTGCACCGCGCCAGCTGGTTTCTGCACCCGCACCACATTCGCGTTCCGCTCGACGCGGGCCTCGAGCTCGTCGATGCCGGCGCGCCGGTGGAAGAAGTCGATGCAGGGCCGCCGGTGGTCATCGGTGAAGACGCCGGCACGCCTCCGGTCGTGGTCGTCGATGCGGGCAGCGTGATCACCCCGGGCAATCCGGGCGCGGCTGACGTGACCTTCGCGGTCGACACCTCGGCGCAGGTGCACGCGATCAGCCGCTACGTCTACGGCAAGAACTTCAACGGCCGCACCTGGGCGCAGGAACCGAACCTCACCTTGAACCGCCTCGGCGGCAACCGGTGGTCTGCGTACAACTGGGAGAACAACGCCTCGAACGCGGGCTCTGACTACAACTCCCAGAGCGACTCGTACCTCGGCGGTGGCAACACGCCCGGTGAAGCCGTGCGCGCCCACGTCGCCAACGCGCGCGCCGCCGGCGGGGCCACGCTCGTCACCGTGCCGATGCTCGGGTGGGCCGCGGCCGACAAGCTTTCCACCAGCGTACTCAACCAGCCCATCGCCTCGCGCTTCGTGCAGAGCCGCGCGACCAAGGGCGCTGCGTTCGTCTACCCGCCGAGCCTCACCGACGGCGTGGTGAGCCAGGACGAGTTCGTCAGCTGGCTCGAGAACACCTTCCCCACCGCGCACCAGGATCCCACGCGCGACATTCTGTACTCGCTCGACAACGAGCCTGACCTCTGGGCGTCGACGCACTCGGCGATTCACCCCGGGGCCGTCACGTACGCGGAGTTGCTGAACAAGAGCATCGCCTACGCCACGGCGATCAAGGCGCAGGCGCCGCAGAGCAAGGTGCTTGGGTTCGTCAGCTACGGCTACGCAGGGTTCACCTCGCTGCAGCACGCGCCGGATGCCGCGGGCCGGGACTTCACGGACTACTTCCTCGATGGCATTCGGGCCGCGAGCACGTCGGCGGGCACGCGCTTGATGGATGTGCTCGACATTCACTGGTACCCCGAGGCGCGCGGTGCAGGCGTGCGCGTCAACAGCGAGGACGGCTCGGCGGCGGTGGCGGAGGCGCGTATTCAGGCGCCGCGCTCATTGTGGGATCCGACCTACGTCGAGACGAGCTGGATCACCGCGTCGAATGGCAACACAGCGCTGCGGCTGATCCCGGCGATGAAGGCGAAGATCGCGGCGCACTACCCGGGCACCGGGCTCGCGTTCACTGAGTACTACTACGGTGGTGGCAGTCACATCTCCGGGGGCATTGCCCAGGCAGACGTGCTCGGCATCTTCGGGCGCGAAGGCGTGCACACGGCGGCGATGTGGCCGCAGTCGAGCAACGTGGCGTTCATCACCGCGGGCTACGCGATGTTCCGCAGCTACGACGGCGTGGGCGGCAGCTTTGGTGACACCTCAGTGCAGGCGACCAACAGCGATACGGCGACCACCTCGGTGTACGCGAGCGTCGACTCGAGCAACCCGAACCGGGTGGTGTTGGTGGTGATCAACAAGGCGACCACTGCGAAAACGGCGGCGCTCACCATCTCGCACGGCACGTCGTTCAGCCGGGCGGAGGTGTACCAGTTGACGTCGGCCACACCGAACGCGACGCGGGGCACCGACGTGGTGCTCACGCAGGCGAACGCGCTTCGCTACACGATGCCCGCGATGAGCGTCAGCACGTTGGTGCTCAAGCCCTGAGTCATCCCCGGGCCTTCTCCCCGTGGTGGGGAGAGGGTTCGTTTTCCTTTCATTTCCCCGGAGAAACCGATGTCCGCATTTGCTCAGGCTCGCGCGAGCCTTGTCCTCAGTGTGTTGTGTGGCTTCTTGAGTTGCGGTCCCGCAGGCAGCGGCGGAAACGCGAGTACCGACGCGGGACCGACGACGACGGGTCCTGGCGGAAGCACGGGCTCGACTGGCGGTGGGAGCGCGACGGGTGGAAACGACGGCTCCACGGGCGGAGGTGCGACGCCCATCGGTAGCGAAGACTCCTCGGGCGGAGGTGTCGGATCGACCGGCGGCGGCGCGGCGACGGGTGGAAATTCCGGCTCGACCGGTGGCGGCGCAACGACGGGCGGAAGCTCCGGATCGACCGGCGGCGGCACTGCGACAGGCGGGAGCAGCGGATCAACGGGTGGAAATTCAGGATCGACCGGAGGCGGCACCGGGACAGGCAGCAGCAGCGGATCGACCGGCGGCGGCACGGCGACAGGCGGCAACAGCGGCTCGACGGGCGGCGGCGCAGCGACGGGCGGCGGCGGTAGCACCGGTTCAACCGGCGGAGGCGCAGCGACGGGCGGAAACTCAGGATCGACGGGCGGCGGCGCAGCGACGGGCGGCGGCGGTAGCACCGGTTCAACCGGCGGAGGCCCTGCGACGGGCGGCGGCACCGGAACGATCGCGGGCTTCACCCCAGGCCCGAGCGGCTGCCAGACAGAATCACTCGCCAACAACGTGAGCGTCGGCGGCTACGTCTCCGATCGATACACCTGGAGCGACAGCAACTGTCTCCCACGCAGCGCGGCGCTGGTCCGAAACACCTCCGCTGATCCCGGCGGGAGCAACGGCGGCTTCCTGCGCGAACTCACCTTCACCATCAACGGCGCCACCCGCACCGCGCGCGGCACAGGCACCAACGGCTGGAACGGCTGGGGCTACGTGGTCAATCACTACGCCTCGAGCGCGGACAACTCGAGGGGCAAGACCGGCACCTACCGCACCGTGCTCGCGGGAGCGCACCACGCCATCCACGAATTCAAGGTGCAGATGAACCCGGGAGGTCCGGTCGCCGCGACGATTCACTGGTTCTTCGCCACCGGGCGCAGCGAGCCGGTCTACGCGATCACCTACGACGTGCTCGCCGCGGCGAACGTCGTGAACGCCGACACCCGCGCGCCCTACGGCGACCTCGCGTTCGAGGGCACGCCCGGCCCCATCGGCGGTATCGCGTGGGGTGATCAGTACCGCTTCACCACCACGGGCTCAGGCCCGGTGACGACGGGCTCGGCGTGGGATTACTCGACACCGAACCAGGTGCCCTTCGTGCGCATGTGGTCGTCGAACGTCGACGCGGAAATGGGCGCGGTGCAGACCGAGACGTTCGCGCAGCACGTCGGTGGTGGTGACTACGGTTTTGGCGCCATCACCTCGTGTCAGGGCAAGACCAGCGCGACGCGCGGCTCGAGCTGCAGCCCCTCGGGGCAGACGATGCCGGCCGATTGGCTGTGGCCCTTCCAGCTCAATCAATACGAGCTGCCGTCGACGGCGAACTCGCACCGGCTGGCGTGGGGTTCGAACTACGGCGCCATCGGGAAGACGTCGGTGAGCGCGTTCGGTCGCAGCTTCTCCGGGTACCCGCAGGTGAAATACGGCGTGTTCCTCGTGGTGGGTTCGCGCACCCGCGGCGACACCATGGCGAAGGTCACCGACGTCGAGCGTCTCGCGACCGCCACCATCACCGGCGCCACCTGGAACCCGCTCTATGCCGTGTGGGATCTGCCCGCCGTCATCGGAGGCACGAGCATGACCATCGATCCGAAGGGCCAAACGCTCACGACGCCGATCGTGCGGCTGACCAACTTCACTGCGAGCCAGCTCACCGAGGTCTCGCTCGGTGGCGTTCCGCTGCAGAGCGGGAGCGGCTACTTCGCCACCCTCGATGCGGCCACGCACACGCTGTGGATCACGGTCAACGGAACGATCTCGTCGACGCAGACGCTTCGTGTTCGCTGAGCCTGAAGGGGCGTGGTGATTGCGGTTCGCCGAGCCCCCTCGTGCTTCTCCCTCTTCCCCCGTTACTGATCAGCCGTGGTGAGGCTGAAGGCCGAGGCGACGTAGCCGTGAACTCCGATGTACAGCACGCCGCTGCTCGTCGGGGTGAAGCGCAGGGTTTCGTTGCCCGACGACGTGTACGCCCGAGCGGCGTAGGCCGAGGTCGTCGGCGCGGCGTTCATCTGCACGTACAGATCGACGTCCGCGGCCGCGAGCGAACGCACCACCACCAGCCGACCGGCAGTCACGGGAAGCGAGAACACCTTCATCTCGCCCTGGGCGACGGTGCCGTTCACGTTGAGCTGCTGCACGCCCGCGTCAGCCACGCCCGCGTCAGTCCGCACGCCCGCGTCGACACCGGCGTCGGTCACCACGCCTGCATCCACACGCATGCCGGCATCAACACCCGCGTCGGTCCGCACGCCCGCATCGACGCCGGCATCCACACGCACGCCGCCATCGACCGCGGCCGCGCCCACGTACTTCACCTTCAGCTGAACCGTCGCCGCCGAGTACCCCTGCACTGACACTGAGAGCGCGCCCGGACCCTGCACCGCGCAGTTCTCGTTCGACGTGCCCGTGTACGGCCGGCAGTCATAGAGGTTGAGCGAAGGCTGTCCGTTCATCTTCACGTACAGGTCCGCATCGCCCGTGCCGGTGAGCTCGACGCTGATCGCGCCCGCCGCGGTGGTGAACGGACCGAAGTGTTTCCACTCGCCCTTGGCGATCGTCGCGGTCTCATTCACCTCGACCGCGTTGCCGGTGAGCGCTCCCTGACCGGCGGACTCGAGCACCAGCGACTTCACCTCGGCGTACTTGATGGCTCCACCGGCGACCGAGCCGCTCGCGCTCAGCGGTAGCCAGAGGAAGTCAGGGTGCGAGAGCTTGCTGCTGCCGACCCACTCGCCGCCGATGATCTTCCCGCTCGCGTCGAGCTCGAGCACGTACTCGTAGCGATCGGTGCGGGTGTACCAGTCGATGTTCGTGGCGGTGTAGCCGTCCTCCGGGCTCGACTCGCTGATGTACTTCACCTCGGCTTTGACCTGCACGAAGCGGGTCGCCGCGGTGTTGAAGCGGTACGTCGAGAGCGCCACGCCGCCGTCCGTCGCGGTGACGCCGATGAGCCGGTTCGCCTCTTCCGCGCTCACTTCACGCTTCGAAGTCACCTTGAAGCTGCGAATCGGCTGGTTCCACACCTCGTACGAGTTGGTGCGGTCTTCCGCGAACGCCTGCTTCATCAACCCGAGGTAGTTGGCGAGCAGCACGTGATAGGTGCCGGCGTTGGTGTCGCGGCACTCGCGATCGGCGTCGACCGGCCGGCCGTAGGCGTCGAGCTTGATGCCGCCGCCGTCGGGCGCGTCGTTGTGCTTGTTGCAGCGCAGGCTGACGAACTTGGTGGTGGTGCTGTTGTGCACCAGCGAAGCGAGCGCCTTGAGGTCCTGCACCTCGAAGGTGACGCCGTTGCGGGTGACGGCGTGCCTGGGCTCGGGGAACAGAATCGAAGCCGGAGTCCACGCGTGGCAGATGCCCCACCACGTCGCCACGCAGCGGCCTTCGGTCTTGCCCGGGCGCTTGGCGCAGGTCTCACCCAGGAAGCTGTCGCACTGGGTCTCTTCGGTGCAGGTCTTCGAGACCGACTCGATGCCGTGGTAGCGCGAGACCGCGTCTTCCACGTTCGTGCCGCCAAACGCCTTCTGGTACTTCAGCGGCGCCGAGTCGGAGTTCGGGCCCGCCCAGCGGTAGTTGATGTTGTCTTCGAAGGTCGGCCAGTAGCTGCCGGCCCAGGGAATGTTCGCGGCCTGACCCTCCGTCGGGAGCGCGTCGAGCTCGAGCAGCAGGTTGCCGCCGAACAGCGACGGGTTGTCCTGCGACTGCCAGGCCTCGGCCGACTTCACCGTCTCGGGGGTGGTGACTTCGTCGTCCGAAATGAAAGCGATCGGACCACCGCAGCCTGCCAGCACTGCCAACACCGCGAGTTTGTTGAAATTGCGCACGTTCAGCCTCATGAGTTCAAGTCGTTCAGCGACAAAGACACTCATGCGCCTACATGTGCGCACAAATAAGAACAAGGTTCGGCTTTTGAGGGCCGCCGAAGTGTCACTTCTGCGACTCACGGCGGCGGACAAAGAAAAAGCGGGAACCCGATCGCTCGAGTTCCCGCCGTTGAAGGCCCTGCGATGAGGCGTCAGCTCAGCCGTGGAAGAGGATGCTGCTGACGACCACCCAGATGCCGAAGCCGATGGCGCCAACGCCGAGCATGCCCTGCTTGGGGCTGAGCTTGGCGAGGGTCTCGTCCATCTTCGCCTGCGCCTGCGGGTTCTTGATGAAGGTCTTCAGCGTGCCGATGCCGAGGATCAGGCCGAGCGTGGCCTGGAAGATCGAGCCGACGAGCAGCGAGGTCCAGTAAATGGGCCACGTCGACATCCAGCTCAGGCCGAGGACGGCCGAGATGATGCCCCAGATGCCGCCGAGACAGGAGACGGCGCCGATCCAGCCCTGGTACGGGGTGATTTTGGCGAGCATTTCCTTGGCGTCGGGACGCTTCGCGAGAATGAGACTGGGAACTGCGAGAGCGCCCAAGAGGACGAGCCAGATACCGTTGAACATTGTGAAACCCCCTGAAAGTGAGTTGACGAGCTGCGAGTGACCGCGCGACGGCCGGACCCTACTTGGAGCAGGGCTAATGGCTGAGAACTTTCGGAGTTATCAGACGACAGCGTTGATATCGGCGCGCTCGAGAATGGGTTTCGGGTACCCGTTCAACCCCACTTTTACCATCGCGAAGCCGAGCTGCCGAGTCGAGGGGCGTCTTCGAGACTCGCATGGTCAGTTGCAGGTGAGGCGAACGGCCTCGGTGGTGGCGTTGCAATTGTGAACGCCGAGCGCGGCGTGAGAACAGTCGAAGAGGCTCGCCTCGGTCCCGACGCACGAGACGTCGTCGAGCCAGAAGTTGGTGCTGGGGCTGCCGTTCTGACCGCCGAGCGCCGTCCCGTTGCCGCGCACGGTGACCGCGTTGAATTCGATCGCGCGTGAGTGGCTCGGCGCACAAGTCCTGGTGGTGACGCATGGCGGAGTCATCGATGCCGCGTGGCGGGCGGCGAATGGGGTGGCGCTCGAGGTGAAGCGGGAGTTCGAGTTGCACAACGCCAGCATTCACAAGCTCAACTGGCTGTCTCCCTTGTCTCCCTCTGCCCGCGGGGGAGAGGGTCGGGG
>JAYVNA010000918.1:0-8146 GCA_043758715.1 Archangium sp.
GCAAGGTGATGCAGGCGGCGATGCCGTTTCTTTCGGCCGACACCTTGTGCCTGCGGCTGCCGCGCTTCTTCTCGAGCGGCATCGTGGGCGACGTGAAGATGCCGGAGGTGAAGAAGGTCGGTGACAAGCGCTACGCCGTCACGCTCTTCGGAGAGCAGGGCGTGCCCTGGTTCACCGCCGGGGCGATCGACACCACCCTGCGCCTGACCAAGGTCAAGCCCACCGTGCAGGTGAGCGAGGTGAAGCCGGAATCTTTCACCGTCGAAGTCACCTGGACGGTCTGAGCCTTGAGCGGGGCGCGCTCGCCCGCGGCGCCACGGTGACTCGTTCAGCTGCGAGCGCCTGCGGTGGTGCGTGTTGCCGCGACCAGGTGGCCCGGTAGGCGTCTTCTTCTTTCGCCCAGCGCGCATCAGACCAGCCGAGCTCGGCCTGGCAGATGGCGCGAATGCGCGGCAGGTGTTCGACGCCGCCTTCCTGCAGAACGAGCCCCGCGCGCACCCGCCGGAGCAGCAGGTCTTCGAGGTGCACCACGCGCTCGACCCGCGCCGCGTGCCGCAGCTCTGCCCAGAGGAAATAGGTCTCGGGAATTCGCTCGAGTTCGCCATCGCGCGCGGCGTCGACGAGCGCCGGCGTCCAGGTGCCGTAGCGGCCCGCGAGTCTGCGTCTCTCCAAAACGTCCAGGTCACCCCAGCGCGCGCCCATCGGCGGGGGAGGGAACTTGCCGCGCTTCTCGGCCTCGAGGGGAGGCCGGGGCAAGGTGAGCTCGAGCTTGTCGATCGCCTCGCGCGCGATTTCCCGGAAGGTCGTCAGCTTGCCCCCGGTCACCGTCCACAACCCGCGCTCGCGCCAGATGACGTGTTCGCGTGATTCTTTCGACGGGTCTTTCTTGCCGCTGCCGATCACCGGCCGCACGCCCGAGTAACTCGAGACCGCGTCACCGACCTTCAGCGACAACCCGGGGAACGCCGCGCGCGCCGCCTCGACCATGGTGGTCGCTTCGTCGGCCGAGATGTGAGGCGGCTCATCGAGGGGGCGATCGTGATCGAGATCCGTCGTGCCGAGCAGCGTGAGCCCTTCCCAGGGGTAGGCGAACAACGGCCGCCCGTTGACCGGGTGACGGAAGGCCACGGCCTGCGCCACCGGAAAGCGCCACGAAGGGAACAGCAGGTGACTGCCGCGCAGCGGGCGAATGGCGGGCTTCGCGTCGACTCCCGCGCGCAACACGTCGGCCCACGCGCCCGTGGCGTTCACCACGGCGCGGGCGTCGAGCTTCACCACGCGGTTGTGTTCGCGATCGCGCACCACCACGCCCGAGACCTGGCCGTCGCGCTCGAGCAACTCTTCGACCTTCGCGTAGTTGAGCGCCGTGGCACCCGCGGCGAGCGCGTCGAACATCACGCGCAACACCAGGCGGGCGTCGTCGGTCTGCGCGTCGCGATACCAGAAGCCGCCGCTCAGGTGCTCGAGGCGCAGCCGGGGCGCGAGCATCAACAGGTCAGAGACGCTCAGGGCCTTGTGCGGAACGCCGCTGCCGAAGAAGTCGTAGAGGCGCAGGCCCGCACGCAGCATGCGCTTGCCCATGCGATCGCCGTCGTAGCTGGCCATCAGGAACCCGATGGGCTCGACCAGGCCGGGGAGCTCGTTGAGCAACCGCTCGCGCTCGCGCACCGATTGATAGGTGAGGCGGAGATCGCCCTGCGCCAGATAACGAAGGCCGCCGTGCACCAGCTTCGAGCTGCGGCTCGAGGTACCCGACGCGAAGTCACCCTGGTCGACCAACACGGCATCGAGGCCGCGCCGGGTCGCTTCGTGGAGCAGGCCCACCCCGGTGATCCCGCCCCCGATGATGACGAGGTCCCAGGTGCCGTGGTGCTCGAGGCGATTCCAGGTCTGTTCGCGTGAAGGATTCGGAGTCATGGCAGCAACTTTCCGGGGTTCATCAACCCCGCGGGATCGAACCCGCGCATCACGCCGGCCAGCGTGGTCATTCCCAAAGCGCCCTTCTCTGCCGCGAGATACGGCGCGTGATCGACACCCACACCGTGCTGGTGGCTGATGGTGCCGTGGCCCGCGACGATCGCCTCGCTGGCGACCTTCTTGAGGTGACGCCAACGCTCCAGTGTCTCTTCGGGCGTGGGCGCGAGGCGGAATAAATAGGTGGTGTAGATGCTCGAGCCGTCTCCGTAGAGATGAGAGAGGTGCGTGTAGACGTGCGTCTTCTCGTTCCACTTTTCCAGGCCGCCGCGCAGCGCAGCCTCGACGTCACGCAGCAGCCTGGGCACTGCTGACCAGGGCGCCGCCGTTTCCAGCGTGTCGACGGCGTACCCGAGCTCCCACAACGAGTTGCGCAGGTACGGCGCGCGAAAGCGGTTCTTGGTCCACTGAGCGCCGAAGGTGCGGCCTGCCGAGATGCCTGCGTGTTTGCGCGTCACCGCGAGCGCCTGCTCGAGCCCGAAGGTCACGGAGTCTGCGCTGCCGGTGCTGCCGATGAGCAACAACGCCTTGCCCTCGCCTGCGCCGCGGAACTTCATCCAGGCCTCCAGGGCGCCCAGGAGCCGCTCGTGCCCTGCGAGCATCAACATCGTGCGCGCCTCTTCAGGCGCCGAGAGCCGCAACATCGACAACGGAAGCTTCGCCTGCGCGATGGCCCGCGAAGCGGCGAGGCCCTCTTCCCACCCGGGGAAGAACACGCCGACGAACTCTTCGCGCTCGGGCATGAGCGAAACGCGCACCGTCGCCTCGGTGATGACGCCCATGCGGCCTTCAGAGCCGAGCACGAGTTCCTTGAGGTCAGGCCCGGCGGCCGACGCGGGGAAGACCGGGAGCTTGAGCGTGCCCTGGGGCGTCTCCACCTGGCCGCCGGCGAAGAGCTTCTCGATGCGCCCGTAGTGCAGGGACTGTTGGCCGCTGCTGCGCGTGGCGATCCACCCGCCGAGGGTCGACTGCTCGAAGCTCTGGGGGAAGTGACCGAGCGTGAGCCCATGCGCCCGCAGCCGCGCCTCGAGATCAGGCCCGGAGACGCCAGCGCCGAAGGTGGCGAGCCGGCTCACTGCGTCGAGCTTGAGCAGCCCCGACATGCGGCGCAGATCCATCGTCACCGTGGGACCGCCGGTGGCTTCGGGGTTGATGTGACCTGCGACGCTGGTGCCACCGCCGTAGGGAATCAGCCGGGTGCTGGTGCGCTGCGACCAGTCGAGCAGCGAGCGCACGTCTTCGCTCGTCTCCGGGTAGGCGATGGCGTCGGGGAAGACGCCCAGCTTTCCGGAGCGCAGCGCGACCCAGTCACCAAAGCTCTGACCGCGCGCGTGGCGCAGCCGATCTTCCGCGTCGAAGGAGAGAAACGAGGTCTCCGTCACCCGGCTTTTGGGCACGCTGGCGAGCACGTCGGCGAGGCTCGCGCTCTTCGTCGTCGCCGGAGGCCCCACCCACTCGGCCAACGCCGCGAGGCTCTTCTGCGGGACGTCGTAGCTGTGGCTTTCGTCTCCCCAACCGTTCCAACGCCTCATCGCGATGCCCCCTTTCGTTCCAACTTCAACCAGTGGTCGAGGCTCTGCTGCATCGCCTCGCGGGTGACCTTCTCGGCGCGTTCGGGTTGCTGCTTCTTCGCCGCCTGTTCGAGCGCGTCGTAGAAGGCCGCCGAGGCGCGGCGGGCCGCGGGGGCCTCGAAGTAGAGCACCGCCATCACCCGGTAGAGATCGCCGAAGCCGTTCAAGATGAGGGTGAACACCGGGTTCTGCGAAGCGGTGGTGAGCGCGAGGTGCAGCTGCCAGTCGAAGTCAGCGAACGATTCGGCGCTCTGCGGGGGACGTTTGGCGGGGTGCAGCAACTCGACCAGCACCTTCGGGTTTTCCGTCACCGCGGCGCGCGCATAGGCCGGCGCCATCGCGAGCCGCACCTCGAGCAGGTTCGCCACGAAGCGCTCCGGCAGCGGGCCGCCGTTACGCACCACCGCCGCCAGCACGTTGAGGCCGCCCTCGCGCCAGATGTCGCGCACCCGGGTCGACTTGCCGTGGCGCACTTCGATCCACCCGTCGCGATCGAGCCGCTGCAGCGCTTCACGCAAGGTGGGCCGGGTGACGCCCAGCTGCAGCGAGAGTTCGCGCTCGGAGGGCAAGGTGCTGTCGGGCGGAAAGTGACGCGAAAGAATCCGGCTCACCAGCTCACCCTCGGCGTGGGCGGCCGGCCGGCGCTGCGGAGGGAGGGAGGTGAGGGCGGTCATGCCCAACTCATAACAGGTAAGAGGTCTGACCAGTCAAGGCCACCCCGCGTGTTCTCTCCCGCTGACGGTCGGCAGGCCTGATCAGCGGTGCAGGGAACGCCAGGCGCGCAGCGAGTACTGAATTCCGGCGCCGAGCCCGAGCACGCCGGTGAGGAGCGCCAGCGGCACCCAGGCCGCCCGCCAGCCGCTGAGCACCGCGGCGAAGAGCGCGAACTGCGAGACGGTCGCCGCCTTGCCCAACACCATCGCGCGCCAGGGAATACCTCCGGTGCGCAGGCGGGGCACGCTGAAGCGGGCGATCACCAGCGGCAACAACACCACCTCTCGCGACGAAGCGACCAACGCCATCCACACCGGGGGCTGCCGCGTCACCCAGACCGCGATCAACACCGAGAGAATGAACACCTTGTCGCAGAGCGGGTCGAGCCACGCCCCCACGCCTTCCGCCGGAAGACCCGCGCGACGCGCAAACCACCCATCGGCCCAGTCTGAGATGGCAGCGGCCACCATCAAGCCCAGCAGCCACAGCGCGTTGGAAGGCGCGACCCAGATGAGCGCGGCCAACGGCACGCGCACCAACGTGAGCAGATTGGGGAGTGTCCCGAGCTGGCGCAGCAGGGGTCTGGTGGAAGAGCTGATCGCCATCAGGGCAAC
Organism: Archangium sp.; assembly: GCA_043758715.1. Classification (GTDB taxonomy): domain Bacteria; phylum Myxococcota; class Myxococcia; order Myxococcales; family Myxococcaceae; genus Archangium_A. The sequence continues at coordinate 4,874 of JAYVNA010000918.1, forward strand.
AATGCGCTTGGGGCAGGCCTGCTCGCCATCAGTCGGCGCATCTCCCCCCTCGAACGGGGGTTGAACCTGAGCGGCCTCATGCAGGCTCGCTGCATTGGCAGCAAAAACTGAACGGGGAACCCCGCATCGCGGAATGGCCCGCGCATTTTTCGCGGGTTAGCGGTGCGCGGCGCCGGTTAGGGTGATGCGTATGGCTACCTTCCTCGAGCAGCTCAAGGCAATGACCGTGGTCGTCGCTGATACGGGCGACTTTGGATCGATTCAGAAGTTCCGGCCGCGTGATGCGACCACCAACCCCTCGCTCATCTCGGCGGTGGCGGCGATGCCGCAGTACCAGAACATCGTGGTGACGGCGCTCGACTGGGCGCGCAAGGACAGCAAGGACCCCTCGAAGGCCGCGGTCGCCAGGCGCGCGGTCGATCGCCTCGGCATCGAGTTGGGCATCGAAATCTTGAAGGTGGTGCCGGGGCGCGTCTCCACCGAGGTCGATGCGCGGCTCTCGTACGACACCGACAAGAGCATCGAGAAAGCGCGCGAGCTGATTGCGATGTACGCCAAGGCCGGCATCGGCAAGGAGCGGATCCTGATCAAGCTCGCGTCGACCTGGGAGGGCATCAAGGCCGCCGAGGTGCTCGAGCGCGAAGGCATTCACTGCAACATGACGTTGCTGTTCGGCTTCCACCAGGCGGTCGCGTGCGCGGAAGCGAAGGTGACGCTGATCAGCCCCTTCGTGGGCCGCATTCTCGACTGGCACCTCAAGAGCACGGGGCAGGCGTCGTACGCGCCCACGGAAGATCCCGGCGTGAAGTCGGTCACCCGCATCTACGAGTACTACAAGACGTACGGGTACAAGACCGAGGTGATGGGCGCCTCGTTCCGCAACCTCGGGGAAATCACCGAGCTCGCGGGCTGTGACCTGCTGACGATCGCGCCCAAGCTGCTGGCTGAGCTCGAGGGCATGCAGGGCGAGCTGCCGCGCAAGCTCGATCCCGCGAAGAAGTCAGCCGAGCCGAAGATCAGCCTCGATCGCGCGACCTTCGATTCCATGCACGCGGCTGATCAGATGGCGACCGACAAGCTCAAAGAAGGCATCGACGGGTTCGCCAAGGCCATCACGGAATTGGAGAAGCAGCTCGAGACCAAGCTGAGCTGAAACTCAGTCGGCGGGCGCGCGCAGGGTGACCTTGGTGGGCTTGCCCTCGCGTTCGGTGAGCATCAGCCATTGACGCAGCGGCTTCTTGCCCTTGACTTCGAACCAGACGTCGAAGGTGAGGCCGCTCTTGAAGTGCAGCGTGGCCGGAGTGCGGCCGAGCTCGCGTTTGTCGACCTTGATCACCACTCCAGACGGTTCGCTCTCGACGAGCACCGCCACCATCGGCCCGGGCTTTTGATTGGGCGCCAGGCGCGCGGTCAGCTTGAGCCCCGCGACGCCGCTGCGCGAGATCGCATCGATCACCACGGGCGCAGCGCCGGCATCGACCGCCTCGGGCATGGCGAGAAACTCTTCGGGACCTGAGTCGACGAGCTCTTCGGGGGCGCCGGCATCGACCACGGCGACGGGCTCGGGAACCGGAGGAGGCGGCGGCGCGATCACCACCTGCGGCGTGGCCTTCTTCTCTTCCTGTTCCTGAGGGCGTTTGCCTTCCGCCCTCACTTCTTCCCGCGGCGCAGGTGCGCGGTTGAGCGACCACCAGGCCGCCACCCCCAACAACGCCAACACCCCCACCGCGAGCGGCCAGCGGGTCGGGGGCTGCTTCTTCGGCGCGGGGTCCTGGGCGAACGCCGGAACTGCGCGCTGCGTGGCCGTTTGATCAGCGACGATCGACTGCTCCGCCGACAGCGCGATCCACTCGGGCTCGGCCTCGGCCGCGGGGGGCATGGTCTGTTTGGTGATCGCGGTGGCGCCGTCTTTCGCGCTGAGCGTGCGCAGGAAATTTTCCAGCTCAGATCGGCCCGCGGCCTTGAGCGCGCTGCGCTGCACCTGCTCGAGCGCCGACAACATTTCCTGCGCCGACTGAAAGCGGTCTTCCCGCTTCTTCGCCATCGCCTTGAGCACCAGCTTGCAGAGTTCCTTCGGCAGCTCGGGGCGAAGCGTGGCCGGTGAGGGCACCGCGGCGTTGGAGACCTGAATCAGCAGCTCGTGATCGCTCGGCGCGCTGAAGGGCAGCTTGTCGGTGAGCAGCGCATACAACACCGTGCCGACCGAGAAGAGATCACTGCGGGCATCGAGCACCTCGGCGCGCGTCTGCTCCGGCGACATGTACGCCGGCTTGCCTTTGATCATTCCAATCTTGGTGTGCGTGGTGCGCGTGCGCGCCTTGGCGATGCCGAAGTCGGTCAGCTTCACCTCGGCGTGCATCGAGACCAGCACGTTGTTGGGACACACGTCGCGATGCACGATGCCCAGCGGCTCGCCGCCTTCGCTGCGCAGGTGCGCGTAGGCGAGCGCGCGGCAGATTTCTCCGGTGACGTAGACGGCGAGCTCGGGCGGCAACGGCAACCCCGCATCACGCGCGCGCTTCATGATCTGGTGGAGCGTCCACCCGTCGACCAGCTCCATCACCAGGAAGTAGCGGCCGTTCGCTTCGCCGACGTCGAGCACCTCGACCAGGTTCGAGTGGTGCAGGCTCATCGCGAGCTGCGCCTCTTCGATCAGCATCTCGCGGTACTGGGCGTCAGCGTAGAGCTCGGGGCGAATGCGCTTGAGCACCACCAGGCGCTTGAAGCCCGCAGCGCCCATCTGCTCCGCGAGGAACACCTCGGCCGAGCCGCCATCGGCGATCTTCTGCACCGCCCGGTATCGAAGTGTGTCGGCCATCGCGAAGGCGTGAACCCTACGCGGTCGATCCCGAGCCGTCGTGGGGTTCATGCAGGCGCACGCGGAGCACGTTTCGGCACATGGCCTAATTCGCCTTGAACACGAACGGGTACCGAACGATCACCTCGCCCCCGCCGAGCGGCCGCGGGAATTTCAGCTTGCGCACCACGCTCAGCAAGCAGCCCGTCACCTTCGCGTCGACGAACTTCGGCTCGGAGTCCTCGGTCGCCCTGGTCACGGTGCCGTTGAGGCCGATGACGAACTTTACCGTGATCTTGCCCTCGAGCTTCGGGTTCTTCTGCAGCTCGCGCTCGTAACAGAGGCGCACCTCGTTCTTCGCGCCGCGAACGGCCTGGGCGATCGCTTCCTTCGCCACCGTGCCACCACCCACGACCGGTGCGTCATTGGCCTTCGGGGCTTCGGCCTTCGGGGGCTCCGCCTTCGACTCGAACGCC
>JAYVNA010000919.1:0-8144 GCA_043758715.1 Archangium sp.
CCGCTGAGCACAGCGCGCTGGAAGACGCCGAGCTCGCGGCCGAGACCCTGCGCATCGAGCGCGACTTCACCCACCGCCTGATCGCCGAGCAGGCGTGCCGCGCGGCCGTGATCGACCTCGAGCTCGTCAGCCGCCGCATGTTCTTCGACTGGCTGCGCGTCGAGCTGCAGCCCCGCCGCCTCGCCGCCTGAGCCTCTTCGATTTCTCCTTCGAGCAGAGGGCGTCGAGTGCGCGCGCGGCCTTCACGACCGCCGGCATTCCGCCCGAATCGAAGTGAACCCCTGCACCTCGACAATTCGAAGCTGCGGCGACCACCCTGTCAGCGCAGCCCCCCGGCGCGCGCGGTGATTCACGGGCTTGGGCGGGCGCGCGCGATGCACGCGGGGTGGCCATGGTACGCGTCACTGAACACATCGTTTCCTTGCTGGGCCTGACGAGGGGAGAGCTCGAGCCCATGAACCAGTTCGAGGCCTGGGTCTCTGAGCGGACCACCCGGGTCTGCCAGTCCGCGGGGAGGGGTCAGCCCGGACTCCGACTCGAGCTGGCGCAGCTGCGGTCCGAGCTGATGGAGGTCAGAAGGCGCGCTCCGGTTCCTCTGCTCCAGAGCGAAGACCTCTGGCTTCAAGGCCTCATCGAGCTCGTGGCTGAAGTAGCAAGCGACGAACGGCAGAACGGGTCGCAGCGGGCATGTGCCTGAGCTGATTGCTGCGATGGAACCCGGAGTGGGGATCGAATGGACGCTCTGGTCTGGGGTCAACGGTTCATCACCGGGCTTGGGCTGGTCGACCAGCAGCACGAGCACCTCTTCGAGCTGGTGAACGCGTTCGGTGAGATGCAGACGAGCACGGGCGAGGTCTCGGTGCGCAAGATGGAAGCGCTCGTCGAAGACCTGGGCGCGCTGGTGCGTGACACGCGCGAAGGCCTGACCAAGGTGAAGACCATTCTGAGCGACCTCAAGAGCTTCGCGCGCGTCGACGCGCTGACCCTCAGCGAGGTGCCGGTGGGCAGCTGCGTCGAGCTGGCGATGAAGATGGTGACCACCACCCAGCGGGAAGGCGTCACCTTCAGCACCGATCTCCGGGTCGCCCCGCGCGTGCGCTGCATCGGCGCGCAGGTCAATCGGGCCGTCTTGAGCCTGCTGCTCAACGCCACCCAGGCGGTGCGCGACGGCGCTGCGGGGCGCGGCAAGGTCAGCGTGCTCACCGGCCAGGACGGCGAATTCGCCTTCATCGAGGTGAAGGACGACGGCGTGGGGATGACGCGCGAGGTGTTGGCGCGGGCGTTCGAGCCTTTCTTCACCACCCGCGCGCCAGGCAAAGGCACCGGGCTGGGGCTGAGCAGCGCGTATCAATGCGCGCAGGCGCACGGCGGCCGGCTCGAGGCCGTCAGTGAGCCGGGCGTGGGCACCACGATGCGGCTGCTGCTTTCATTGACCGGTCACCGCGAGGCGAACGACAAGAGCGGGCGCATCAACGCCTACAACACCCTGCGCACCAGCAGCTGAACCGCGTCACGAAGCATCGAAGCGGGCACTTCACGGCAGCAGGGTGAACCGAGCTCAACGCGCGATGGTCAGTCGCAGGTGACCGGCGCGGCGGGTCAGCACCACCTGGCTGCCTCGCTTGACCTCGGGTTGGTGGGCCACCACCTGTTCGAGCTCGCCCACCCTGCCCCCGAGCACCTGCAGCTTCACCCGGCGCTCCGTGCACGCGCCCTTCACGCAGCGCTGCACCTCGACCTCGACGTCGGTGACGATCACCTTGCCGTCGGTCAGCCAGCGCGAGTTCGCTTCCACCACCTCGCCCCAGGAAATCTCGTCGGGCTCCCGCGCCACGGGGTCGGCGGCCAGCGCCGAGGCACCGGCCACCAGCAACACCGCCAGGCGCCGGCGCCGCAGGCTGCCCATCAGCATCAACGCCCCGAGCCCCAGCAGCGAAACCGGGGCGGGCATCGAAGAACACCCCACCGGCGGGGTCTCCGGATCTTCCACGGCCTCCACCGTTCCGTAGAGCAAGCTCAAGGCGGCGACGTCGTCGGGCCCCAGGGTGCGCTTGCACGTCTCACCGGGCGCGGCCGAGGGGAACATCACGCTGGTGGCGTCGCTGGCGTTGTGCATCAGCCCCAGCGCGTGCCCCAGTTCGTGGGTGAGCGTGTTCTGCAGGTCGTACTTCACCAGGCCCTTCGTCTCGCCCTTGCCCTCATCGTCGATGATCACGAAGCCCGCGGACTCGCCGTTGAGCGCGATGTCTGCGTCGAGGATCAGGTTCGTTCGCGCGTTGAGCGTCACCAGGGTCGCCGCGAGGTTCGACGATTCGTAGGGCCAGTCTTCGAGCAGCACCACGTCGTTCTGATTCGCGGCGCCCACCGTGTAGCCGAGCTGCCCCGGTCGTTGCCCCACGCGCACCTTCACCTGCAGGCCCGGAGTCTTGGCGGCCAGGGTGACGGCGGCCGCGCTCATCGCGCTCGCAGCTCCCGGCAGCGCGAGCTCGTCGGCGAGGTCAGGAGAGACGACGAATTCGACCTTCTGGTCCCACCGCACCACGTCACCCTGGCTGTCGGTGCGAACTTCGAAAGCCAGCGCGGGTGAGGCAGCCAACGACGCGAGAAAGAGCGAGCGGAGCATGGCTGCTGGTTGAGCAGGCGCCGTGCCGCGCGACGCGCTCTTCAACCTGCGGAGTTCTGCAGGCTGTTCGAGGCTTGCGCGTGGTCATGCGAGCCTCCGGGTGCCCCCGCGACCGCCGGCGCTTCGACGGAGGGCAGGTACAGGGTGAAGGCGCTGCCGCGACCGACGGCCGACTCCACTTCGACGCGGCCACCGAGCGCGGTGATGATGCTCCACACCGCGGTGAGCCCCAGACCTACGCCGCCGCCCACGCCCCGGGTGGTGAAGAAAGGGTCGAAGATTCGGGGGAGCGCGGCCGCTGGAATACCGGGCCCGGTGTCGGCCACCCGCACCCACGCATCGCCGCCTTCGACGCCCGTGGTCACGGTGATCTTCCCGCCCTTCTGCACGGCCTGCCGGGCGTTCACGAGCAGGTTGCCCAACGCCTGGTCGAGGCTCAGGGGCACTGCGCGCACCCTCACGTCAGTCGAGAAGTCGACCTCGACCGAGCTGGTGTCGAGGCCCAGCACCGTGTGCAGCGCGCGGGTGGCGGAGTCTTTGAGGGGCAGCGTTTCCATCTCGCCGGTCTGTTGCCGCGCCATCGCGCGCAGCGCCCGTACGATGCCCGACACCCGCTCTGCCCCCACCAGGGCATCGGCGGCGATCTGCTTCACCTCGTTCACGGTGCTGGTGGTGACTTCATTCTGGGGCGCGAGGTCGGACAGCACGCCGTCGATCGAGCGCAGGTTCGAGATCACGAAGGCCAGCGGGTTGTTGATCTCGTGGGCTGCGCCCGACGCGAGTTGACCCAGCGAGGCGAGCCGCTCGGAATGCCGCAGCCGGTTCTCGAGCAGCCGCTGTTCCGACACGTCGCGGTAGTGCACCACCACCGAGCCGTCATCGCCCGCCGGGAAGGTCGAGACCTGCACCTGCATCGACCCGATGCGCAGCTCTGCCTGGCGGGGCGCGCGGTGCTGCGCCATCTCGATCACCGGGCAGCCGGGGCACGGCGAGCGCCGCTTGGCGAGCACCTCGAAACACTTTCGCCCTGGAACTTCGACTGGCCCCAGCCCCGCCTTGCGGCCGTAGGCGAGGTTCGCCCGGGTCACCGTCATGTCCTTGAGCAGCGCCAGCGGCTCGCTGATGGCGTCGACGGTCGATTCCCATTCACGTTTGGCGGCGACGAGGAGCGCGGTGCGTTTCTGCACCTTGAGCTCGAGGTCAGCCTGGGTGACGGTGGCGAGCGCCTGGGCCTCGCGAAGCCGCTTGAGGGTGAGCGCGTTGAAGATCGCGATCGCCACGTGCGGCGAGATGGTGGTGAGCAGCTCTCTTTCAGAGACTGTGAACGGACGCCGGTGCGCCCCCTTGACCACCTGGAGTACGCCCAGCAACTCGCCATGTGCCAGCAGGGGCACGCTGATGATCGAGCGCGCCTTCATCACGCCCGCAGAGTCGACCTGCGCATCGAAGCGCGGGTCTGCCGTCGCCTCGGTCACCAGCACCGGCTCGCGCGTGGTGGCCACGTGCCCCGCGATGCCCGCGCCATACGCCGAGGAACTCGGCGTCACTTCCGGACGGTGGCCCAAAAAGCCGACGCCGCGCAGGTTCGTGCCCACGCTCCACACCAGCACCAGGGCCGCGTCAGCGCGGGCCAGAGTCACACATCGATTCACGGCCGCCGCCACCACCTCGGCCGGGTCTTCCACGCTGATGATCTCGCGGATGAACTCGGTGAGGGTCGGTCCGGCGATCTCGTAGACGCCTGACTCGTATCTTTGTTCCATGACGTTCCATCAGCTTCCGTCGAGCAGAATCGCGCCTTCGTGGTCGCGGCGGACGATCGACAGGCCAGGGTATTCGCGGTCGAGCGCGTCGAGCCGCATCTGCTGCAAGCGCACCATCGCGGCCAGCTTGCGATTTTCCCGCTCGAGATCGAGGCGCTCGAGGCCGAGGGTCAGCGCCACGCTCAGCTCGACGTCGTCCCAGGGCTTGAGCAGGAAGCGGTAGATCTCGCCAAGGTTGATGGCGTCGATGGCCGTCTGCATCTCGGCGTGGCCGGTGAGCATGATGCGGCAGGTGTCGGGCGCGCGGTTGCGCACGATCTTCAAGAACTCGAGGCCGGTCATCTCGGGCATCAGGTGATCTGAGAGCACGATGTCTGGCTTGAGTTCCTTGAGCGCCGCCAGCGCCTCAGCCGGCCGTGCGAAGGTGACCACCTTGTAGCCCTCTCGCGTGAGCGACCGCTTGAGGGCTCTGAGGATCTGCTCCTCGTCATCGACGACGAGAATGGTGCGCTGGTCTGTCTGGTTCATGGGCTTCTCCACTTCGGGGAACGGCGTTTTCAACGGCTGCGCTCCGCCCGCGCCGTGGCGGCAGGAGTGCGGGTGACCTGGGTCCTGAGCATCGCGATGACCGAGCGGAGCTCGTCGGCGGTCGCGTCGTTTTCGAGGCGGGGCAGCGCGCGCTCGTACCAATCGGTGGCGGCGCTCGCGTCTCCATCGAGCTGAGCCATGAAGCCGCGCAAAATGGAGGCTTCGGGGTGCGAGGGGTCGAGCGAGAGCAGGCGGTTGAGCGCGCGGTCGACGGCGGCCTTCTGGTTCAATTCGTAGTGGCACAGCGCCACGCCCATCAGCGCGTCGTGATTGTCGTGGTCGAGCTGCAGCGCGCGGGTGAAGTGTGCCCACGCCGTGTAGGCGGTGCCCCGCTCGAGGGCGTTGGCGCCTGCAATCAGCTCGCGCGACACCACCGCGTTCGGGCTGACCTCAGGGCGGCGCAGCCGGGCCACCACGCCGTCGGGCAGCTCCGAGAGCACCTTCTTGCGGGCGCGCAGGGTCTTCGGTGCGGGCTCACGCGGCCCCACCTTCGCGGCCACCGGTGCTGCGGGCGCGGCAGGCACCCCGGGAGGCACCGCGGTGACGACGGGGGCGGGCGCGGCCGGCGGTGAGGCCGTGAGCACCATCACCAGCGGCGCCGGCAAGGGCGCCGCAGCGGACCAGGCCCCCAGCTCGACCAGCCCCGCGCCCACGAGCATTCCGGCGATCAGCACCACCGCAGACCGGGCGCTCATCGCTCGGCCCTCTGGTCCGACGAAGTGCTGCGCGCGTACACGATGCTGTACTCGAGCGGGCCGCGCAGAAAGGTGAACTGCAGGTCGCCGCCCTTGAGCAGGGTGGTCCGCCAATGCGCGATGGCCCCGTCGAATTCGATCGAGGGCCCGACCCTTTTCCACCGGCCCTGGGCCAGGCCCAGCGAGTAGTGCCCGTCTTCCGAGATGCGCAGCGTGCCGAAGTTCGCGCGGGTCTCGAGGCCGTTCACCTTGACCCAGCTGCTCTTGAACTCGCCCGCCAGCCCCGGCGCGCCGTCAGCGGGGCGCAGGGTAATCACCAGGCAGTCGGCCTCGAAGCTCACCCAGATCGATCTCACGGCGCCCGACTCGAGCCGCACTTCGCACTCGCGCTCGAGCGTCGTCACCACGCGCGGCGCGTAGGGGCCCTTGTCACAGCGCACGCCGCTGGGCGCCTCGATGGTCTTCGAGCTGACGACCACGTCGGCCTGGCCCAGCGGCACTTCTTTCTGCTGAAGCAGATCGAGCCCGAGCGGACTGACGGTACGGAAGACCTGCGCCGAGACCAGGCTCGGAAGGATCATGAGGCTGAGCAGCAGTTGCCGGGGCATGCCGGACCGATGTGCAAACAGGGCGCCTGCTCCAAGGCCGCGAAAGACCGCGAAGCGGAGGTGGTCTGGTTGACCTTTGCAGTCGGGCCAACCTCTTCAGATGGCGCGGTGGTCAAAGCCGACGATTGAGGTCAGGCTGACCACGAATTGGCGGTCGGCGCAGACCGCCGGCAAAGCCAACCACCTGGAATAGGAATGAACGGAATCAGGGTCTGGAGTTGCAATGGGACGAGGCATGGCTGACTCCACACCAACACCAGCGCGGGTCCTGCTGGTCGACGACGATCCGGGCGTGCTGGCGGCGCTGGTTCGTCTGCTGCGTCGCGGCGGGGTGGTGACGCACACGGAGCAGAGCGGGCTGGCGGCGTTGGAAACGCTCGAGTCCTTTCAGCCCGACGTCGTGATCTCGGATCATCGGATGCCGGGCATCGACGGGGTCGAGTTCCTCACGAGGGTCAAGGCGCGGCTGCCGCACGCCCAGCGCATCTTGCTGACGGGTGAAGCCGAGCCCGAGGCCATCGAAGGCGCGGTGGCGCGATCAGAGGTGTTCCGCCTCATCTTCAAGCCGTGGAACGACGCGCAGCTGATGATGACGGTGCGCAGCGCGCTCGAGCAGCGGGCCCTGGCGGTGGAAGTCGAGCGGCTGCACCGCCTCACCCAGGATCGCAACGTCGACCTCGAGGCGCGGGTGCAGCGGCGCACCGAGGCGCTCTCTGTGGCGAAGCGCGAATGGGAACTGACGTTCGACACCATCGACAGCCCCATCGTGCTGGTGGGCGTGGGCGACCTCGTGATCCGCCGGGCGAACAAGGCCTCGGCGAAGGTGAACCAGAGATCCGTGCACGAGCTCTCCAGCGGCGCCACCTGCCATCAGCTTCTCTTCGGCCAACCGGTGCGCTGCCAGAATTGCCCGGTCTCTCCCGGGCTCACCGCGCCCGCGACCGCCGAGATTCAGCACGGCGATCGCACCTGGCAGATTCGCGCCCACCCGATGGAGAACACCGAGGTGGCGGTGTGCCACTACCGCGAGGTCACCGAAGAGCGGCTGCTCGCGCGGCGCCTGGTCGAGAGCGAGAAGATGAGCGCGATCGGCAACCTCGCCGGTGGCGTGGCGCACGAGATCAACAACCCCCTGAGCGGCATTCTCGGGTTCTCGCAGATCATGAAGCGGAAGCCCGGCCGCCCCGACGACGATCTCGAGGCGCTCGAGGTGATCGAAGAGAGCGCGCGCCGCTGCAAGCAGATCGTCGGCAGCCTGCTGAAGATCAGCCGTCGCAATCGCCTCGAAGATCGGCGCCTGTTCGATTTGAGCAAGTGCCTCGACGACACCTTGACGCTCTTCCGCGGCGAAGCGCGGCGTCACCCCCGGCTCAAGCTGATCACCCGCCTCGACCCCGGTCTGCCCGACGTCTTCGGCGACGCGGCGCAGCTCGGCCAGGTCGCGCTCAACCTGCTGCAGAACGCGCTGCAGGCGCTGCCTCAGGGCGAAGGCGAGCTCGAGGTGGTGACCGGCCTCAAAGACGGCCGCTGCTTCTTCTCGGTGCGCGACACCGGCACCGGCATCACCCCCGAGAACCTGCCTCTCATCTTCGACCCGCTCTTCACCACCAAGCCGCCCGGCGAGGGCACGGGGCTGGGGCTGGCGATCGCTGCACGCATCATTGCTGATCATGGCGGTCACCTCGACGTGGACACGGCGCTCGGCAAGGGCTCGACCTTCACGGCAGCGATCCCAGTGGCACCTTCCAAGGAGCAGGCGTGAACAAGGACGTGACAGCGAAACGGGGCAAGATTCTCGTCGTGGACGACGACGCCGTGGTGTTGAAGACGGCGAAGAGCATTCTCATGCTCGCGGGGTACACGGTGA
>JAYVNA010000920.1:0-23297 GCA_043758715.1 Archangium sp.
ACGCCCGGCTGATGCAGGAAGCGCAGGCCCTGGCCCGCCTCGCGCACCCGCACGTCGTCACCGTGCACGACGTGGGGTTGAGCGCGGCCGGCGTGTTCCTCGCCATGGAATTTCTCGAGGGCGGAACGCTGCGGGAATGGCTCGCGACGCCTCGCTCGTGGCGGGCCGTGGTCTCGCTGGTGGTGCACGTGGGCGAGGGCCTGGTCGCAGCGCACGAGGCACACCTCATTCACCGTGATCTCAAACCCGACAACGTCGTCGTCGATGCGCGTGGCCGGCCCCGCCTGACCGACTTCGGCCTCGCTCACGCGTCGGAGCAGTCCGCACCCGACGCGTTGGAAAACCTCGCGGTGGACGCCCTCACCGCCACCGGGGCGCTCGTCGGCACGCCGGCGTACATGGCCCCCGAACAACTTCGCGGAGAACCGGCCGGCGAGTTGACGGACCAGTTCAGCTTTTGCGCGATGCTCTTCGAGGCGCTCAGCGGGCGCCGCCCCTTCGAAGGCAAGACCGTGAGCGAGCTGCGCGTGGCGAGCGCAGTCCCGCTGAACGTTCCACCGGGACTGCCGGGCTGGCTGCAGCAGGTGGTGCGGCGCGGGCTGAGCGCGGATCCTTCGGCGCGTTTTCCGTCGATGAAGCAGCTGGTGGAAGCGCTGCACCGGGGGCTGGCGCGAAGGCCGCTGCAGCGGTGGGCGGCGGTGATCGCAGGCGGGGTGCTCGCAGGCGCCCTCGGGTTTGCCAGCACCCGGACCACGGCCGCATGCAGCGGGGGGCCCGAGGCGTGGGGTTCTGCGTGGGACGACGCCCGTGACGCGGCGCTGATCGAGAGCGCTTTTACAAAGACGGGCGTGGCCGACGCCAGCGGGCGCGCAAAGGAAACGTCGCGGCTGCTCAGTGACGCGAAGCGCCGGTGGCTCTCGACGTGGACGCAAGTGTGTGCGGCGACGCACGAGCGCGGTGAACAGTCAGCCGCCTTGATGGACGTGCGGCTCGCCTGCCTGGCCGATCGCCGCAACGAGCTCTCCGCGCTTTCCCGCGAGTTGATCAGTGGACCGGCGCTGGTCGAGCAGGCTGTCTCGGCGGTGTTGTCGTTGCCTTCGATCGAGCGCTGCGCCGAGGTGCGGGCCGGCGTCGACACCGCTCAGGCCGACCCTGCACTCGTCAGCTCGTTGTCGGCGACGCTCGGCCGCATCAGCGTGCTGGTGTACCTGTCGAAGAGGGACGAGGCCGCGGCGCTGATTCCGCCTGCGCTCGAGCGGGCCCGGGGCGCCGGGCTGGGGGCCAGCGCCGGGCGGCTCCTGTTCTACCAGGGGAAGATCGCGTTCCAGCGTGGCGACTACGGGGCGTCAGAGAAGCTGCTTCACGAGTCAGCGGCCACCGCCGAAGAGGCCCACGACGATGCCACCGCCGCCGATGCGTGGACGCAGCTCATTCCCGTCACCGGGAGCGCGCTGGGCCGCCCCGCCGAGGCGCGCCGCTGGGGTCGTTACGCCGACGCCGCGCTTCGCCGCGCCGGTGGCGACGTGGAGCGCGAAGCGATGCGCCTGCGGCAACTCGGACTTATCGCCAGCCGCATCGAAGGCAATCTCGAGGAAGGGCTCGAGCTCGCACAACGAGCGCGGCGAACCTTCGACGCCCTCGCGCAGGACGAGCGTCGCGATTTTCACAGGCTGATCTGTGACGAGGTCATCTCGGGCATCGCCTTCGATCTCGGCCGGGTCGACGAGGCGCTGGCCATTCACCGGGACATCGCGGCGATCCAGGAGAAGCTGTGGGGCCCCCATCACGCCGGCCTCGCGGTCGCGCGGGTGAACGTGGGCGAAGATCTCGCGACGCTCGGGCGCGCTGAGGAGGCGCTGCCCTGGTTGCAGGGGGCGCTCGCGTCGATCATCGAAAACGGAGCTCCCCAGGGGTATTGGCGCCACCGGCTGGCCTTCGGGTACCGGCAGCGCGGCGACTTCGCCCACGCCCTGGAGGAAGATCGCAAGGCCCTCGAGGCGTTGAAGCTCGAGGGCGTGTCGGCCTATTGGCGCTCCTGGGCGCAATACGGCGAGGGCCTCGATTTGCTCGGGCTCCAGCGCCCGAAAGAGGCGGCGGCGTTGCTCGAGGAGGCGGTGCAGGCGCGGCGGCACGAGGGCCCTCCGGTGGATCTGGCCGACGCTCGCGCGGCGCTCGGCCGTGCGCTCTGGGCGCTCGAAGACCGCGCCGCCGCCCGGGAGCAGACGACCCAGGCGCTCGCGCTGATTGAGCCGCTGGTGGCGCGTTCGCAGGCGCCGGCGTTCACCCGGCGGCAGGCTGAACTCGAGGCGTGGTTGCGCGCGCACGCCCCGTCACCGTGAAGCGGGCGCCAGAAGGTGACGTTGACCGTCACGTTGCTGCCGGTCACCGGGGACGCGGGCGTGGCCGGCGCCGTCGCCGTGCAGGTGCTCGTGTCGCTCTGGGCCCATTGGCCGCCGTCCTGTGAACGTGCCGGTGGTGGCACCACCTCCCGGGCCGCCGACACACTGCACATCGCCACGATGACTTTGAAACGGTTCAACGTTTGCTGCTCCTCGGGAAAGGTCCGCAGGAGGAGGACACGTTGGCCCGAAACATTCGTCTCATCGGCTTGGAGGCGAAGCGGAACATGTACCCGTGACGCAAGACGAAGGGAGCACTGCGCTACGAACGCTGCGGTTCCGTCACCAGCAGGCCGGCGTGATCATCGAGCTCGGCCTTGATGCGTGAGCGCATCTGCTCGCGGAAGGCGTTCACGTTCTCGAAGAACGCCGACATCATCAGCACCCAGTCGTACATGCCGCGATCGGTCAGCCGCCAACGGGTATCGGTTTCCTCGAGCGCGCCGATCAACTCGAAGGCGGTTCGCAGTCAACAACGCGCCGTACGCCGAGCGGTGCTTCCACGCGAGAAAGAGCGCCGACGCGAGCATCACCACCGGCACCGCCAGCCCGCTGGGCGCGTAGAAGGCGTGGAAAGCGGCGATGTTCAGCAACACCGGAGCGGCGATCACCAACGCCAGCGGGACGAAGCGGTTCGAGAGCAGCAACGCCCCAGTTGCGACCTCGGTCAGCTTCACGAAAGTGAACAGGTAGGTGCCAGTCAGCCCCGTCACGTACAGCGCGGCCGGGCCTTCGAGCGTCTGGGCAGGGGCCAGGTGCAGCAGCCCGGCGATACCCGAGGCGAGGAGGACGAAACCGAGCAGGACACGGGGCAGTGCAGCGAGAATTGTGTTCATGACCCTGAAGTAAGACTGTTGCTTCCGATGCACCAGTCTTGAACAAACAACACATCGTTGCTAATTCAGCAACATGGACTGGAGCCGCGTTCCGATGTTCCTCAAGGTGGTGGAGACCGGCAGCTTCACCGCCGCCGCGCTCGCCCTCGGGATCCCCAAGTCGTCGGCGAGCCGGGGGGTGGCGGCGCTCGAGAGCGCGCTCCACAGCCAGCTGCTCCAACGCACCACCCGCGAGCTCAAGCTCACCGACGCCGGCCGCACCTTCTACGAGCGCGCCCGGGGAGCGATGGCGGCCCTGGAAGAGGCGAAGGCCGAACTCACCCAGCACACCGACGATGCCGAGGGCGTGGTGCGCCTCACCGTGCCTCCCGACGTGGCGCCGCTGGCGCAGGTGTTGGGTCGCTTCGTTGCCCAGCACCCGAAGATTCACGTCGAGCTGGTGGTCACCAATCGCCACGTCAATCTGATCGAAGAGGGCGTCGATCTCGCGCTGCGTGCCGGCAAGCTGCAAGATTCCACGCTGGTGGTGAGGAAGATCGCCAGCTCGCACCTGGGCCTCTTCGCTTCCGCTGCCTACCTCGCGAAGAGGCCAGCCCCGAAGACACTCGCCCAGCTCGCCGCGCATGACGTGGTGATCTTTCGGGGGCGCCAGGGGAAGGCGAGGCTCAAGCTCCAGGGCCCCAAAGGGGACGAAGAGGTCGACGTGCGCGGGCGGGTGGGCACCGACGATCTCTCCAGCACCCGGGCGTTGATCTCCGCGGGTCTGGGCATCGGGCTGCTGCCGATCTTCCACGAGGAGCGCCCCTTCGTGCGCGTGCTGCCGGACTACTCCATCAAGGCAGGCGGACTGTTTTTGGTGATGCCCAACGCACGCTACGTGCCCACCCGGGTGCGGCTGCTCAGCAATTTTCTGTTCGACCACTTCACGTCGCCAGCCTGCCAGCTCAAGTCAGGAGTGACTTCGGAGCGCGCACGCGCCAGGCCTGCTCGATGAGCGCCTTCACCTTCGGCCACGTGATGCCCTTGTCCAGCCGCACGCCCACCCAGCCGAGGTGACCGACGTAGGCCGGCACGAAGAAGTGCTCGGGCTCTGCTTTGACGAGGAGCTGCTGGGCCTCGAGGGTGGCCGCGCACCAGATCGCCAGGCGGCCGTCGCCGTGATGATTCTCGGTGAAGTTCAGGAAGTTCTTCGTCTTGCCCACGAAGAACGAAGGCGCGCCGTGGCTGAGCCGTTCGGTGGCACCCGGCAAGGCCAGCGCGCAGGCGCGCACTTTGATCAGCCACTTCTCGGCCTTCGGCGTCACGCCGGCCTGGCCTTCGGCTCAGGCACTTCCTTGCGCACGAAGCTGTCGATCACCAGCAACCCCACCCCCACTACGATCGCGGTGTCGGCGAGGTTGAACGCGGGCCAGTACGCCTTCTCGAACCAGTGCGCTTCGAGGAAGTCGACCACGAAGCCGCGCGCCAGCCGGTCGATGTAGTTGCCCAGCGCGCCGCCGAGCACGAGCGGCAGGCCCCACTTCGCGAACGCCTCCTTCTTCTCGCCGCGCAGCTTCGAAAAATAGAACGCGATGAGAATGACGGCGCCGATGGAGACGAGGTGAAAGAGCGGCCCGCGCAGGTGATCAGGCACCGAACGGAACAGGCCGAACGCCGCGCCCGGGTTCTCCGCGTAACGAAAGCGGAAGAAGTCATCGGAGAGCACGATCTGATCTTTCGGGCGGTAGTGGTAGCCGTCGAAGCCGGCCTCCGGTGCCTTGCCGAAGTACACGCGCAGCTTGTCGGGGGCGCCGTCGAAGGCGGTGGTGAGCCTGTCGAGCACGAAGAACTTCGCCCCGTGATCGAGCGCGACGACCGACACCGCGATCACCGCGAGCCACACGTACTTTCGCTGCATGGGGGCCCTTCACCACGAGGCCGGGGCCCCGGCAACCCTGCCCAATCGACACGGTGACTTCACACCGTGCAGCGCGGTCGCTATGGTCGGCGCGTCGCCTTCACGGGTGACGCTCATGGTCCTCTGAACGCCGAGTTTCTGGTCGTTGTCTTCACCCGATCTCCGGAGTTCTCCATGTCTGCCTTCGATCTCTCTGTACGCGCTCAGCGCGTGTCGTATTCCTTTACCGATCGCAGTCTGCTCGACGACGTCACCTTTCAACTCGGCCGCGGCTGGACAGGCCTCGTCGGTGCCAATGGCGCCGGCAAGACCACCCTGCTGCGCCTGCTGCTCGGGGAACTGCGGCCCACCGGGGGCCAGCTCGAGCTTCAACCCAAAGGCGCGCGGGTGCGCTGGTGCCCTCAACCCGTCGAGGTGCAGGACGACGACGTCGGCGCCTTTGCCTGGGCGCAAGATCGGCTGGCGCGGAAGCTTCACGGCCGGCTGCGACTCCAACCCGAGACGCTCGAACGCTGGCCCACGCTGTCCCCCGGCGAGCGCAAACGCTGGCAGCTGGGCACCTCCTTGTGGTCCGAGCCGGAGGTCTTGTTGCTCGACGAGCCGGGCAATCACCTCGACGCAGAAGGGCTCGCGATCCTGCGCGGTGCGCTGGCTGACTTCGGCGGCGTCGGGTTGATCGTCTCGCACGATCGCGCGCTGCTCGACGAGGTGACCCGCGCCACCCTGCGTCTCGACGCGGGGACTGCGCGGCAGTGGCCACACCCCTTCTCCGCCGCCCGCGAGCTGTGGAGGGCCGAAGAGGCGCGCACCCTCGAAGCGCAACGCGAGACCCGGCGAAAGCTGCAGGTGCAGGAACGCAAGCTCGACGCCAGCCGCCGCACCCTCGCCGCCAGCGAACGTTCGCGCAGCACCGGGGCGCGCATGAAGAACAAACACGACTCCGACGCCCGCTCGCTGGGCGCTGATTTTCGCGCGCAGATGGCCGAGATGGCGCACGCCGCCACCGCGCGCCGGGCGGAACGCCAGGCCGACACCGTGCGCACGAAGCTGGAGCAGATCGAGATTCGCGACGAGGCGGGTCAGGCCGTGTTCCTTCGCACCGAGCCCTGCCCCCACGCCACCGTGGTGCAGTTCGAGGGCGTGGTGCTGGGGAACGAGGTCGGGCTCCAGCTGGCGCGCGACGAACACCTCTGGCTCGCCGGCCCCAACGGGAGCGGGAAGACCACCCTGCTGCGCCAGGTGCTCGCGCAGACCCGGGTGCCCGAGGGCAAACGACTGGTGGTGCCCCAGGAGCTCACGGTGGCTGAGGCGCAGGCCGATCTCTTTTCGCTCTCTGAGCTCGACAAAGAAGCGCGCGGCCGGGTGCTGCAGCTGGTGCACGCGCTCGGGGTGGAGCCTGAAGATCTTCTCCGCACGCAGCGCCCTTCACCCGGAGAAGCTCGGAAGCTGCGGCTCGCGCTCGGGCTCTCCCGCCCCTGCTGGCTCGCGGTGCTCGATGAGCCCACCAATCACCTCGACCTGCCGTCGATCGAACGCCTCGAGCACGCCCTGCGCGCCTTCACCGGGGCGTTGTTGCTCGTGACCCATGACCAGCGGCTCGGGGCCGCGGTGACCACCCGGCGCCTCGAACTGGTGAAATCGCGATCAGACTCGAGAGCCAACGCGTGAATGCGATTGGCCTTCCCGCTGTTCGTGGATCTGAGCCCCATGTGGGGTTGCGCGGGGCGTTCGTGGTGATCACTCTGTGGGTTCAAGCGAGGTGACGCATGGGAAGCATGACCGTGATGAAGGCCACTTTCGAAGACGGCCGAGAGACGCAGTTTCAGGAAATGATGCAGCAGCTCACGCTGATGCAGGCGAAGTACAAAGGCGTGCGCGGTGAGCTGCTCGCGAAGGTTCGCGAAGAGCTCGAGCGGCTCAAGCCCGTCGCGCCCGGTGGGCTGCGGGTGGCGCCGCCGCCCCCGCCGACGCCGGCGGCTCCTGCTCCCACGGCAAAGGCAGTCGTGAAGGCGCCGGCTCCGGCCCAGCGCGCTCCCAAGAGCACCGCGAAGCTTTCACCTGAGAAGATCCTGCCGTCGTGCCGGGTGTGCGGGCGCGGCATGCGGCTGAGCGGAAGCGAAGGCGACCTCGTCTGCGAGAAGGGTCACACCCGTCCCGCCAGGGCGCCGGCCGCCGTCGAAGGGTGAGCGGAGGTCAGTAGCCGAGCTGAGGCTGGCGCTGCTTGCCAGCCTTGTCCGGAACGAACGCCGGGGCGCGGCGATCGCCGTCCACCACCAGGGCCAGCTCGTTCATACCCGCGGTGACCTTCACCGCCTGTTTGACGGTCTGAGCGGCCCACTCGTGCCAGACCTCGAGCTCGTACTGGCCCGGCGGCACGTTCTTCACCGTGAACTTGCCGCTCCCATCAGCCTGCGCGAACCACGGTGAATCTGAGACGTAGAGCCAGCCATTCATCGACGCGTGAATGTTGCACAGCAGCTGCACCGGTCCCGCCGTGGGGAAGATCTGCTCGCGCTGCGCGCCGCTCTTGTAGAGCCCGAGATCGAAGTCGTTGGGCTTGCTCAGCGAGAACACGTTGTGGAACAGCTCGTCTTCGTTGCGGAACTCGACGGTCGCGCCCACCGGCACGGCGATCACGTGCGGCACGAAGCGCTTGTCCTTCTGCACCACCGCCTTCACGCGCGTCGCCTTCGGCTTGGGGGTGGTGCCGTCGATGCGCCGCAAGATGATCACGGCGCCGCCGGGGCCGTGACTGCCGCCGCCGCTCACCAGGCCGCTCACCGCCACGAGCGCGGGCGCTGACTTCGGCGCGGGGGCTTCGGGCTCCATCGGCGTCATGGTGATGGTGGGCTCCGGCAGCGACGATGCTTCACCACCCACCCGGGCGCGGGCTGCGCGCGCGAGCGGACGGACCAGGGTGTCGAGCTCGATCGAGAGACCCGGAGTGCGCAGCAGCGATTCCCACCGGGTCGCCGCGCCGTCGAAGTCGCCGCGATCCCACGCGAGCTTGCCGCCCGCCAGCAGGTTGAAGATGAGGTACTCGCGCTCGGCCGCGGCCTTGAAGGCGAGATCTTCGGGCGAACGCACCGCGAGCTGCAGCGGCATCGTCTCGGGCAACCAGGGCACACCGGCGTCCGCCTTCGGCGCCGCGGCGAGCAGCAGAGAAACGGTCAGAAGCATCATGAGGTCACCAGGTGAAGACCGCTGACGAAGTGAAGACGTCGTTGTCGACGTGAGGCGCACCGTCGAGCTCGCGGTTGAAGATCGCCTCGAACTTGAGCGCAATGAGGTCCCAGAGATCGACCCGCGCGCCCGCGGTGAACCGGTCGGTGCGCACTTGCGTGTAGCCCTCGAACTCCGCGTGGCGGCGATCGTAGCGGCCGTAAACCGAGGTCGAGGTGAACACCTCGGTCTTCACCGGCAGCGTGTACGAGAGCCGGCCCCAACCGCCGTAGACCTCGAAGGCCGAGGCGAGCTCCGCGGGGCCCTGGCCGGTGAACTTGCCGCTGCCGGGGGAGTGCGCGTCGTTCAAGTTCAAGAACTCGCCGGCCAGCGAAAATCCATACGCGGTGATGCGCAGATCGCCCGCGAGCGCCCACTGGGTCGCGCTGAGGAAACGTTGATCATTGCGCGGGCCATAGAGGCCGCTGGCGCCCAGCTTCACCTGCAGGTGTTGCAGGTTGAGCTCGTACCCGACCCGCGCCGAGCCCACGAAGCCGCCCGTGAGGCTGGCGTCGATCGGCACCAGCGCCTCGATGCGCGTGCCGTTGTTCGTGGCGGCGACGTTGAAGCTGACCGCTGACCAGATGGCCGGTAGCTGAAATCGGTAGAACGCCTTCGCGCCGAGGCCCTGCCCCGTGGTGTAGCGGGCGATGAGCGACGGCGTGATGCCCATGCGCAGGTTCGCTTCGTTCTCGAGGTATTCCATGCCGAAGACCGAGTCGAAGCGGCCGAGGAAGATGGCGAGCTCCTGGGTCTTGAAGGGCGAGACGCGGCCGAAGGCCTGCTGCAGCTCGACCCGGGTCGAATCGCCCTGCCCCTGAAACCGCGGCATCAGCTGCAACCGGGCGAAGAGGAAGAACGGCAGGCCGCGCGGCTGAAACCGCACGTCGGCGCTGACGGTGTTGATCAGAAACGAAGGCCCGCTGCCGATGCCCACCGAGCGCGGAAGGAAGCCGTTGGTGAAGCGGCCGTTGGCGTCGGTGCTGGCCACGTCGCCGCGCGAGTTGACGGCCGGCGCGAACGCATCGACGCCGTAGTCGAGTGGAGTGCGGGTGTCGTCGCGGCTGAAGCTGCTGCCGTTGCCGGTGGCCTTGGCGAAGCCGATGTCGACGTAGCCGGTGAAGCGCAGCGGGTCTTCGGCCTTCGCTTCGTCGGGCGTGTAGCCGTCCGGGCCGTCATCGACCGGAACTTCCACCACCTCGGGCTCGGCCGCGAAGGTGGGCACCGCGATGAGGGCCGCCAAAAGCCAGAGCACTCTCAAGGCAACACCACTCCGATCGCCAGCTGCACCGGCCGTTCAATCAACGTGCCCGGGGCAAACGCCTCGATGCGCTCGCGGGTATCCAGCCAGTCACAGCCAGCGGGGAAGGTGGGCTCGGTGAAGCAGGCCGGGGTGCCCGCCACTCGCAGCGCCAGCTCGGGGAACGCATCGGCCGATGCCGACGCCAGGGGCACGGTCAGGCCGCGGGCCTCGAGCATCGCCTTCAAGTCAGGCCGATTCGTGGGCACGAAGGGCTTCGCCCCAGCGGGAATCACCACGTCGACCCGGCGCACCAGGCTGTGGCGCACGGCGTCTGAGGGCAGCACCACCGTCAGCGGGAGCGGCCGTTCACCCGGCGCGCTCACGAAAAAATAGGCGGTCGCCTCCTGCAACGTCTGCTCGTCGGCGGGCGTGCGATCGGCCCCGAAATCGAAATATCCGACCACGTTCCCATCGACCCACGCCTTGGCGGGCTTCGCAGGCACTTTTTTGAGGAGTTGCAGCGTCAGCGGGTGTCGGGGACCAGAGCCGTCGTCAGCGAAGCGAACCTCGTCGCCCTCGTCGCGCAGCGGGACGATCGGACACAAAATGACCGCCGTCTGCCTCCGCTGCACCTTCGCGTCGAGCACGTCGCGCGCGCTCTTGTAGGTGTCTTGGGTGAGACCGGGCGTGAGGAGCAGCTCGGCTCTCCAGAACGGCGAATAGAAGGTCGAGTCGACGTCGACGGGGAACACGTTCCACACGCCCATCACCTTGTTGCCGCTCTCGTCGAGCGGCACCCACACCGGCTGCACCCACGGCTGCGGGTGATTCTCCCAGATGTCCGTGATGGCGAACGCGGCGAGCCTCGAGTCCGTCAGGCCCGGGAAGAGCGTGAAGCCGGGACCCCCCTGCTGAGTGCCCCCGTCGGGCATGAAGCGCAGCACCTCACCCTTCGTCGCCATGAGCTCGTCAGGTTCCCACCCACCGAAAGAGAGCTTCTTGCCGTGGCCGTTCAGGAAATCCCGCGAGCTCCACATCTTGGCGGGGTCCGTCACAGGGGCGGCGTTGCAGGCGGCGAACGCGCCCGCCGTCACCAGCACCAGCAGGAGCAGCCTCACGTCGAGACCGCGAACTTCTGCCGCTCTTCGGCGAACTCCTTGAAGAACAACGACTCGACCAGCGCCTGCAGCTCGGCCGCGCTCGCCGGAGTCCCCACCGCGAGGAGCGCCCGCGCGAAGGCTTCGGCATCGGGGAAACGATTGGCAGGATCGACGCTGAGCGCCTGCAACACCACGCCGGCCAGCGGGCCACACTGCGCCTCGACCCGCGCGCGATCTGCTTCGGTGGGGCCGGCGCCAGCCCGGTTCATCAAGTCGTACACGTTGTTCCCCGAATAGAGCGGCTCGCCGGTGAGCGCGGACACCAGCACCATGCCCAGCGAGAAGAGATCGCTGCGCGGGTCGACCGGCAGCGCGCGCGCCTGCTCCGGGCTCATGAAGAAGAGGTTGCCCTTCACCACGCCGGCCTGGGTGCGGGTGGTGCGATCGTCACTCTTCACGATGCCGAAATCGAGCAGCTTCACTTCGCCGCGCGCAGACACCATCAGGTTGTTCGGTGAGACGTCGCGATGCACCAACCCCATCGCCTTGCCGGCGTCGTTGGCGCGGGTGTGCGCGTAGCCCAGCGCCTTGAGCGCTTCCTGCGCGATGTACAGGACGATGGCGGGCTCGAGCGGACGGCCGCGCTTCTGCGCGCTCGCGGTGATCAACGCGTCGACATCGCGGCCCAGAATGTATTCCTGCGCGATGTAGTAGCCCTCGGCGTCGCGGCCGAAGTCGAACACCGGCACGATGTTCGAGTGCACCAGCGACGCGCCCAACCGGGCCTCGTCGATGAACTGGCTGACCACCTCGGGGTTCGCCACCAGCTCGGGGCGCAGCCGCTTCACCACGAAGGTGCGGCGAAACCCTTCGGCCCCGCGCACCACCGCCACCGAGACCTTCGCCATGCCGCCTTCACCGAGCGGCGCCACCACTTCGTAGCGCGAGGCCTGCACGGTGGCCTGGGTCGAGCCGAGGCCGTCGTCAGGCGCGGCGGCGGGCTTGAAGGCCGGGTTGAGGCCGCTGGTGATCTGCGAGAGGCGCACCAGCTCTTCCTGCGAGCGCATCAGCTGCGCGGTGGTCTGCCGGAGCAGCTCGTCGTGCTCGTCATTTTTTCGGCGCGGCCAGAAGGCGAAGGCGAGCGCGCCCACGGCGAACAGGCCTGCCACCCCGAAGATGGGCGGCGCCGCGGAAGCCGACTCCGCCGCCGCCGCCAGCAACCGGGGCGAATGATCCCGGTACACCAGCAGCTCGACGCCCGGGGTAATCACCTTCTGGGCGCAGCAGGGTTCACCGGGCTGCTTCATGCTGGTGATTCGGCGGCGAAGGGCCTCGACGAACTCCGGTTTGCCACCGCCCAGCGCGTCGGCCGTCTTGCCCTCGGGCACCACCAGCAGCGCCGCGTTGTGTTCGACGGCGAGGCGCTCGAGCTGGTTGGCGGTGAGCTTCTGCGCCAACGCGAAGATCATCGGCTGCTGCTGCGGGCTGGTCTTCTGCGAGCGGCCCACGCCCACCAGCCACACCGCCCCGCCGTGCGCGACCACGGCCGTCGCGCGCCCGGCGGTGGTGGCCACGGTGGCGAGCGTCTGCAGGGTCGGCAGGAGCGCGGGCTCGGTGCAGTACAGCGAGTTGCCTCCGAGGAAGAACGCGTGCGGCCCCACCTTCACGTAGGGCTCGAAGAAGGTCTCGGTCTCAAAGCCCGCCAGGGTCTGCGCGAGCGGTTCGTAATCAGACTGGCTGGTGATCTCACCCAGCAGCGCCGCGATCGCCGGGAGATTCGCGCCCCGCTCAGCGGCCTGCGCGACCCCGAGGGTGAGCGCGTCGAGGCTGGCGGCCATCTTCGGAAGCTCGGCGTCGACTTCTTGCTGCGCCTGGGTGCGCGCGGCGGTCAGCTGCTGCGCGCGATGCGACGAAAACATCGCCGTGCCGGCGCCCAGCGCGACCGCTGCCAACACCACCCCCAACAACCGACGCGTCGTGGCTGACATGGCGAGCCCACTTCTCGCCCGGGAAAGCTCTTGGGTCAACGAATGCGCCACCGGCCCACTACGCGCCGGGCGCCCGCGCGGTTTCTTTCGATTCGAGGTGGGCCAAGGTGTGCTCGGGCCAACCTGCTCCGCCGGGCAGGAAGCCCCGGGTCAGCCGCCACTCCTGAGCACGCTGCGGGCCCGGGCCAGGGTGAGCACGAACACCCGGGCCGCCCCGGCCGCGTTCAAGGCCCGCACCGCTTCCCGGGCGGTGGCGCCGCTGGTGAGCACGTCATCGAGCAGCACCAGGTCCTGGCCCCGCACCGCGCCCGAAGCCACGAAGGCCCCGCGGACGTTCGTCTCCCGCTCGACTTCCGAGAGGCCGACCTGCCGCCGGGTATCGCGGGTGCGCGACAACCACCCCGCTTCCACCGGGCGCTCCACCCGCTGCCCCAGCACCGCCGCCAGCAGGCCCGCTTGATCGAACTTCCGCTCCCGAAACCGCGCTTCGTGCAGCGGCAGGGGCACCAAGGCGCCGGGCATCGAGGTGAGCGCGTCTTTCGCGGTAGCCGCCAGCAGCAGGCCCAGCGGGCGGGCCAGATCGGACCTGTCTTCGTACTTGAAGCGGTGAATGGCCTTCGCCAGCGAACCTTCGTGCTCGAAGGGGGCCCACGCCCGCGCCCAGGGAACGTCGCCGCTGGTGCAGCGCGCGCAGAGCTGCTTCGGAAATTCGCCGGGCTCCGCGCAGCGGCGGCAGTGGACCGACGGCAGCTCGAGTACCTCGAGGGCGCAGTCTTCGCAAAACCCCACGGGCCCGGGCAGCACCACGTCACAGGCGGCGCACGAAGGCGGCAACAGCACGTCCACCACGGCGTCGAAGGCGTCCCTCCAGCGAGCAGGCACGTCAGTCCTCCGACTGGATTTTCTCGGCGTAACTGCGCACCTGATCGATGCCGTACTTCTTCTCGAGCGACGCCAGGTGCGCGGCTTCGGCTTCTGACTTCACCCAGCCCCACAGCTCGATCTTGCCGTTTCGCACGCAGGCGGTGACCGTCTTCGAGCCCTTGAGCTCGCCTTCGAGCTTCTTGCGCATTTTGAGCAGCGCGGGCGTGCGGGTCTGGGGATCTTCGGCGCAGGCCATCACGTGCACGCGCGAGCCATCTTTTTTCCACACCATCGAGGTGCGCACCCCGGCGCAGCTCGCTTCGATCCAGATGGAGTCGGGCTCTTCGCTGTCCATGCCCTCCTCCAGACACTTGCCGGAGCTGCCGGTGATGGTCTCGAGATTGGGCACCCGGTACTGGCGGTGGTTGCCCACCTCGAGGGTGACGGCCCGGAAGTCGCCGGTGAGCAACTCGGCGGCCCCCAGCCAGACCAGCGCGACAGCGGTGAGGACGTGGTTTCCCATCATGGCGCAGCGCAGACGCTGTTGCGGCAGGTCAAATTCGAAGCGCACACGATGCCGCAGCCGCCGCAGTTGTTTCGATCGAACGCGGTGTTGACGCAGGTGTTCGAGCACGAGGTCAGGCCGGTGGCGCACACGCAGCTGCCGTTGCTGCAGCCCACGGTGCCGACCGGGCCCTGGCAGACGGTGCCGCACATGCCGCAGTTGTTGCGATCGTTCTGCAGGTCACGGCACTGGCCGTTGCAGCTGCTCTGGCCGACGGGGCACTGGCAATTACCCGCCACGCAGAACTGGCCGGCGGCGCAGGTGCGGCCGCAGCTGCCGCAGTTGGCGCGATCACTCTGCAGATCGCGGCACACCCCGCTGCACACCCCGAAGCCGCCGGAGCAGTAACAGATGCCGCCGATGCACTGCTCGCTGGTGCCGCAGCGCCGGCCGCAGGCGCCGCAGTTGCTGGAATCGTTCTGCAGGTTATGACAGGCGCCGCTGCAGCTGGTCTCGCCGCTGGCGCACATGCTGACGCACTGACTGTTGTCGCAGACCTGCCCTGCGCCGCAGGCCCGGCCGCACGCGCCGCAGTTGGCGGGATCGCTGCTGAGCGTCACGCACTTGTTGTTGCAGCTGGTGCTGCCGGCAGCGCAGCGGCATTGGCTGTTGATGCACTGGTTGCCCGCGCCGCAGGCGTTGCCGCAGGCGCCGCAGTTGTTCACGTCGGCCTGGGTGAAGGTGCACGAGCCGTTGCACTGCACCTGGCCGGGGAAACACTGGGCCTGGCAGTTGAAGCCGGTGCAGATCTGGCCCGCCTGGCAGATGGTGCCGCAGGCGCCGCAGTTGTTCGGATCGGTGCGGGCCACGCAGCGATTGCCGCAGCGCAGATAACCGTTGGGGCATTGGCAGGAAGAGGTGGTGCAGGTGCCCGGCGTACAGCTGTTCGAACACGCGCCGCAGTTCGCGGGATCGCTCGTGGTGTTGGTGCACAGCCCGCCGCAGGTGACGAAGCCGGTGGGGCACCCCATGGTGCACGCGCCGTTCGAGCAGACCTGGCCCGCGGTGCACGTCACGCCGCAGCCGCCGCAGTTCGCGGGGTCGGCATTGGTGCTGATGCACTGGCCGTTGCAGCTGGTGGTGCCCGAAGGACACTGGCAGGTGCCGCCACTGCAGCTCTTGCCGCCGGTGCACGTGGTGCCGCAGCTGCCGCAGTTCGCGTTGTCGGTGGCGGTGGTGGTGCACGCGCCGTTGCAGACCTGCTGGCCCGTCGCGCACTGGCAGCTGCCCGTCACGCAGGAGGCCCCGCTGGCGCAGGCGGTTCCACAGCCGCCGCAGTTGGCGGGATCACTGGTGGTGGTGACGCAGCGGCCGTTGCACAACGTGCTCCCGGCCGGGCAGGCGCAGGTGCCCAGGGTGCAGGTCTGGCCGAGCGCGCACGCCACGCCGCAGCCGCCGCAGTTCGAGGGGTTGGAACGAGTGTCGACGCATTGGCCGCCGCAGCTGACGGTGCCCGCGGGGCAGCCGCACTGGCCGTTGTTGCACGTCTGGCCCGCGGCGCAGCGCACGTTGCAGCCGCCGCAGTTCGCGGGGTCGCTGCCGGTGCTCACGCAGCGGCCGTTGCACAACGATGAGCCTGCGGGACACGCGCAGGTGCCGCTGGTGCAGGTGGTGCCCATGGGACAGGTGAGGCCGCACACGCCGCAGTTCGCGCTGTCGGTGCTGGTGTTGGTGCAGGTACCCGAGCAGTTCACCTGGCCCGGAGGACAGACCGAGGTGCACACCCGGTTCACGCAGGCCGCGCCCGGCGCGCAGCTCACGCCGCACCCGCCGCAGTTGCGTGGATCGGTGCTCTGATCGACGCACGAGCCATCAGGGCACTGCGCGAGCGGCAGGGGGCAGGTGGTGCCGCAGGTTCGATTGGCGCAGACCTGGTTGGGGCCACACGGGCGGTTGCACAGGCCGCAGTTCGCGGGGTCATTGGCCAGGTCGACACACCGGCCGTTGCACAGCGCCAGGCCCGGAGCGCAGCCGGTGCATTGGCCGTTGCTGCAGGTCTGCGCCACGGTGCACTGCACGTTGCAGCCCCCGCAGTTGGTGCGATCGGTGAGCGGGTTGACGCACTGGCCGTTGCACGCCACCAGCGGCAGCGCGCAGATGGTGGCGCAGGTGCCCTGGTTGCAGCTCTCGAGCGGACCGCAGGTGATGTTGCAGCCGCCGCAGTTGCGCAGGTCGGTGGTGGTGTTCACACACGCGCCGTTGCACAGCACCTCGCCGGGGGTGGTGCAGCCCTGTACGCAGCGGCCGTTGTTGCACGTGCCGTTGGGGCCACACGAGATGCCGCAGCCGCCGCAGTTGGCGACATCGGTGCGGGGATCCACGCAGGCGTTGTTGCAGGTGAGCTGACCCGTGGGGCAGGTGGCGACGCAGCGGCCCCCGGCGCAGAGGGCGTTGCCGCCGCACACGGTGCTGCAGCCGCCGCAGTGGAAACGATCGGTCTGGAGATCGATGCAGCCCGTGCCGCAGATCGACAGCGGGGGCGAGCAGGTGGTGGTGCAGCGCCCGGCAGAACAGAACGAGCCATCGGCACAGGCGACGTTGCAGGCGCCGCAGTTCCGCGCGTCGGACTGGGTGTCGGTGCACTGGCCGCTGCACGCCTGAAGAGGCGCGCTGCAGTTGCAGCTGCCGGCGATGCACAGCTCGATGGAATTGCAGGTGGTGCCGCAGGCGCCGCAGTTGAGGCGATCAGCCGTGACGTCGATGCAGCGGCCGTTGCAGAACGATTGACCGCTGGGGCAGCTCTGCGAACAGGTGCCCGCCTGGCAGACCGCGCCGGCGGCGCAGGCCCGGCCGCAGGCTCCGCAGTTGGCCTCGTCGGTCTGCAGGTTGGAACAAGCGCCGGAACAGGTGGTTTCCCCGGTGGCGCAGCCCGCCACGCCCGGCTGACAGCGGTTGTCCACGCAGGAATAGCCGTCGGGACAGGGGCCGTCGCCCGAGTTGCCACAGAGGAAGAGGCCCGTGCGCGAGCAGCCTGCCGACACGAGGGACAGGGCGCCGAGCAGCGCGAAGAGCAGCCGTGAGTGGGACTTCATGGAGACCTTCGTGGGCTTAAGGGTGACGGCCAGCGGGCAGTGTACCGTGGGTTCGGAAACCGATCACGATTCCGCCCACTCTCCTGAGATGGGGTCCTGGGAGTACGCTGCGCCCCTTTCTGATGACCGAAGACGGTTTCCTCGCGACCCTGGCCAGAAACCCCGAGCCCGGGGCGCTGCGGGTCTATGCCGATCGGCAGCTGGAACAGGGCAACGTTCACGGGGAATTCATCACCTTGCAGCTCAACCGCGCCGATCGCGGCACTGAGCCTGACGTTCGTGAGGAGTCGTTGCGCCTGGACGTGCTGGAGCCGGCCCTCAAGGAGGTGCTGGGTGCTCCGCTCACCTCGTGCCGGTGGGAACACGGTTTTCTGGCCGAGGTGGTGTTCGAGGTCGACGACAAGCCCTTCGAGGCGCTCAGTCTGTTGGTGAAGCGGCCGGAGGCGCAGCTGCTGCGGCGAGTGGTGCTCAACGCCCTTCGCTGGGACGGCCAGGGCGATCTCACGGCGCTGTGGGCGAGCCTGGGGGAGGGGCCCCGTTTCCCCCGGCTGGAGGCGCTGGTGGTGAACGTCGGGCTCGACCTCGGTCACCCGCACATCGACGGGCCCATCGTGGTTGGCCAGGTCGAGCCGCTCTATGCCGCCTACCCCGGGCTTCGGGTGCTCGAGCTCCATGGCATCGAACACACGCTGGGAAAGATCGTGTTGCCCGAGCTGACGCACTTTTCAGCCTCGCGGTTGTCCCTCGAGGCGATCGCTCCGCTGGTGTCGGCGCAGTGGCCGAAGCTCGAGGAACTCGAGGTCGAGTTCGGTCCCGCGGGCGGGGAAGCAGAGCCATTGTTCGGGCCATTGCTGGCCGCGCCGATGAGCGCGTGCCTGAAGCGGGTAAAGGTGAAGAGCCCGTGGCCCGATTTCTTCCGCGCGGCGCTGCCCAGAACCCCGCTGGGCCGGGGACGCATCGTGGAAGTGTAAATAAAAAGGGACAGACTGCTTTTCCCGCTGAAGGTCACCTCGCGGACAGCGGGGAAAAGCAGCCTGTCCCTCTTTATTTTCCGCAGGCCGGTTTCGATCAATTCTCTTCGCCCGTGACTGAACGAACGCTCATCGCCTCGGCGACCAACCTGCTCTGGCGCGGCTTTCAGCTGGTGCCGACCGATCGCAAGTCACGCGCCGGCGAGCCGGTGAACGGTCTCTTCGCCGTCGCCCGCGCGCTCACCCGGGTGTTGGCCTTCAAGCTGCCGGCCCGCGCGGTGGCCGTGATCGACTCGAGGGCCAGCGAGCACCCGTGGCCTGAACTCGTGAAGAAGCAGCTCGCGCCGCTGCCCGGTCTGCTCCGCGCGTTCGGCCTGCACGTGGTCGAGACCACCGACGAGTTCGACGTGGTGGCCAGCTACGCCCACGCCGCGCTCGACGCAGGCGACGACGTGATCATCGCGGGCGTCGACAAGCGGTACGCGCAGCTGGTCGGTGAAAGAGCGTGGTGGTTCGACGCGAACAAAGACGTCCGCTACACCACGGAGATCGTCGAGAAGCGCTTCAACGTGAAGCCCGCGCAGGTGGCGCAGTGGCTGGCGCTGGTCGGCGATGAAGACACGCTGCCGGGGATCGCGGGCATCGGCGCGAAGGGGGCCAGCGGCCTGCTGCAGGAATACGGCACGGTCGAGAAGGCGATGGAACAGCTCGAGGCCATCAAGGGCCGGGTCGGCAACGCGCTCAAGGCCGCGCAGGCTGACCTCCCTCGCATTCTCGCTGAAGGGAAACTCGACACCTCACGTCCTCTGCCCCTCCCGCTCGCGTCGTTGACCTACGTCGCGCCCGAGGTGAACGCGCTCAACGCGGTGTTCGACCAGCTCGGCTTCGCTGAGCTGCTCGTCGATGCCGGGGCCGCGCGCACGGTGGAGGTCTGCGAGCAGGAAGCCGAGGTCTGCGCCGCGCTCGAGAAGTTGGGCCGCGGACCGGTCGCCCTTCACGCGTTGCTCGAAGATCCCCCCGATGGAGAAGACGCGCCGCCGTCCACCGAGACGCTGACGGGCATCGGGCTCTCCGCGGGCGCGGGGGTGGCGTTCTATGTTCGCGCGCAGGCGCCGGGCTGGGCGCGGCTGGTGAAGTGGCTCGAAGATCCATCAGCGCCCAAAGAGGGGCACTCGCTGGTGGGGCCACAAGTTGCGCTCCGGCGCATGGGCGTGCACCTCGCGGGCATCGTGGCGGACAGCGAGTGTCAATCGCACCTCACCGAACCGAGCAACTGGGCGCCGCACGAACTGCCGCTGATCGCGCGTCACGTGCTGGGGCGCGCGTTGCCCAACGACGATGAAGTGCGCGGCGTGGGCAAGGCCCGAAAGAGCTGGGCGCAGCTGACGCCGGAACGCGCTGCCGAAATCGCAGGTCAACGCGCCGATGCGTCAGCGGCGATCTCCGCGAAGCTCACCGTCGATCGCGCGCTGCTCGACGAGTACCTCGAGCTTCAAGACACCCTCGTGCGCATGGAACTGACCGGCATTCAGGTCGACCCCGAAGAGCTCACCCGCGCGGAGACGGCCTTCGTCACTCTGGAGGGCGAGCTGGAGAAGGAGATCACCGCGCTCGCCGGGCACGCCTTCAACATCAACTCCTCGAAGCAGCTGGGCACGGTGTTGTTCGAAGAATTGAAATTGCCCGTGGTGCTGCACACCCGCACAGGCTGGAGCACGGCCAATGAAGCGCTCGAACGAATCGACCACGCGCACCCCATCGTCGGGCTGGTGATGCGGTGGCGCGGCGTGCGGCGGCTGCGCGACAGCTGGATCAATTCACTGCGCAAGTGCATCGCCAGCGATGGCCGGGTGCACTCGCGTTTCCACCTCGCGCGTTCGTTCTCGGGGCACCTGATCAACACCAACCCGGATCTCGGGCGCGTGCCGGGGCGGACCCCCGAGATGGCGCGCATTCGCCGGGCGTTCGTGGCGCCGCCGGGGAAGGTGTTGATGTCGGTCGACTTCAGCCAGCTGGGGCTCTTCGTGCTCGCGCACCTCACGAAAGATCCGGCGTTGATGGAGCCGCTTCGCAAACGCGACGACATGCACCGGCTCACGGCCGCGGCGGTGCTGGAGAAGCCGCCCGAGACCATCACCCTCGAGGAACGGCAGATCGGCAAGGTGGTGAACTTCGCCACGTTCGCGGGCCAGGGCGCGAGTTCGCTGGGCATGCAGCTGGGCATCACTCCGCCCGAAGCGAAGGAATACATCGCGAGGTTTGATCGCCACTACGCGAAGGTGCGCGAGTTCCAGGACGAGCAGCTGCGATTGGTGCGCGAGCGCGGCTTCATCACCACCATCGCGGGCCGGGGTTGGCCCATCGGTGGCCTGGACTCACTCGATTCGCAACTGCGCTCCTACGCCGAGCGCCTCGCCCGCCGCGCGACGCACGAAGCTTCGGTCAGCGACGTCTCTCGGCGCGCGTTGCTCGACGTCGATCGCGCGCTGAAGAAGTCGGGGCTCAAGACGGTGCCGCTGCTGCAGATCCTCGACGAGGTGTTGTTCGAGGTGCCCGAGGAAGAACTCGAGGCGGCGGCGAAGCTGTGCTCCGAGGCGATGCGCAACGCCTTCATTCTCGAAGTGCCCGTGCGCGTGGGCGTCGAGGCCGGGAAGAACTGGGCCGACCTCGAGCCCGTGAACTCCTGACTCTCTCTCCTTTCCCCCTCTCCACCGCGGGGAAAGGGTCGGGGAGAGGGCAAGCCAGACCTCATGTGGATTACAGCGACGAGATGCCGGCGAAGGAGTCGGGTTATGAGTTGACGTGATGCCCATCGATCTCCAGGCCTACTTCCGTCGCATCGACTTCCACGGCCAGACGCCGCCCACCCTCGCCACGCTCGACGCGCTCTGTGCAGCGCACGTGAAGGCGATCCCCTTCGAGAACCTCGACGTGCTGCTGGGGCGGGGCGTCGATCTCTCGGACGAGGCGGTCGACAAGAAGATCATTCAAGGCCACCGCGGTGGGTATTGCTTCGAGCAGAACCCGTTGTTCCACCGGGTGCTCACTGCGCTCGGTTTCGACGCGAAGCTCGTCAGCGCGCGCGTGCGGCTGCAGCGGCCGCGTGACTTCACCCCACCCCGCACCCACGTCTTCAACATCGTCACCATCGAGGGAGAGCGCTTCATCGCCGACGTCGGCGTGGGAGGGCTCTCACCGACCAGCGCGTTCAGGGTCGACCACGAAGGAGAACAGCCGACGCCGCACGAGCCCCGCCGCATCGTGCGCGAAGAGGGGAAGCTGTTTCACCAGGTGAAGCTGGGCGACACCTGGTCCGACGTCTGCGAGTTCACCCTCGAAGAGATGCCGTTGATCGATCGCGAGGTCGGCAACTGGTTCACCAGCGCGCACCCGCAGTCGCACTTCCGCAACCGATTGCTCGCCGCCCGCGCGCTCGATGACGGAGCCCGGCTCACCTTGCTCAACCGCGAGCTCACCGAGCGGCCGCGCGCAGGGGAAGCGAAGACCACGGTGCTCAAGAGCCCTGAGGAGCTGCTCGAGGTCCTCTCGGCTCGGTTCGGGCTGCGGTTCCCAGAGGGAACTCGCTTCGTGGGTCCGCCGCTCGATTGGTGAGGGTCAGGAGAACAAGCGACGCCACCAGGGCTTCGGCTTTTCCGCCACCTCAGGGACCGGAGCGTCCTGGCGAATCACCACCGGCTCGGCCGCGGTGAAACGCGCCGCGGGCGCCTTGATCAACCGGGCCCGAAGCCCGGGATCAGAATTGAAGGTGACGACCCCTTCCTTCACCACCAGCGTCCCGAAGCCGGGGAACGACGCGCGCACCCGCACCTGCTCCAGCACCTTCGGGTCGGGATGAAACTCCACCTCGCGCCTGGGAAAATCGTGCACGCCCGGAGCGGCGCCGTTGCGGCCTCGCGCTTCGGTGAGCACCAACAAGAACCGGCCGACGCCGGGCCAGTTGGCGTCGCCCGTCTCGAGCAACTGGTCCATCAACACCAACGCCTGGGTCGCATCCACGCTCATCAGTTCCGCCCGACGTCAGCGTAGGCGATCAGCCGGGCGATGATGGCCTCGGCGCCCGTGAAGAGCTTCTCGCCATCCCACAGGGCCGGGGCGGTGGTGCCCCCGCGCGCGGTGAGGTCTTTCTGCACTTCCTCGTACGTGACGTTCCGGAAGCGGATGGCCTCGGTCAGTTCGTGGTCGACCACGTACTTACGCACCCGTGCGCTGCCGGGATCGGAGATGGCGTGAAACAACTCGAACATTCCGAGAACCTAACGCCAGAGTTGAATTGAACGCATCGTTCGAAATGCACCGGCGTAGACTGCCGCCAGTTTCCCGGGAGGTTCATGTGCAAACTCAGATGAATCAGACGCTCCAGGCCCTGCGCGGTGAGATTGAAGCCGTCGCCACGCTGCAGCTCGCCCTCAACCGCATCGCGCTCACCGTCGACGACAACTCGTTGAGCGTGTGGGACGGGCCGCGGCCGGAAGACGTCGATGATGTCGCAGGTGATGATGGGTCGTTCTCGCGCGAGGCGGTGGTCGAGCTGCGCGCGAAGGCCGGTGAAGCCCTCGCCCGGCGGTACAAGGAAGTCGAGCACGTGATCCTCGGGCGTGCGGCGCTGGAGTCGCTGGTGCGCTCGACGCTCACCACCGGTACCGGCGGGGTGATTACGACTGAGGGCGGGCCGCCCCCGAATGAGGTGCTCAGCGCGCTGGCGCGCAGTGGTGCGCTGAGGCTCGATTGGGCTCAGGCCGCCGCGGCGCAGGTGCGGGAAGTGCTCGAGGCGAAGGCGGAGAGCAAGGCGCCTCCCCGGCCGACCGTGCCCGCGACTCCCAAGGCGAAGGTGGGCAAGAAGGCGAAGGCGAAGCCCGTCACGGTGAAGAAGAAGAAGCCGGTCGCGAAGAAGGCGGCGAAGTCGGTGAAGAAGAAGAGCGTCGTTCGCAAGCCGGTGGCGAAGAAGAAGGTCGCGGCGGTTGCGAAGAAGAAGAAGCGGTAAGCCCTCTCCCTGACCCTCTCCCCCGCGGGGAGAGGGAAACAGATGACTTACTTCAGCGCGCCGACGGCGATGCGGCTCTGCTCGCGCCGAATGATCACGCGCTGCTCTTCAGCCCGCGCATCAGTCACTTCGAACGCCTTCAAGCGCGTCTCAGCCTCGGTGATGCGCTTCTGCGCCG
>JAYVNA010000921.1:0-2584 GCA_043758715.1 Archangium sp.
CGCGACAGCGACTGCATGCCTACGGGCTTGCGGAACACGATGCCTACGGGCTTGCGGAACACGCACTACGAATGCACTGCCGTCAACGCTGAGTGGTGGCGCGCGGAAAGGGATCGCCTCGCGGGATTGGCCGGTGCTTGTTCGAGAATTCACACCAAAACTCCCGCCTGCTGCGTTGTCTCTTGCCGTCACGGCACGTGCATCACTCACTCCCAGGCAGCGGATGACAATGACGACTACTGTTCCGCGGATGGCGGGTTGTTCGTGTGCCATCACAATGCGCGGTGCGAGATGAATCGAGAGAGACTCTGGTGCGGCGTGGCGCTGGCTCCCGACTGGGGTTACTGCGTGAAGCCGGACTGAGCAAAAGAGACTGAGACATCGTCGCATGGCGATGATTTCCGGCGCGGTGGAGCTACCGCGAATGCAATTGAATGCCAGGTGATCACGATGGGTGTTCACCTTGAGCGAGATCCAAAACACGGTCAGGGTCACCTCACGCTTGATTCGTGATCGGCGAGCAAGCAGCGCTGCAGCTAAGGGCGAGCGCCTCTGGGAAGAGTGACGGTTCCGAGGTCCGGGAGGTTCACCTGAGGATTCGAGGGCGGGAATGCCCCACGGTCTCGGTGGTGCTGCGGGAGCAGGTCACCGCCGTGTTCGTAGAGGTCGAGCGCTTGTGGGCCATCGACGAAGACTTGTTCTACCTGTTGACCGCCGATCAGTACTTCCTGCTCGCCGAGATTCACCGTTGCCTTCCGGACTCCTGAGGCCCGCGCCGCCCCGCACAATGCCGCGCGGTGATGTGGCGGCTCCTCGCCCGTTCGAGGCGGCTCAGCGTTACGGCTGAGCGACATTGTCTCCATTACGCCGCGCTGGGCATTAGGTAAATCAGGCCTCCATGACCCTCACGGTGAAGACGCCCGACGGTGAAGTTCGCTGCAGCACGCACCAGCCCGTGGGCACCGGCCCCTGGCCAGCGGTGTTGATGTTCCAGGACGCCTTCGGCGTGCGCCCGGCCGCGGAGACGATGGCAGCCCACCTCGCTGCTGCCGGTTTCTTCGTTCTCCTGCCGAACCTGCTCTATCGCTCGGGAGAGGTCGCGCCCTTCAACGCGAAGACCGTCTGGGGTGACGAACCCGAGCGCACGCGGCTGATGAAGATCGTCGGAGCGGCGGTGAACCCCGTGCCTGCCATGCGTGACGTCGGCCTCTACCTCGCCGCCTTGGAAGCACTGCCCGAGGTGAAGAAGGGCGGAGTGGGCGTGGTCGGCTACTGCATGGGTGGCACGCTCGGGTTGCGCGCCGCAGCCGCGTGGCCCGAGAAGATCGCCGCGGTCGCCAGCATTCACGGCGGCAACCTGGTCACCGACAAGCCCGACAGCCCGCACCTCGGTCTGCCCCAGGTGAAGGCACGCTTGTATTTCGCCTGTGCCGACAACGATCGCTCGTGCACCCCCGAGCAACGTGAAGCCCTCACCCAGGC
This sequence comes from Archangium sp., assembly GCA_043758715.1. Taxonomy (GTDB): domain Bacteria; phylum Myxococcota; class Myxococcia; order Myxococcales; family Myxococcaceae; genus Archangium_A. The sequence goes on from JAYVNA010000921.1 coordinate 1,483, forward strand.
GTGCCAGTCCGCCCACGTGCGCGCGCAAGTCGAGCTCTACCCGGGAAAGGCGCACGGCTTCGCGGTGCCTGACATGCCAGTGTTCGACGCCGAGGCATGTGAGCTTCACTGGGAGCGGGTGACCGCGCTGTTCTCCGAGACGCTTGGCTGATCAACGAAACGCATGCAGCAGCCAGGGCAACACCCGCCCATCGGTGACCAGCTGCATGTGATCCATTCGTTCTGACTGCACGCTCACCAGGGGCGCGGTGCGAATCGCCGTCGGCAGCTCGTCGTAGATCCACGGAAGGGTGTCGAGCTGCACCGAGGCCGCGCGTTTCTTGAGCATCCATTCCGCGCGCTGCTGGGTGTCGAAGCCCACCAGCACCAGTTGCCTCGGCGCGGGCGGCGCATCGAGCCAGTCCTTGAAGTCAGACTCGTTGCCATAGAAGCCATCGACCAGCAGCACCTGGGTGACGTTCTCGTGAGGCAGCCAGCCCGCGATGGTGCGGTACGCGCCCGAGTGACCCATCAGCACGATGGGCCCTTTGGGCCGCTTGATCTTGAGCCGCTTCTCCACCGCCAGCAGCAGCTTCTCGAGATCGGGCCAGAACACCGGGTCTGAGCGCCAGCTGCGCGCTTCGGGAATGATGAACAACGCGTTGCGCCCCGAATCGCGAAACTGCGCGGTGAGGTGATGGTCACGCACCGCCTGGTCGACCGAGGTGAAGAAGCCGTGCAGGTAGATGACGGTGACGGCGGTGTCGGAGCGGTAGGTGCGCGGCCGCCACACGTGCACCGGGCCGTCGTCCTTCGTCCCGAAACGAACGTGCTTGCCGTCGTCGAGCACCTGCTCGACGTATTCGCTCTCGGTGGTGCGGTTGATCAGCTCCCGCGCGGGCGTCGTCGGCTCGGGCTCTGGCCCGGCGTCGGGCGCCTGGGCCAGCACGAGCAGGAGCGGCAGCAGCACGGGGTGCAGCCTACTGCGCCGGCGGCGCCTTCTTGGTGATCAGCATGTGCTTGCTCAAGTTCTTGTCGAGGTAGCCGTAGCGGAAGGGCAGGGGCTTGGCGTCCTTCCACAGCTTGACGAAGTCCTTGTTGTAGTCGGCGCTCGCGCCCAGGA
>JAYVNA010000922.1:0-23273 GCA_043758715.1 Archangium sp.
AGCGGGCTCGCCGCGAGCTCGACCGGCGGGTTTTCCGTCTGGGCTGCTTCAAGCGCGACGACCGTCGACTGCTTCCCCCTCGGGATGGCCATGAAATGACCATACGTGACGTGACATGTGGGGTCAATGAACGGCTTGATCTTGTTGGCATTTCTTGAACTTCCGTTGCGCCTCAAAACCTCCTGTGGTTGTGTGACTGACCTTCATTTCGGGCCGGTAAATCGGCCTGGGCGCACATGAAACTGGACCATCGCTACATCGTCGTCGAGGGTCCGATAGGCGTCGGAAAATCCTCGCTCACCAACATCGTCGCGGAGCGCTTTGGGGCGCGTCGTGTGATGGAGGTCGTCGAAGAAAACCCCTTCCTCGCCAACTTCTACGGCGACCGCGCGAAGTACGCGTTTCAGACGCAGATGTTCTTTCTGCTGTCGCGCTTTCGCCAACAACAGGAGCTCTTCCAGCAAGACCTGTTCGCCTCGGTCACCGTGAGCGACTACCTGTTCGCGAAAGACCGCATCTTCGCGGCGCTCACGTTGGACGAGAACGAGATGGGTCTTTACGAGCGCATGTTCGAAGCGCTCGGGCCCCGCGTCACCAAGCCCGACCTGGTCATCTACCTGCAGGCCCGCATGGACGTGCTGCTGGCGCGCATCAAGAAGCGGGCGCGCGACTTCGAGCGCAAGTTCGACTCGGCCTATCTGGAGTCGCTGTGCAAGTCGTACAACGACTTCTTCTTTCACTACACCGACACGCCGCTGCTGGTGGTCAACACGTCAGACATCGACTTCGTCAACAACCCGGAAGACCTGGAGAATCTGATGCAGGTGATCCGGCAGACGCGCAAGGGCACGGTGCACTACCAGCCGCTGCCCAGCAGAAAGTAAGAAGTGAGGGCGGAAGGCAAACGCCCTCATTCAGGAAACGAGACTGTTAGATCTTCTGTAGTCAGTCCTGGTCGACGGCGACTCGCAAGAGCGGCGCACCGACAGCAGTTTCAGGGCGTCACCCGCAGCACAGACGCAGGAGGTGAACCGTGGGAAACCAGGTCACCATCCACACGCTCAAGAAGTTGAAGACCGCAGGTCAGAAGATCTGCATGGTCACTGCTTACGATGCGACGTTCGCGCGCCTCTTCGACGAAGCCGGCGCCGATGTCCTGCTGGTTGGCGATTCGTTGGGCATGGTGTTTCAGGGTCATGACTCGACCCTCCCCGTGACGATGGATCAAATGGTCTACCACTCGCGTGCCGTCACCCGCGGCACCAAGCGGGCGCACGTGGTGGGCGACATGCCCTTCATGAGCTACCAGAACTCGGTCGACCAGGCGGTCGCCAACGCGGGCCGCCTGGTGGCTGAAGGCGGGGTGGGCAGCGTGAAGCTGGAAGGCGGCGCGGAATTCAGCGACGTCGTCACCCGCATCGTGCGCGCCTCGATTCCGGTGATGGGCCACCTCGGCCTCACTCCGCAGTCCATTCACAAGATGGGCGGCTACGTGGTGCAGGGCCGCGATGAAGACACCGCGCGCAAGCTGCTCGATGACGCCGTCGCGCTCGAGCAGGCCGGTTGCTACGCGCTGGTGCTCGAGGGCGTTCCGCTCGAGCTCGCCAAGACCATCACCGCCCGGCTCTCGATTCCCACCATCGGCATCGGGGCGGGCAAGCACTGCGATGGCCAGGTGCTGGTTTGCTACGACCTGCTGGGGCTCAACCCGCACTTCAAGCCGAAGTTCGTCAAGCACTACGCGATGCTCAGCAACGACGTGAACGGCGCCGCGAAGTCGTTCTTCGACGAGGTGCGAGCAGGCAGCTTCCCCGACGAAGATCATTCCTTCCGCAGCAACACCATGCGGCTGGTCGCGAGCAACCCCGACGTCGAACCGTCCGAGCGCGACGAGAAGCACAGCGTCTACGGCGTACCGGTCTAAAGAGATGTCGAATCCAGTCGTGTGGAAGACGCCAGGTGAGGTGCGAGCCTGGGTCAAGTCGGTGCAGCAGCGCGGGCAGAAGCTCGCGCTTGTTCCCACCATGGGCTTTCTCCACGAAGGGCACCTCTCGCTGATGCGCGAGGGAGGCCGCCGCGCCGACGTGGTGGCGGCCTCGATCTTCGTGAACCCGACGCAGTTCGGGCCGAAGGAAGATCTCTCGACCTACCCCCGGGATGCGGAAGGCGATCTGCGCCGCTGCGGCAGCGCCGGCGTGGTGGGCGTGTACATGCCCGAGCCCGCTGCCGTGTACCCGCCCGGCTACCAGACCTACGTGAACGTCGAGCAGGTCAGCCAGGGGCTCGACGGCGAGAAGCGCCCTGGTCACTTTCGGGGCGTGGCGACGGTGGTGGCGAAGCTGCTCGCGCTCTTCCGCCCCGACGTGGCGCTCTTCGGGGAGAAAGACTTTCAGCAGCTGCAGGTGATCACCCAGCTCAACGCCGACCTCGATCTGGGAGCGGAGATCATCGGCATGCCCACCATTCGCGAGACCGACGGCCTGGCGATGAGCTCGCGCAACAGCTACCTCTCGGCGGAAGAACGGCAGCGCGCGCTGGGCCTCTCTCGCGGGCTGTTCGCGGCGCAGAGGCTCGCGGCCGATGGTGAGGCTGACGTGGCGAGGCTCGTGGCCGCCATTCGGCACGAGCTGGTAACGGTGCAGGCCCGCGAGGACTACGTCGAGATCGTCGACGCCAGCCGCCTCACCGGGCTCTCGACGCTCGAGAAAAACGCCCCCGCGCGCGCCTTGATCGCCGCTTTCATTGGCAAGACCCGGCTGATCGACAACGTCGGCCTGCAGCTGGGCTGAAACTTCCCCTTCGCAGACAATTTGCCGAGCATCGGCAAGAACTTGCGTGCGCTTGTTCATGAGGGCGTTTGCCTTCCGCCCTCACTTGTGGGGCCGAGCGAACGCGGGCTAAGTCGCTCTCATGCGCCTCGCTTGTGGCCTCCTTCTCGTCGCGCTGACTTCCAGCTGCGCCTGCAACACCTCCAAGCCGTGCAAGACGTCGAGCGACTGCGGCGCGGGGTTCATCTGCTCGCGCAACGTCTGCCAGGCGGGCACCGGTTCGGGTGGGGGCAGCGGGAACGACGCCGGCAGCGGCGGTGGGGGCGGCAGCCTCGGCGGTGGCACCGGCGGGGGCTCGACCCTCGACGCGGGCGAGGCGCTGCTGCTGCGCATCGAGCTTTCCCCCGCGATGGCGGCGCTGCAGTCGATCAACGGCGGCCAGCCCACGCAGGCCTTCACCGTCACCGCGTTCTTCGCTGATGGAAGTTCCCGGGTGGTGCCCGACGCGGAGTTCGCCGTCGACGCGCTCGCCATCGGCACGGTGAGCCCGATTGGGGGGCCCTTCACCGCCTCGGGCCTGGTGGGCGGCACCGTGCGGGTGACCGCGACCCTCACGCAGGGGGCCCAGACCGTCAGCGCGACCTCGGTGGTGCTGGTGCAGCTCGAGCAGACCCTCGCGCCCGTGGGCGCACCGGGCGCCCTGGCGACCCAGTTTGCCGGCACGCCGGTGGTCGATGCCGCGCGCAGCGCTGACGTGGTGTACCCGCTGGACGGTGTGGTCTTCCCCCAGAACGTGGCCTCGCCCGACGTGCAGTGGCTCACCGGCACCGTGGGCGACTGGTTCCGGGTGCGCTTCGAGAAGCCCGACCTCAAGCTGACCGCCTACGTGCTCGAAGACGGCAATCACCACGCGCAGATCGATTCCGCCGCGTGGCGCGCGCTGGCGCAGACCAACCCCGGCTCGACCGCCACCCTCGAGGTGCTGCGCTTCGAGAGCGCGACGCAGCAGGTGATCGCGGCCCCGCGCCGCAACCTGCGCTTCGCCGCCGCCGCCCTGGTGGGCAGCGTCTATTACTGGGACATCGCGCGCGGCCGGATCGTGCGCATCGACGACGGCACCACCACCCGCACCGAGATCATGCCGACGCCTCCTTTCGGGGTCGACGGGCAGAACTGCGTCGGCTGCCACGCGGTGAGCCCGAGCGGGCGCTACATGGTGGGCCGGGTGGGTGGGGGCGACAACATCGGCGGGGTGTTCGATCTCACCGCCAACCTCACCGCCAGCCCTGCGCCCACGGTCTGGCCGATCAGCAACGTGGCGCCCGAGACCCCGCGCTGGTGGTTCTCGAGCTGGAACCCCGACGAGACCCGGGTGGTGATCAGCCGCAACGAATCAGGCACCAACGATCTCGCCTTCCTCGACCCGCGCAGCGGGCAGATCGTCCCGGTCAGCAATCTCCCGGCGCAGCGGGTGACGCACCCGGCGTGGTCTCCCGATGGCACCCGCATCGCGTACACCGTGCTCTCGGCGCCGGGCGATTGGGGCGGCAGCGCGAGCACCGGCGACATCGCGGTGGTGCCGGTGACGGGGCCCGATGCGCTGGGCAGCCCGGTGGTGGTGCACCAGGGCGCTTCGCTCTCCGGCGACGTGCCGGGCGGGGTGGCCGACGGTTACCCGACCTGGTCACCCGACTCGAAGTGGCTCTCGTTTGCACACGGCGTGAGCAACCGCAGTGAGACGGGCTCGGCGGCGCTTTACCTGATGAAGCCCGATGGCAGCGAGCTGCGCCGGCTCACCAGGGCCTCGGGTGGGGCGGCGGCGACCGATTCGTTTCAGCCGCGCTTCTCGCCCTTCAAGGCCGGCGGTTATTTCTGGATGAGCTTTTTGACCCGCCGGGACTACGGCAACACCCAGGTGGGCACCCGCGGCACCGGCCGGCAGCAGATCTGGGTCACGGCCATCTCCGAGAACCCCTCGCCCAGCGCCGACCCCAGCGAGGTCGGGTACTGGCTGCCCGGGCAGAACACCCAGTCGCAGAACATCGCCGCTTACTGGGCGCCGCGGGCCTGCCGCCAGGCGGGCAACAGCTGCACCGTGGGCTCGGAGTGCTGCAGCGGCGACTGCCGCCTGTCCAACGGCATGCTCCAGTGCTCGCCCCCGCCGCCCGAACGCTGCCGGCGCGAGAACGAGACCTGCGGTGGCACGGGCGACTGCTGCGCAGGGCTGGGCCTCGTTTGCAGCCAGAACGTCTGCATCCTCGACATTCAGTAGCGGTTGTCACAGACAGCCCCGAGACATGGCCGCCGAGAAGCTCAACGCTGACGAGATCCTCATCACCGAGAACCGGCGCGCGCGCTTCGACTACGAGTTCGATGACACGGTCGAGGCGGGCATTCAGCTGACCGGCAGCGAAGTGAAGGCGCTGCGAGCGGGCGAAGCCAATCTGTCTGATTCCTACGCGCAGCCCGAGCGCAACGAGCTGTTCCTCTGCAACGCCCACATCGGCGCCTACAAGCCCGCTTCGGCGTTCAGCCACACGCCCATCCGGAAGCGAAAACTGCTCCTTCACCGGGTGGAGATCGATCGTTGGGCGACGAAGGTGAAGGAGCGCGGTTACTCCATCATCCCGTTGGTGATGTACTTCAAGAACGGCATCGCGAAGCTCAAGCTGGGGTTGGGCAAGGGGAAGTCGGGGCTCGATCGGCGCGACACGATTAAGGACAGGGAAGCCAAGCGCGAGATGGACCGCGCGATGCGCAAACGGTGATGGACGTGAGCGACCGGAAATTGAAAGAGAAGAAGGACCGCGTGCTGGAAGCCCTCGAGGAGGGCATGACCCAGCTGCACCTCGATGCCCGGCGCCCGGGCGTGCTGGTTCCTGAGAGCTTTCGGCAGGAGCACCACCTGGTGCTCAACGTCTCGTACCGCTTCGACCCGCCCGATCTCTCGGTGAGCGAGTGGGGGGTGCGGCAGACGCTCTCGTTCGGCGGCAGCCGCTTCACCGTCGGCGTTCCGTGGTCGGCGCTCTACGCGGTCGCCTCTCTCACCACGCGCGCGTTCTGGATGTTCCCCGACGACATGCCGCAAGAGCTGGCGGACTCCGCGACCGAAAAGGCGAAGCTGCCTCCGAGCTTCGACTCTGAAGAAAAGTCGGCGCGCACGGTGTTGCGCGAAGTGGTGTTGGAGAAGCGGGCCGATGGCGAAGAAGAGGGTCCGCCCGAGCCGCCCACCGCGCCGAGGCGGGGCCATCTGCGCGTGGTGAAGTAACCAGGTCGACGCGGCTCAGCGCCGCTTCTGCCACGCGGTCAACGCGGCCCTGGCCCGGCTGGCCACCGCGCTGTTGAGCAGCGGAGTCCACCCCAGCACCCAACCCGCGGGCCCGAGCGCCTGCCGGCTCCAGCGCCAGAAATCGAACGAGTCGAGGTGCCGCGCGATCTTCCCGCCCGCGAACGTGAAACGGGCGTCGATCACATTGTGCACCTTGCGCTTGCCGCCGAAGCGGTACCACGCCTCCCAGTGCGCAGAGCCCGTGGTGTCGTCGGCCCTCACGTCGCCAAACTCGAGGCGGAACTCTTGGGCCTGCCCGCACAGCATCGTCCACATGTCGCCGACGTCGGCGCCGCGGAGATCGGGAAAGGCGGGGTCGGTGAAGTGCGCCTCAGGGCCATACGCCGCGCGCATGGGGGCCGCGTCCTGGCGTGAAAAGGCCGAATAGAAGTCGGTGATCAGCTGCGCGTTCGCGTGCATCAGCGCCTGACCACGAGCACGGGGCAGGGCGCGTGATGCACCACGCGATCGCTGACCGAGCCGAGGAGGAAACGCTGCGCCGCGTTGTGCCCGCGCGCACCGACCACCAGCAGCTCGACGCCCAGGCGCTTGGCCACCTCGCAGATGGTGTCGACGGGCTCGCCCATTTCGACGCGGGTGCCGATCGCCAGGCCCGGCCGCTCCTTGGCGATCTGCTCGACGATCGCCTCGGCCTTCGCCACGTCTTCATCGGAGCGCGCCTGCGAGGTGGTCACGTAGCCTGAGAGCGGGCCCACCGGGATCACCTGCGGAGTCTCGATCACGAACAGAAAGGTGAGCTCGGACTGGGTCTGCTTCGCGAGATCCATCGCGAAGTGGCAGGCCTCGACCGAGGGTTTCGAACCATCGACGGCGACGAGAATTTTTTTGACCATGGCGAGGCCACGGTCTTACTTCTTCAAACGAATGTCGAGGCTGACCGGCTCGCCTCCCTTGATCTGGCCTTCCCACCGCTGAAAGCCCGCGAGGCGCAAAATCAGCGGGGTGTCGCCAACCCAGAGATTTTCGCCGGCCCACGGCGTCTCTCCCACGTTCTTGCCCCCGATCAGGATCGTGGCCCCCGCCGGCACCGAGGTGACGATGATGGGCGGCCGATCGTTCCCCAGCTGTTCGAGCAGGCCCGATTCGCGCACTCCGTCGGGGATGGGCACGTCGAGCTTCGGCTTGAAGTGGAGCAGCGCAGCGAGCCCAACCACGCCCGAGACCAGGGCGCCGATCACCAGCTTCACCGCCCAGGAACGCCTTCGATTGGGTGGCTCATCGCGGAACCGCTCGATGCGTGGCTCGATCACCTTCGGAGCGACCTCTGCGAGCTCGAGCTTCTCTTCCTGCGGCCGCGGTGGACCACTGGCGGGCTCCACGTTGCCGAAGCGCTGCTCGAGCCGGCCACTGGCATCGAGCGCCGTGGGGCCCTTGAGGATCTCATCGCCGTCTTTCTCGTCGGTCACGGCGCGCATTGTGCCGTGTTTTCGAGCAGGGCGTGTCGTATGGGCACCGGCGTGACTGCAGTCGAAAAGCCGCGCATCAACGGAGTCGCCGTCATCGCGATCTCTTCCGTCTTCTTCGGGTTGATGGCGGTGCTCACCCGATTGCTCGCGGGCAAAGTTCCAGCGGCCGAGGTCGCCGCGGTGCGCTTCGCGGTGGGCATCGTCGGCTGTGGGTTCCTCTTCGGGTGGAAGCGGCGCCTGCCCAACCTCGTTCAGGGGCGAATGCTTTTGACCCGGGGCGTGCTCGGCGGGCTGGCGGTGGTGACGTACTTCTTCGCGATCGAGCGGCTGGGAGCCGCGCCGGCGACGGTGCTCAACTATTCATCGCCGATCTACGCGGCGGTGTTCGCGGCCATCTTCCTGGGAGAGACCTCGACGACGTTGCGGCGCGCGGGCTTGCTGGTGGCGACCTCGGGCGCGGTGGTGGTCGCGTTCTCCACGGGCTCGGTCGAAAACCCCTTCATTCCCGATCTCGGCGCCGTGGCAGGCGTGCTCTCGGCCATTCTCGGCGGCGGCGCGATGACCGCGATCCGCAAGCTGCGCAACGACACCGACGCCACCACGGTGTTCTTCGCGTTCTGCGTGGGCGGGCTGCTGGTGAGCGCTCCGCTGGCGGCGCCGCGCTGGGTCGCGCTCTCAGGGACCTCGCTCTGGCTGTGCCTGGTGATCGGGTTGTTGTCGATCATCGCGCAGCTGCTTTTCACCTGGGGCATGGGCTTCACCAGCGCGACCGTGGGCAGCGCGACGACTCAGCTGGTGCCGGCGGTGGCGTGGGTGCTCGCGCTGGGTTGGCTCGGTGAGCCGGTCACGGTGCTCGGCGTCAGCGGCGCGGTGTTGTGCGTGAGCGGGGTGTTGCTCGGCGTGGTGCCCTGGCGGGAACTCATGCCGGGGCAGCGGTCGACAATTCCTTGAGGTATTCCCACTGGAAGATGCCGGTGTTGTGCAGGTCGCCGAAGGTGAACGAGAGCGCGTAGTTCCCCACGCTGTGCACCTCGATCACCTTCATCTCCTGCGGAATGCTCTCGATCTCGAAGGTGCGCTTGCCGCTCCACTCTTCGACGCAGCCAGCGCACGGGCAGAACTGCCGCAGCCGGCGCGAGGCCACCGCGGTGGTGGTGCCGTCGTTCCACGTGAGCGTCAGTTCTTTCTGATCTTTCGAGAGCACGATTGCGCTCGCGGTGACGCTCTTCTTCTTCGGTTTGACCGAGTCCCAGATGCTCACGATTGCGGCTCCTCGACGAGGGCGATGAAGGCGCTGGCCAGGCGATCGACGAAGCCGTCGATCAACACGGCGGGGCGGGGGCGCTCGTCGGCGAGCAGGCCTTCGTTGTAGGTGATGTCCAACCCGAACTCGCGCCGCAGCGGGGGCACGCTCACCAGGTTGACCGCGAAGTCGGGCTGGCTGGGGTACTTCACCAGGCGCGACTGCAGCGCGGCGGCGTCGAGGGTGTAGCGCTCGACCAGGCCGTACACGCGCACGGTTTCTTCCACCGGGTTGATGTTGAAGAACTCGAGCGGCCAGATGATCAGGCCAAACCCGAACGCGAGGTTCTTGAGCGTGCGATCGCTCGCGATGGTGTCGTTGCCTTCGATGATGGTGCGCACCACCGTGACCGGGCCTTTGAGCAACGATGCGCCGGAGGTCGAGGTCACGCGCCAGCTGGGACGGCGGCGCTGCACTTCGGAGAGCACCCGCTGCTGCACTTCGGTCAGCGTGGTGGGCTTGGCGAAGAAAGGCTTTTCCTGCACCTGCCGGGTGATCGCGATCGAGCTCGGCCCCCGCCCGAAGCCGCCATAGCTGCCGTACCCGGAGCCCATGGTGGCGTACTCGGTGCGGGTCGAGGTCTGCAGCTCGGCCAGCTCGAACAACGGCTCGACCACGATGGTGCGTTCGATCTGCGGGTCTTCGGGCGTGAAGGCGCGATCACCGACGAGCTTCGCTGTGGCGCAGCCAGAGAGCAGAGTGAAAAGCAACAGAGGCGCGAGCCGCATGAGGCCGTCCTATACCTCGCCCGCCAAGAATTGCCCCGGTCTCTCGGCTATGCTTTCCCGAGCTATGGAACCGACGGACCTCACGATCAAAATCCTTCAGGAAATCCGAGACGAGAACCGGGGGGTGCGCGCCGAGATCAGCGGTCTACGCTCAGACGTCACGGCTCAGATCGGGGGACTGCGCACAGAAGTCACGACTCGGTTTGATCTCACCGATCAACGCTTTTTGGCAGTTGAGACGACGCTGAAGGACCTGGCCGAGCAGATGGTGATGCTGGCCCGCGGAATCAAGACCGCGCTGGACCTTCGCGCGGGTGTCGAGCGTCGACTTGACGATTACGAGCAGCGCCTGCGCGCGATCGAACAGCGCGACCCTCACTGACAGCGGGCCCTGCGCGGCCCGGGGAAACATCGTGACCACCCCACCAAAGCACCAACCACCAGTCAGCAATGATGTTCGCGAACTGTTGGCGGTCGATACTGAAATCCCAGATTCGGCCATCGACGACGCCCTCGCAAGGCCGGTGGATTTCGGCCGGTCGCTCGATTCGCTGCTCGAGCTCGGCGGCGGCGTCACGGAAGAACCGCGACGCGTTCATGACCGCTTCATTCGATAGTGAGGCATCTGTATCGGCGTTTGCGCGGGCGCCGCACGGCCAGAGTCTCAAAGCTTGCGGTGCTGCAGCGCTGGCAGGGTGCGCCGAACCTTGGCGAGGTACTCCAGATCGAGCTCCGCCATGGCCAGGCCTTCACCTTCCGAGGCGCGCGCGGTGACCAACCCCCAGGGGTCGATCACCATCGCGTGACCCCAGGTCAGGCGGTCCTTCGGGTGTTTGCCCTGCTGCGCCGGCGCCATCACGTAGGCCTGGTTCTCGATCGCCCGGGCGCGCAGCAGCACCTCCCAGTGATCTTTTCCCGTCATCAAGGTGAACGCGGCCGGCACGGTCAGCAACACCGCGCCCGCTTCCGCGTGGCGGCGATAGAGCTCGGGGAAGCGGAGGTCGTAGCAAACCGACAGCCCCACCTTGCCGAACGGCGCCTCGGCCACCACCACCTCGGTGCCCGGCGCGACCGCGGCCGACTCGCGGTAGGTCTGCCCGTCGCCGACCTCCACATCGAACAGGTGAATCTTCCGATACACCGCCAGCCGCCCACCGTCGGGGCCGAAGAGGGTGCTGGTGTTGTACACCCGCCCCCCCGGGGCCCCTGATTCCAGCACCGAGCCTGCGAGCACTGAAATCTTCAATGATCTGGCGAGCTCGGCCATGCGGGCGAGGGTGGCCCCTTCGAGCGTCTCGGCGTTGTCGGCGCGCTCGGATTCAAGGCCCATCCAGGCGAAGTTTTCCGGCAACCCCACCAGGTGGGCGCCGGAGGCCGCGGCAGTGGTTATCAAGCGGGTCGCGACGTCGAGGTTGACGGCCTTCTCGGCACCACTGGTCATCTGGGCAGCTGCGATGCGCATGGTGCGGCTGTTTACACGGGGTGGGGTGGTGTCGTAGATGCCCGCTACCAATTTTTCGGATGTTCAGAAAAGTGGGCCGGGGTGCCCACTTTTTTATTTTCTGGGGGTCGATCGAACGTGGCTGAGACGAAACATCAGGTGGAAGAGAAAGTGCAGCAGATCTGCGAACCGCTCATCGCGGCCGAAGGTCTGGAGCTGCTCGATCTCGAGTTCGTCCGCGAGCATGGCGGGTGGATCCTCCGTTTGTTCATCGACAAGCCCGGCGGCGCCGTGGGCGTCGAAGAGTGTTCCCTCGCCAGCCACGCGGTCGACAAGGCGCTCGACGTCGAAGACGTGATTCCGCACGAGTACAGCCTCGAAGTGAGCAGCCCCGGCTTGAATCGCCCCTTGAAGAAGCAGGCGCACTTTCAGAGCGTGCAGGGCAAGCAGGTGCGCATCAAGACCTTCGCCCCCCTCTTCGAACCGCCCCGGAAAAATTTTCTCGGGACGCTTCGTCAGGTCACCGCTGATGCAGTGACCGTCGAGGTCGAAGGGGCAGGCCCCTTCACCATCAACATCAAAGACATCGCCCGCGCGAACCTCGAATTTCAGCCGTAACGAAGTGTTGTTTGCAGTCCCACATACAGGCCGTCACCCGACGGTCGAGGAAGAAGGAAGACCCCCATGACCCCCGCCACTGCAGCGCTCAAGCTCGACGACGTCCTCACCCAGGTCGCCAAGGACAAGGGCATCGACAAAGCGATCCTCATCTCGACGCTCGAAGACGCGATGAAGACGGCCGCCAAGAAGCACTTCGGCCAGGACCGCGCGCTGGAGGCGAAGTTCGAGGCCGGTAAGGGCGTCGTGGAAATCTTCCAGGCGATCACCGTGGTCGACGTGGTCACCGACCCCCTCAACGCGATCAACAACATCACCGTGGCCCAGGCCGCGGGGCAGGGCATGGAAGTGCAGCCCGGCGACGAGCTGGTCTTTCAGATCTTCTACCGTGACGAAGACGCGCTCGAGGCCAAGGCGCAAGACGAGCAGTACGGCGACATTCTGGGCCTCAAGACCTTCCGCCGCGGCTTCGGCCGCATCGCCGCACAGACCGCCAAGCAGGTGCTCCTGCAGCGCACGCGCGACGTCGAGCGCGAGAACGTCTTCAACGAATACAAGGATCGCAAGGGTGAGATCGTCACCGGCATCGCCCGCCGCCTCGAGCGCGGCAACCTGATCGTCGACCTCGGCCGGGCCGAGTCGGTGCTCCCCGTGCGCGAGCAGGTGCCGCGCGAGGTGTACCGCCCGGGCGACCGGGTGCAGGCCTTCGTGCTCGACGTGCTCCGCGAGTCCAAGGGCCCGCAGATCATCCTGTCCCGCGCGTCGGTGAACCTGCTGACCAAGCTGTTCGAGATGGAAGTTCCGGAAATCGCCGAAGGCATCGTGGTGATCGAAGCCGCGGCCCGCGAGCCCGGCCGCCGCTCGAAGATCGCGGTGTCCAGCCGTGATGCAGACGTCGACCCGGTCGGCGCTTGCGTCGGCATCAAGGGCAGCCGCGTGCAGGCCGTGGTGCAGGAGCTCCGCGGCGAGAAGATCGACATCGTGGAGTTCGACGAAGATCCCGCGCGCTTCGTGTGCGCCGCGCTCGCGCCCGCCGAGGTGAGCCGGGTGATCATCGACGAGGCCAACCACGCGATGGAAATCATCGTGCCCGACGACCAGCTCTCGCTGGCCATCGGCCGCTCGGGTCAGAACGTGCGCCTCGCCGCCCAGCTGACCGGGTGGAAGCTCGACATCAACAGCGAGTCGCGCGTCAAGGAGATGCGCGAGTTCGCTGACCGTTCGCTCGGTGTGCTCCCCGGCGTCAACGACATGCTGGTCGAGACGCTCTACGCCCACGGTTTCCGCATGGCGAAGGACATCGCCGAGGCGAACCCCGAAGTGCTCAGCCAGATCCCCGGTATCGACGCCGCCAAGGTGGCCCCGATGCAGGAAATGGCGCGCAAGCAGATGGTCAATGACGCCATCGAGCTCGAGAAGATGCAGAAGGACCGCGAGCAGCGCCGCCTGGAAGAGGAGCGCCGTCACCCCGACGAGCTCAGCCAGGAAGAGCGGCTGGCTCGCGTGCGCGGCATCGGCACCACCAACGTCGACAGCTTCAAGCTGGCCGGCTTCGGCACGGTGGAAGAGATCGTCAAGGAGATGGATCTCACCCGCATCGGCAACGTGGCGGGCATCGGCATCAAGAAGGCCCGTCAGATCAAGGCCGCTGCCGAGCACTACATGAACGAAGAGAACAAGCGGCGCGCCGAGCTCGACGCGCTCAAGAAGGCCCAGACCCCCGCTGTCGTCGCCCCTGCGGCGCCGACCGCCACGGTTTAAAGAACCCGGCTGTCATCACAAGAGGCGTTCAAACGATGAGTCAGGAGCCCAGGCCGCCCATTCGAACGTGCCTGGGGTGCGGAAAGAAGCAGACGAAAGCGCTGCTCCGGAGGCTGGTTCTCGACGAGAAGAACCAGCCCCTGTTGGACAGGTCGCAAGGCGCCCCTGGCAGGGGGGCGTACCTCTGTGGACCAGGCTGCTTGCAAGCAGCCGTGAAGAAGAAGGCCCTCCAGCGGGCCTTCAAGAAGAACGTGGCGCTGGATGTACCCAACCTGGAGGCGGCCTTCCTGCGGCAAACCAACGACTGAGCTTCACCCAACATTGGTTCGCTGTTCTCTCTGGCTGCCGCAGTACGTCCCAGCTCGCGTCGTTCGCTCAACCTCCGCGCGTTTCTCGCGGCTCGTTGGCACGGTTCCTTCACTGTCTTTCTCTCGTCACCTGCAGTACGGGGGTCTCGCCCTATGTCAAAGAAGCGCGTTCACGAAATCGCAAAAGAGCTCAAGGAAAAGCATGGCATTGAGTTCGACAACAAGGCCGTGGTCACGGAACTGGTGAGCCTCGGTTACGACGTCAAGAGCCACTCGTCGTCTCTCGAAGACGACCAGGCCATCGCCGCGGTGCAGAAGATCGTCGAGCGGCGCAAGCCCAAGGCGGCGCCCGCTGCCGTTGCGCCCAAGGGCTTCGTGGTGCGCCGCAAGGTCGGTGAAGCGACCGTCGCCACGCCGTTCGCCGCCGGTGCCAGGGTCGATCTGCCGCACGCCGCTGAAAAGCTGGCCGCGCCGCCCGTCGAGACCGAGCCGGTGGTCGACTTGCCCGCCGACGCCCAGACGCCCGTCGCCCAGGTGGTGCCGCCCGCGAACATGCCGGCGGCCACCGAGCAGAAGCCCGTGGAAGCGGCTCCGGTCGCCGTTCCCGAGGTGCCCCTGTCGCCCGCCGCCGTGGTCGAGGCTCCCGTTCAGGCCCCCGTCGCCGTCACCGCGCCCGCGGCTGTCGTCGCCGCCCCCGCCGCCCCTGGCATTCCGCCGGCGCGTGCTTCAGCGCCCCGCGCCCGTGCTTCCGCGCCCCGCCCCGGCGCCGTGAGCGTCGCTGCGCCGGCCGCCGCGCCGCCGCCGATCGCCGTGCCTCCGATGGTGCGCACGGCTTCCACCATCGGTCCTCGCTCCTCGGCCCCCGGCCGGGTGGGCGTCACCATGCGTCCGACCATCGGTGGCCCCGCCGGTGCGACCGCGACGGGTCCCGCCACCGCGGCGCCGGTGCGCACCGTGCCGACCGCCACCCAGGCCGTCGTGGTCAGCCGCCCCCTGATCCCCATCAAGCGGGTCACACCCAACCAGCCCAGCACCAGCCGCTACCCGCTGGCGCCCGGCCGGAAGGCCATCGGCGTGGTGCGCGAGTTCAAGGTGGTGCCCGCGGGCGCTGCCGGCGCCAAGGACTTCGCGGAAGCCCGCCGCAAGGAAGCAGAGCGGCGTGGTCCTCCCGGTGCCGCAGGTCAGCGCCGCGAGAAGGAGAAGGAGCAGAGCACCACCTCCGACATCAAGGAGCTCATCTTCGGACGCTCCGCCATTCCGGTTCGCGGCAAGAAGCGCAAGCCGACCAAGAAGGGCCAGAAGACCCTCATCACCGAGATGGCCGGCGAGAAGAAGGTCATCAAGGTGCAGGAAGGCATCACGGTCAGCGAGCTGTCGCAGCGCATGGGCGTGAAGACCACCGAGCTCATCAAGAAGCTGATGCAGGCCGGCAAGATGACCACCGCCACCCAGACCATCGACGTCGAGACCGCGGGCGTGCTCGCGACGGACTACGGCTGGTCGGTCAAGAAGGTCGGCTTCGAGGTTGAAGACTTCCTTCCCACCATCGAGGACAAGCCCGAGAACCTGATCACGCGGCCTCCGGTCGTCACCGTGATGGGCCACGTCGACCACGGCAAGACCTCGCTGCTCGACGCGATCCGCAAGGCCAACGTCGCCAGCGGCGAAGCGGGCGGCATCACCCAGCACGTCGGCGCCTACACGGTGAAGTCGAGCAAGGGTGACATCACCTTCCTCGACACCCCGGGTCACGCGGCGTTCAGCGCCATGCGCGCCCGCGGCGCCAACATCACCGACGTGGTGGTGCTGGTGGTCGCAGGTGACGACGGCGTGATGCCCCAGACCAAAGAGGCCATTCTGCACGCGCAGAAGGCCGAGGTGCCGATCGTCGTCGCCATCAACAAGATGGACCTCACGGCCGCCAACGTCGACCGGGTGAAGAAGGAACTGGCTGACCTCAACCTGCTCGCCGAAGACTGGGGCGGCGAGGTCATCATGGTGCCGGTCTCTGCGAAGACCCGCATGGGCCTCGATCTCCTGCTCGAGAACATCTCGCTGCAGGCCGAAGTGCTCGAGCTCAAGGCCGACCCGAACCGGGTGGCCTCAGGCATCATCCTGGAGGCGCGGCTGGAGAAGGGCCGTGGCCCCATCGCCACCGTGCTGGTGCAGGAAGGCACGCTGCGCAAGGGCGATGCGCTGATCTCCGGCATTCACTTCGGCCGGGTGCGCATGATGCTCAACGACCGCGGCGACCTCGTCGACGAGGTCAAGCCGGGTTACTCGGCTGAGATCATCGGCCTGTCCGGCGTGCCCACCGCGGGCGACGTCATCAACGCCGTGGCCGACGAGAAGGCCGCCAAGCAGGTCTCCGATCACCGCATCTTGAAGGCCCGCCAGGCGGAAGCCGGCAAGACCAGCCGCGAGTCGCTCGAAGATCTGCTCGCCAAGCAGAAGGCGTCTGATCAGAAGGAGCTCAAGATCGTGCTCAAGGCCGACGTCTCGGGTTCTCTCGAGGCCGTGGCCGACGCGATTCAGAAGCTGTCGACCAAGAAGGTCAAGGTCACCATCGTGCAGAAGGGTGTCGGCATGATGACCGAGACCGACATCGGCACCGGCGAGGCGTTCGCAGCCGTGGTGATCGGCTTCAACAGCAAGCCCGAGTCGGGTGCTGAGCAGGCTGCCAAGCACAAGGCCGTGAAGTGGCAGACCTTCGGCATCATCTACGAGCTGCTCGACGGCGTGATCAAGATGATGGAGGACCTGCTGGACCCCATCCGCACTGAAAAGAAAATCGGCAAGGCGGAGGTTCGCAACCCCATCAACGTGCCCAAGCTGGGCACCATCGCGGGTTCCGCGGTGCTCGAAGGCGTGATCAAGCGCGCGTCGATCCTCAAGCTGGTGCGCCAGAACAAGCAGGTGTTCCAGGGCAAGCTGGCGAGCCTCAGGCGCTTCAAGGACGACGTGAAGGAAGTCACCATGGGGTACGAGTGCGGTATCGGCATCGAAGGGTTCTCCGACATTCAGGTCGGGGACATCATCGAGGCCTACGAGGTCGAGGAGACCCGGCCGTCGCTCAACTGAGGTGAAGGGCCGCGGCCCAGGTCTCCGAGGAACACTTCGGAGGCCCGGGCCGTTATCGATCTGGCGGTCAGAGCCCCAAGTCACGGCACGTCGTGTTCGCCGGAGTCATCCCATGTTCGTCTGCGTGTCCCGCGTCACCCTCGACATTCCCGCTGCCGGTTCGCTCAAGGCGAAGCGTCAGGTCGTGCGGCGTGTCACCGATCGGGTGAAGGCCAAGTTCAACGTCGCCGTCGCCGAGGTCGAAGACAACGACGTGCTCACGCGCGCGGTGGTGGCGATGTCGGTGGTGGGCAACGATCGCGCCCACGTCAACGAGATGATGGACAAGATTTTTCAGTACATCGACGACATGTACGTGGCGCCGGTGAGCTCCCGCGAGCTTGAAATCTTGAGCTTCGGTGAAGATCTCTTCAACACCCCGCGGCCGGGCAACGATTTGCTGCTGACCATTCCCCGTGGGGAACGGTCGTTGGCCGAGGCCGAGGGCCTGGGCGCCTGGGAAGATCGGCACAGCAAGCAGGTGCCTCCGCCTTCACCGTCTGCTTCCGCGCCCGTCAAGAAAGCGAAGAAGAAGGAGAAGGAAGTCAACCTTGCCGATGCCCGGGCAGTAGCGCGCAGCCTGCGGAATCGTCGAGAGTGGGAAAAGGAGTAGCGCATCATGGCTTCAGTACGACCGGACAGGGTGGGTTCTGAAATTCAAGCGGCGGTCGCCGATCTGCTGACCCGTGGCGCCATTCACGACCCGCGCATCGGCTTCATCACCTTGACCGGCGTAAAGGTCTCGCCCGATCTCTCGGTGGCGCAGGTGTTCTATTCGATGATTGGCACCGACGAGCAGAAGGCCGAGACCCAGGCCGGGCTGACCGCCGCCAAGGGTTTCGTGCGGCGCGAGGTGACCAAGCGGGTGAAGCTGCGCATCTCGCCCGAGGTGTTCTTCACCTTCGACCCTTCGCTCGACGAGGGCGACAAGATCGAACGGCTGCTCAAGGAAGTGCGGAACAAAGAAGGTTGGTGACTGCGGTGAACGGAGTCCTGGTCGTCGACAAGCCCAAGGGCATCACGTCGTTCGACGTCGTGCGCGACGTTCGCCGTGCCCTCAAAGTGAAGAAGGTCGGCCACACGGGCACGCTCGACCCCATGGCCACCGGGGTGCTGCCGATTTGCCTGGGTGACGGCACCAAGATCGCCCAGTTCATCACCGAGGCCACCAAGGCCTACGACGCCACCGTGAAGCTGGGGTCGACCACCGACACCCTCGACGCCGAGGGCAAGGTGCGCGAGACCAAACCGGTGCCGGCGCTCAACCGCGAGCTGATCGAGGGCGCGCTGCAGAAGTTCCGGGGCACCTTCGCCCAGACGCCGCCGATGTACTCGGCGGTGAAGATCGGCGGAAAGCGCCTCTACGAGCTGGCCCGCGCCGGCGAAGAGGTCGAGCGGGCTGCCCGGCAGGTGACGGTGCTCGAGCTGACGCTGCGCGACTTTTCGGCCGACGAGATTCAGCTCTCGGTGCACTGCACCAAGGGCTTCTTCGTGCGCACCCTGGCGGCGGAGATCGGCGAGGCGCTGGGCTGTGGCGCTCACCTGTGCGCCCTGCGCCGCACGCACAGCGGCCCCTTCCTGCTCGCGCAGGCCATTCCGCTGGCGGAGCTGCTCGCGGCTGGGCCTGAGCTGGCCCAGAGCCGGTTGGTGGGGCTCAACGATTCGCTCAAAGATTTACCGGCGCTCCAGGTGACCGAGGCCGAAGCCACCCGGGTGCGTCACGGCGGGTTGGTCGAAGTGGCAGGGCGCACCGGGCTGCACCGGGTGCTCGAGCCCTCCGGCGCGCTGCTGGCCGTCGCCGAGGTGGAGCGCGGGCGGCTGGTGTACCGGCGTGTGTTCCTGCCTGAGTGAGCGGCCCGCCCGCCCGTTTTTTCCTGCAGAGAATTTCCGGCCAACGCAGAGTCGGGGCTCGTGCGATGCTCCGTCAGGCGCACCGATGAACATCACCGTGATCATTCCCAGGACGTTGCAGGCTGCCTGCGAAGGTCGTGCGAGAATTGAGCTCGGAGTGCCCGCCAGCAGCGACGTGGCGGACATCATCACCACCCTGATGACGCTCTACCCGGGGCTCAAAGCCTTCGTGGCGAACGAGAAGCGGCCGCTCAAGCAGCACTTCGGGGTCGCCCGATCTGGCGCGAAGGTGTTCCTCTTCACCAGCACCGCCGCCAACTAATCCCCCCTGGCTTGATAGGGTGGGAGCGTCATGGCCGAAGGTCCCCCTCCGACTTCGCGGTTCTCCGCGTGGTTCCAGTCGCTCGCGTTGCCCCGCCCGGTCGCGTTGGGTGCGGTGCTGATCGGTATCTCGGTGGCCTCTGCGTTTTTACTGACCCCGGGCCTTTCAGGTCAGCGCATTCCCGAGCTCACCGAGGAGAACATCGGCCGGCCCTTCGCGGCGAAGTCGGTGGCGGTCTTCAAGGCGAGCCGCGACTTCGACGTGCCTGACGAAGGGCGGACCCAGCAGCGTCGCGAGGAAGCCCGGGCCCGGGTGCGCCCGGTGTTCGATTACGACACCCTGGTCGAATCGAAGGTGAAACGCGGGGTGCGCGAGGCCTTCGCCCAGATGCAGGAAGTGGTGGCTGCGCACCCGGTGAAGCCCGACCTGGCGAAGAAGGCCGGTGCACCTCCTTCGAAAGACGAGCTCGATCAGCTCACGGCGCTGCGCGAGAGCCGCAAGGTGTTCGAGGCCTCCGCGGTCGCGCCCGACGACGAAGACTTCGAGGTGCTGGCGCAGGGGCGTTTCGGCAACGAGCTCGAGCAGGCGGTGATGACGCTCATCGATCTGGCCTACCGCGGCAAGGTGGTCGCTTCGCGCGATGAGCTCTCGCGCATCGACATGAACGGCATCACCGTGCGCATCGTCGGCGGCACCACGGAATACGAGATGACCACCGGGCAGGGCATCCTCGACCTCAAGGAAGTGAGCACCGTGCTCGACAGCTTCGCCGCGGTGCCGGGCAACGTGTTGTCCGATGCGCCTACGCCGGTGCGCCGCGCGGTGCTGCGCCTCGCCCGCAAGCAGGTGCGCGCCAACCTCACCGTCAACATCGCGGAGACCGAGGCCCGCCGGAAGTTCGCCTGGGAAGCGGTCAAGCCGGTGAACCTGTCGGTCAAGAAGGGCCAGCGGATCATCGGCGATGGTGAGCTGGTCAACGAGCAGCACGTGCTGGTGACCCGCTCACTGCGGGCGCAGACCAGCGAGCTCGACCTGCTGCAGCTCCAGCTGGGGGGCGCGGGCATCGTGGCGTTGCTGGTGATCGGCGCCTGGCTGTTCTTCACCGCGTCACTGCGGCAGTTCCGGCCGAGCCGGCGCGACGTCGCGTTCATGGGCCTGCTGGGCACGGGGCTGCTGGGCGGGCTTCACCTCTGGGTGCTGGTGGCCGACGTGGTGCACGACGGCTACCCCTCGATTCCGGTGGAGGCGCTGCAGTACGCCTTCCCCGTGGCGGCCGGCGCGATGTTGGTGCGCTTCGTGTTGTCGGAGTCGAGCGCGCTCTTCTTCGCGATCATCTTCTCGGCGCTGGCCGGCGTGCTGCTGGGCAACTCGCTCTCGTTCTTCCTCTTCTCGTTGGTGACCTCGCTCATCGCCGCCGATCGCATCGGCCGCGCGAAGGACCGGGCTGGCATCTTCCGTGCGGGCTTCGCCACGGGCGCGGTGGGTTCGGGGCTGATGGTCTTCATTCAGCTGGCGGCGGCCAAGGGCCTGGGCATCGAGGTGTTGTGGAGCGGCCTGTTCGCCCTCGCCGCCGCGTCGTTCCTGCTGCCCTCGCTGGTGCTCGCGCTCACCCCGCTGGTCGAGGGCATCTTCGGCTACGCGTCAGACCTCAAGCTGCTCGAGCTGGCGAACCTGAATCACCCGGCGCTCAAGGAGCTCGTGCTCAACGCGCCCGGCACCTACCACCACAGCATCGTGATGGGCTCGCTGGTGGAATCGGCGGCCGAGGCGATCGGCGCCAACCCGCTGCTCGCGCGAAGCTGCGCGTACTACCACGACATCGGAAAGGGCCGGAACCCGGCCTACTTCGGCGAGAACCAGAAGGGCGAGAACGCGCACGACAAGCTCGCGCCTTCGATGAGCGCGGTGATCATCAAGCGCCACGTCACCGAGGGGCTGGAGATGGCGCGCGAGTACAAGCTCCCGCGCCGGGTGGCGGACGCGATTCCCGAACACCACGGCACCCGGTTGGTCGGTTACTTCTTCCACAAGGCGCAGAAAGAACTCGAGGGCCGGGAGGACCTGAAGCCGATCGACGAGGCGCTCTTCCGCTACCCGGGACCCAAGCCCCAGTCGCGGGAGACGGCGTTGGTGATGATCGCCGATGCGTGCGAGGCCGCGAGCCGGTCGATGCCCGAGCCGACCACCGACAAGCTGCGGACGCTGGTGCAGAAGATGATCAATTTGATCTTCAGTGAGGGGCAGCTCGATGAGTGTGAGCTCACGCTGAAGGATCTGCACTTGATGGGTGAGTCGTTCACCAAGACGCTCGAGGGCATCTATCACGCACGGCCGCAGTACCCGGCGGGCGCGATTGGGGGCGGCAAGCCTCCGGAGCGCGACGTGATGAAGGCGCTGTCGGTCGTGAAATGACGACGCGGAAAGCCAAACTGTCTCCCTCTCCCCGCGGGGGAGAGGGTCGGGGTGAGGGCTTACAAGTCCTCTGCACCTCGCGATCTCCTCACGCGAAGCGACTCTCAAAACTCGCTGACTCGTTCGCCCGCACGTTGAAACTCGAGAGCGCTGAACTCTCGCTCTCGTTGGTGCGCGACCCCGCGATCCGCAAGCTCAAGCGCGAGTACTTCGGCATCGACGCGGCCACCGACGTCCTGTCATTTCCCGCGGGCGACTTCCCCGGGCCCGGGCCTCGCCCCCTCGGCGACATCGTCATCTCGATGGACACCGCCCGCCGCGCGGCGAAAGACCTGGGCACCACACTCGAACGTGAGCTGGCGCTCTACCTCGCGCATGGAATGCTCCACTTGCTGGGGCATGATCACCAGTCCCCCCAAGACGCGCGCAAGATGGAACGCCTCGAGCGAAAGCTGCTCGGTCACGCGGGCATGTTGGCGCGTTCCGACGAGCTGTAGATCAGCTGCGACCTGGCCCCCTCGAGAGAGGCCAACGGGAACGTGGTAGAGGGGCCCTCGTGACCACCGCCGCCGCCCCAGCCGACGCCCGCGACAACAAGATGCCCGCGGGCATTCCGTTCATCATCAGCAACGAGTTCGCCGAGCGCTTCTGCTTTTACGGCATCAACTCGATCCTGACGGTGTACCTCGTCTCGAGCCTCCACTTCACCGACGCGAAGGCGGCTTCCTGGCAGTCGCTGTTCAAGTCGGGCGCGTACTTCTTCCCGATGATCGGCGCGGTCATCTCCGACGTCTTCTGGGGGAAGTTCCGCACCATCGTCGTCTTCTCGTCCGTGTACGCCTTCGGCTGCGTGATGCTGGCGCTCTTCGGCAACACCGAGTTGCTCCTCGCCGCCAGCCTGTTCTTCGTGGCGCTGGGCACCGGCGGCATCAAGCCGTGTGTGTCGACCAACGTCGGCGATCAATTTACCGCCAAGAACTCGCACCTGATCGAGCGCGCCTTCTCGCTCTTCTACCTGGCGATCAACGCCGGCTCGTCGATCTCCATCTGGTTCTGCCCGGTGTTGCTCAATGATCCCGCCTGGGGGCCCCGGTGGGCCTTCGGAATGCCGGCGATCATGATGGTGGCCGCCTCGTTGATCTTCATTCTCGGGCGCGCGCGGTACGCCCACGTGCCTCCAGCGGGGAAGTCCTGGCTCGAGGAGGTGCGCAGCCCCAACGGCGTCAAGCTGATCGTCAGCCTGCTGGGCATCTACTTCTTCGTCGCCTGCTTCTGGATGCTGTGGGACCAGGCGAACGGCAACACCTGGACCATTCAGGCGCAGTCGTCGTTGATGGACAAGAACCTGGGCTTTGGCTTCACCGTGCTGCCCGCGCAGCTCCAGGTGGTGAACGGGCTGTTCATTCTGGCCCTCGCGCCGGTGTTCAGCTTCGGCCTCTACCCGTTCCTCGCCCGGTTCTTCAAGATCACCCCGCTGCGGAAGATCGGCGTGGGCCTCTTCACCGTCGCCTCGTCGTTCATCATCGTGGCGTGGATCGAGTCGCGCATTCAGGAAGGCCACGTGGTCAGCGCGTGGTGGCAGATCCTCGCGTACGTGATCCTCACCGCCTCTGAAGTGCTGGTCTCGATCACCGCCCTCGAGTTCTCGTACAAGCAGGCGCCCCTGCGCATGAAGAGCTTCATCATGGGGCTGTTCCTGCTCTCCACCAGCCTGGGCAACCTGATGATCGCCGCGGTGAACAAGGCGATGGTCAAGCAGGTGCACGCGACGGCCGTCACCACCGGCAGCGAGACCTGGGTCACCCTCAATGAGGCCTCCCAGTTCGTCAGCGGGCAGAAGATCGACTTCGCCGGCGAGACGGGCATCACTTTGCCGCCGGGCGCCG
>JAYVNA010000923.1:0-2570 GCA_043758715.1 Archangium sp.
ACGAAGAACTGCAGCAGGTCCTGCACCCGCGGCTTCAGGAACGGGAAGAGATCCTTCACCGTATTCCAGTCGGCGGCCTTGCGGCGGCGGTGCTTCTCGGGGTTCGCCTGCGGCACCGGCAGGTCGATCGTGGGGTCGTTCGCGCTGGTGAGCAGGCCCGCTTCTCTTCGCAGCCAACCGTAGAAGCTCTTGAGCGCGATGATGCGAGCCTGGCGCGAGGTCTTCCACTTCGCGAGAGCCGGTTTGATGTCGCCCGTGAGGCTGAGCGTGCGCAGATCCTTGCCCCTCAGCGCCTCGCCCCAATCGCGCATCTTGCGCACCCCCTCTTTTGCGTAGCGCACCAGGTTGCCCTTCTCGACAGACCAGTTGAACCAGCGGGTGATGAGCTCGACGCTGATCACCAGCGCCTGCTCGGGCTCGACGCCGGCCGGGTCGTACTGCAGCGGGTTCGCCTGGAAGCGCGAGTAGTGCTCGATCGCGGCCACCTCATCGGTGCAGCGGGTGCTCACGTGGAAGCGGCGCTTCCCCACGCGCTTCTCGATGATGAAGGTCTCGACCCCGTTGATGTCGACTCGGGCGTACCCACCGAGCCATTCCCTACCGCGCCCCGGCTTCTTCTTGCGCCGCATGGGCTGCACCCTGCCTCACCCACCAGCCGTTGTCACGACGGCGCCACGACGAGGAATCATGCACACCGCTAAGCACCTAGCCTCAGGAGGGATTCGAACCCCCGACCTCCGGTTTACGAAACCAGCGCTGCTACCAACTGAGCTACTGAGGCGTGCACGGCAGGAAGGATTCGAACCTTCAGCGACGGGTTTTGGAGGCCCGTGCCCATTCCATTCGGGCCTCTGCCGTATGAGTCATCGAAGCGAAGACGCCGAACGGTGAGGCGCCTGACGGGAGCTGGCTCAATGGCCTGGACGCCCTGCGTCGATAGACGAGCGTTGCGAGCCCGTGCGGCTGATTCATCTGGCTGCACATGAGTCCTTCCCCGCTGGAGCAGCTCGAGCGCGAAAACGAACGCCTCCGCAGAACCCTCGACCACATCACCGACGGCACGCTCGTGGTCGATCGGCACTGGCACTACACCGTGGTGAGCGAGCGCGCGGCGCAGATCGTCGGCATGACGCGCGAGGCGCTCCTGGGGAAGTGCATCTGGGACCTCTTCCCCCGCGCCATCGGCGCCCGGCTGGCCGACCACTATCGGCAGGCGATGGCCGCGCAGCAGCCGATGCGCTTCGAGGAGTACTACCCGGCCCCGCTCAATCAGTGGCTCGAGTGCTTCTGCTTTCCCGCGAAGGACGAGCTCACCATCTACTTCCGCGACGTCAGTGTTCGAAAGAGCAGCGAAGACGCGCTGCGCGAGAACACCGCGCTCTTGCGCGCGATCGCCGACACCTCGCCCGACGTGATGTTCGCCAAAGACAGAGAAGGGCGGGTGCGCTTCGCCAACCCCGCGACGCTCGCGCTGATCGGCAAGCCGTCGAGTGAAGTGCTGGGCCGCACCGACGCCGAGTTCCTCGAAGATCGAGCTGCCGCGCTTGAGGTGATGCGTAACGATCGCCACGTGATTGACGGGGGCGTATCGATCGAGGTGGAAGAGACGGTGCCCCTGCCCGGCGGTGAGAAGCGGTTTTGGCTCTCGCGCAAGACGCCGTACCGCGACGAGAACGGCCAGGTAGTGGGTCTGCTGGGCATCTCGCGCGACATCACGCAGCGCAAAGCCGCCGAAGACAGCCTGCGTGAAGCGGGGCAGCGCAAAGACGAGTTCATCGCCATTCTCGCCCACGAGCTGCGCAACCCGCTGGCGCCGGTGCGAAACGCCGTCGAGGTGTTGCGGCGATTGGGGTCAGCCGAGCCGCACCAACAGAAGGCCCGCGACATCATCGATCGCCAGCTGCGGCACATGGCGCGGCTGATCGACGATCTGCTCGACGTCTCGCGCATCGAACACGGCAAGCTCGCCTTGCAGAACGAGCGCTGCGATCTGGCGGAGATCGCGCTGCAGACCGCCGAGGACTACCGGGCGCACCTCGAGGCGGCCGGCCTGCAGCTCGATCTCGAACCCGACGCCCCGCCGGCCTGGGTGCACGGCGATCCCGTGCGGCTCACGCAGATGATCGGAAACCTGATCAACAACGCCGGGCGCTTCACCAACACCGGCGGCGAGGTCCGCGTCCGCACGGGGAAAGACTCCGAGGGCGCCTTCGTCACGGTGAGCGACACCGGGGTCGGCCTCGAGCCGGGGCTGCTGTCGCGCCTCTTCGACCCCTTCAGCCAGGCCGAGCAGGATTACGCACGCACCAAAGGCGGGCTGGGCCTGGGGCTCGCGCTCACCCGCGGGTTGGTCGAGCTTCACGGCGGCCGCATCGACGCCGTCAGCGCGGGGCCGGGGCTGGGCTCGGACTTCACCATTCGCCTTCCGTCGATCGCGATGCCGGGCCCCCGCCCTTCACAGCCGAGCCTCGCCCCGGAAGCGATGACCGAAGGCCTTCGCATTCTGGTGATCGAAGACAACCTCGACGCGGCCGAGTCGCTCGGAGATCTGCTCGAGCTCGAAGGTCACC
>JAYVNA010000924.1:0-8065 GCA_043758715.1 Archangium sp.
TACCTCGTCGATGATTATCGGCGCGTTCAGAACCTCACGCAGACCTGCAAGCTCTCTGCGGCAGGCTTGCTCGACGACCCCAGCTCGGGCTGCGCGCCCACCGACGGCAAGAACCTCTACATCACCCCCGACTACAGCTGGCGCGACAGCTTCCGCGGCGTGGCGGGCTCGATCGAAGACCTCAAGCTCGGCGAAGACGCCAGCATGTCGATGTACGGGTTTCTCTCGTACCAAAACCGGCCCATCTATCAATACGAGCTCTTCGATCGGCGCTACTGCTCGGACCCGCGCGACGACAACGACGCCAACTGCAAGGCACCGCCGGTCTACCTGCCCGACGGCAGCACCCGGCTGGTGTTCGCCACCCTCAACAACACCTTCGACGAGTTGACCGGCGGTGGCCACGTCACCTTCAAGCCGAGCTATCGCTTCACCCTCGGCGTCACGGCGTACGCGGCGGTGCCGTTCTTCAAGCAGTCGCCGCTCGAGCTCGATTTTCAGGAATACAGCCGCTACCCCACCGGCGGCGCCTTCGGGGCGGTCGGGCTCGATGGTCACGCCAGCTTCAAGGGTTTCAACTTCTTCCTCGAGGCGACTCACAATTTCGACGGGCGCTTCGGCAGCACGGGCAAGGGCGGCTACGGCGCCGAGCAGCGCACCACCTACAGCACCAGGAAGCACGAGCTTGAGCTGTCGCTGCGCTTCTATGACGATGGGTTCGGCACGCCCTACGCCCGGCCCATCGCCTCGCCCGACATGCTCGACGGCCAGCGCGCGCGCAACGAGGCAGGCGCCCGCTTCAGGTGGATCTCAACGTGGTCGCGCGATTGGCAGACGCGCCTGGGCGCGAACTTCTGGGCGAACCCCTCACCCACCGTCGCGGGTGTTCCCACCGGAGATCCCCTCACCGACAAGATCGCCACCCCCGCGGGCGTCACCAACCTCTACCTGCTCGCCCGCGTCGACTTCACCGGGTGGAACTTTTTTCAGCCGGCGATCTGGTTCGACATGCGCAACAAGAACCTGGCCTCCTCGGTGCACGGCACCTGTTCGAGCGGCTACGTGCTGACCGAAGGCGCCACCTTCGCGTGCGGCGGCGATCTCTACAAAGCCGTGGTGCGGCTCGAGTTCTTCCCCATTCGCAAGAAGCTCAGCGCGGTGGTGCAGGGCGCGCTCACCTGGCGCGACGACTACAAATACAAAGACCGCTTCCGCACCGACGCGCAGCTGTGGGCCGAGGTTCGCGCGCAGCCCGTCGACTTCCTGCAGTTCACGGTGCGCAGCCGCTACCTCTACCAGGACATCAGCGACAACACCTACCTGGAGCAGAGCGTCTGGAGCTACGTCGAAGGCGCCTGGCTCATCGGCAAGGGCACGCGGCTGGCCCTGCGCTACGACCTCTACGTCTGGCTCGATCAGCGAACTTCCACGATGGACCGCGTTCCGAACCCTGAGAACCGCTTCCAACTCGACATCAGGACGGCCTTCTAAAATGCGCGCACTCCGAATCCTCTGCCTGGTGCTGGTGCCGTTCGCAGGCTGCAACACCACTTCCGAGAGCAAGCGCTTCACGCGCGACGAGACCTCGGGGCTCTTGAAGAAACTCGAGGTGGTCAGCCTCGAGCTGGGCGAGTTCCCCTTCGAGGGACCCTCGGCGGTGATCGACGGCGACACGGTGCGGGTCAAGGGGCTGCAGTCGTCGTTGCGCCTGCTGGGCATCGACACCGAAGAGACCTTCAAGCACGACTTCGAGCGCGAGGCGTTCGCGGCCGGGTGGGACGAGTACAAGAAGAAGATGCGCGGCAAATCGCCGCGCCCGGTGAAGATGGCTACCCCGGCGGGCGAAGACGCCAAACACTTCGCCCAGGACTTCTTCGAAGGCGTCACCTCGGTGCGCATCGAGCGCGATCACCCCGGTGAGATCCGCGACTTCTACGGCCGCTACCTCGCGTACATCTTCGCGAAGAAGAACGGCCAGTGGGTCAACTACAACGTCGAGTGCGTGCGGGCCGGGCACAGCCCGTACTTCATGAAGTACGGCCGCAGCCGCCGCTTCCACCGCGACTTCGTCGACGCCCAGAAAGAAGCCCAGGACGCCCAGCGCGGCATCTGGAAGCCGGGCACCATGCACTACGACGACTACGACGAGCGCCTGCGCTGGTGGGGCGAGCGCGAGGCGGGCATCACCCGCTTCGAACGCGAGCAGAACGAACACCCCGACACGTACATTGCGCTGACCCGCTGGGACGCCTTGCTCAAGCTCGAGCAGCGCCTGGGCCAGGAAGTCACCCTGCTCGGCGCGGTGCAGGACGTCATTCAGCGGGAGAATGGGCCGGCGGTGGTGAAGCTGGCGCGCACGCGCACGCAGAACTTCGACATCGTGTTCTGGGACCGCGACGTGCTGCTGAACACCGGGCTCCAGTTCAAGCGCGGCGAGTACGTGCAGGTGCGCGGAGTCGTACAGAAATACCGCAACGCCCGTGGTCTCGATGCGCTGCAGATGCAGGTAACATTGCCAGGACAGGTCCTCGCCCCCAGCGAGGAGCTCGAGCAGATTTTGTCGACCGACTCCAAGGCCGGAAGCAGCGACAAGGATGAGGGAGAATGATGAATCGCACCTGGATCGTGGTCGCCGTTTCGGCGGCGCTGATGAGCTGTCCGCCCCCCACCCCCACTGACGTCTGCAAAGGCCGGGTAGCGGGAGATCTCGTCATCTCGGAGGTGATGATCGACCCCGAGGGCACCGACACCGGGAGCGAATACATCGAGCTCTTCAACACCCTGGGCACCGATCTCGACATGAAGGGCTTGACGCTCTACGTGCGCGACACCGACGGCTCGGGCGCCAAGACGCACGCGATTCGGGCGGGCACGGCCCCGGCGCGCGGCTACTTCGTGGCGGGCGACATTCGTTCAGGCCCGAACCCGAGCTGGATCAACTACGCCTACGCCGACGCGCTCGGCTCGATGGGCAATTCGCGCGGCGTGGTGGGCATCAAGTGTGGCGCCACCACCCTCGCCGAGTTCACCTACACCTCCGCCGCCAAACCGCAGCGCAGCCGCATGCTCAACGGCGTCGAGGATCCCAACGCCGCCCTGGCGTCGGTCGAGGCGAACTACTGCGACACCCCGGTGGGCAACATCTACATTGGCGGCAACGCCGGCACTCCCGGCACGCGCAACCCCCCGTGCGCGCCCGAAGCGACCGTGGGCACCTGCATCGAGAACGGCGCAGTGCGCGCGATGACCGCCCCGGGCGTGGGCGATCTGGTGATCAACGAAGTGATGAACAGCCCCTCGGCGGTCTCCGACACCACCGGCGAGTGGATCGAGCTCTATGCCCGGGCCAACGTCGACCTGAACGACGTCACCATTCGCACCAACACCAGCTCGACCCGCGTCGACAGCCCTGACTGCATTCGCGTGCAGAGCGGCGAGTACGTGCTGCTGGCCCGCTCGGGAGACCCCTTCGTCAACGGCAACCTGCCCGCGCCGAAGTACGTCTACGGCACCCTCTCGATGGCCGACACCAACCAGCAGCTGCAGCTCATTCGCGGCGACGCCGGCATCGACTCTGTTTCATTACTGGCGGCCACCTCGGGCAAGACCTGGCAGCTCGACCCCACCAAGCAGGACCCGCTCAGCAATGACGACCCGGCCAACTTCTGCCCCGCGCCCGCGCGCTGGGTGGCTGACGGCGGCGGTGACTTCGGCAGCCCCGGAGCCGCCAACCCCTCTTGCGGCAACGTGATCGATTGCAGCGGCCGCGCGGCGGGCGACTTCATCGTCACCGAGGTGATGATCGACCCCGACAGCACCGACACCGGCAATGAATGGATCGAGCTCTTCAACCCCAAGAGCAGCGCGGCCAATCTCACGGGTCTGACGCTCTACAAACACAACCTCGATGGCACGAGCGAGACCACGCACACCATCGCGTCGGGCTCGGTGCCGGCCAACGGCTACTTCGTGATGGGCGACGTACGCAGCGGCACCAACCCCGCGTGGATCAACTACACCTACGGCGCGGGCCTGGGCTCGCTCACCAACACCACCGGCGTGGTGGGCGTGCGCTGCGGAAACCTCATCCTCGGAGAGTTCACGTACACCACCGCGCCCCGCTCAGCGCGCAGCAAGATGCTCGACGGCGTGCAGCAGCCCCCCACCACGGCCTTCGCGGTCGAGGCGAACTACTGCAACACCCCGCCGGGCACCCTGTACTTCGGGAACAACGCCGGCACGCCCGGCAGCGCCAACCCGACCTGCGTGGTGGAGGCGACCACCGGTACCTGCATCGAGGACGGCGGCATGCGGTCCATCACCTCGCCCAACGCCGGCGACGTGATCATCACCGAGGTGATGGCCGACCCGACCGGCACCGACACCACCACCGAGTGGTTCGAGCTGCTGGCGCGCGCGCCCGTCGACCTGAACGATCTCACCGTCTACACCAGCACCAGCTCTGGAAAGCTGATCAGCGGCGCGTGCCTCTACGTGCAGCCCGGCGACTACGTGCTGCTGGCGCGATCGTCTGACCCGTTCGTCAACGGCGATCTGCCCACGCCGCGCATCGTCTACTCGGCCCCCTCGTTCTCCAACGGCGTCAACCAGCGCATTGGCCTGGCGCGCGGCGACGCCGGCATCGACGAAGTCGCCATCGGCCCTTCGGTGTCGGGCAAGTCGTGGGCGCTCAACCCGACCCTGCTCGATCCCGTCGCCAACGATGACCCTGCCAGCTTCTGCCTTTCGCCCAACAAGTTCCACGCGGACGGTGGCGGTGACTTCGGCACGCCTGGCGCCGCGAACGACGCCTGCCTCGCACCCGGGAGCTGCTTCGACACCGGCACCAACGCCACCCGCGCTGCCCGGCCTCCGCCTGATGGAGACCTGGTGATCACGGAGTGGATGTCGGACCCCGGCGCGGTGGGCGCGGCCAACGGCGAGTACTTCGAGTTCGTCGCCAAGAGCGCGTTCGACTTGAACGGCGTGAGCTACCGCATCGGCTTGACGGGCACGCCCAAGCTGATCGCGACCTCGGTGAACTGCCTGCCCGCGACGGCGAACCAGTTCTTCCTGGTGGGCCGCAACAACAACACCGCGCAGAACGGCAACCTGCCGGCGCTGATCGCCACCACCACCACCGCGCTGACCTCGACCAGCGTGGTGACGCTCTTCAACCCCGACGCGGGCACGGCCGACACGGTGACCACCGCGGGCGGCGCAGCGGGGGTCTCGGAGCAGGTCAACCCGAACTTCTTGAACCCGACCGCCAACGACACCAACCACTGCGTGACGCCAGCGGGCACCGTCTACGGCACCAGCGGCAACCGGGGCACGCCCGGCCTCGCCAACGTCTCCTGCCCGTGAGAGCTGCGATCGTTCTCGCGCTGATGCTCTGGGGCTGCGGCCCCACCGAGAGCAAGTGCGGGCCGTCGACGGCGCAGGTGGACTACGTCGTCGATGGAGACACGATCGTGTTGGTGGGCGGAAAGAAGATCCGCCTGCTGCTGGTGGACACGCCGGAGATCACCCAGGGCCACAACGACTGCTACGGCAACGAGGCGAAGGCCTTCACCGTCAGCCAGGTCGCAGGCAAGACGCTCGAGCTCAGTTACGACGAAGCGAGCTGCACCGACCGCTACGGCCGCACGCTGGCGTACGTGAAGGCCGACGGCGTCGAACTGAACACCGAGCTCGCGAAACAGGGCTTCGCGTGTCTGCTCTACATCAAGCCCGGGGGGCAAGCGCGGCAGGAAGAGTTCGCCACCTACGAGGCCGAAGCGAAGACCAATCGAACGGGCATGTGGGGCGCGTGCACGCTGATTCCCTGCAGCATGTGATTCAGGTCAAAGAACTCGGCTGGTTGAGCGCGGCCTCGAGCTGGCGGGCCTGCGCTTCTGTCGCACAGCGGTACTCCTGCTCCTTACCGCCCGCGCGCACGACTCGAACGATCCACTGATCGCCGACCTTCACCACCTGAGGCAAGCCCTTGCCATCCGACATCGCGGGCTCTCAAAGCAGCGGGCGTGCCGCGGCCAACCAGCCGGAACTTCGCGGACGAGCGCATTGCGATTTCGATATTGAAACGCGCGCTGTGCAAAGAGTTGCGATCAGACCTGCCACTCCCACGCACTCCGGTACCCCTCGACGCCCTGGATGAACTCGAGCCAGCGCGCGTAGAACGGGTGGCTCGACAGGGTGGCCGAATCCCCCACCACGAAGAGGTGCCGCCGGGGCCGGGTGATGGCGACGTTGAGCCGCCGCAGGTCTTCGAGAAAACCCAGCTGCTGCTCGGCGTTGCTGCGCACCAGGCTGAGGAGGATCACGTCTTTTTCCCGGCCCTGGAAGGCGTCGACGGTGTCGACCTCGAGCTCGTTCAGATCGATCAGCTGCTCGCGCAGGAACAGGGCCTGGGCGCGGTAGGGTGTAATCACCGCCAGCTCGCGCACGTCGAGCCCCGCGGCGAGCAACTCGCGCACGCGCGCCACCACCAGCCCCGCTTCGCCTTCGTTGCGCAGCGACTCGGTGCGCGGCGCCTTGCTCTCGTCGAAACCCTTTCCCGCGGTGTCCAGGAAGAGCAGCGGCGGGGCGTCGAGGTCTTTCGAGATCACCTCGCGCAGCGTGCGGCTCGCCACCGAAGGGTGGGCGCGCAGCTGGCCCCCGTACGTCTCGTCGGAGGGGAAACGCATGATGGTCTCGTGCATGCGGTACTGCTCCTTGAGCATGCGCTTCACCTCGTCGCCGAAGTCGGCCATCAGGCGCTCGAACAGCGAGGTACCCAGGCCCTGCTTCGAGGCGTCCATCGAGATGATGGTGGGCGCGAGCTGCTTGGGGTCGCCGGCCATCACCACGGTGGGCGCTTTCAGGAACGCCAGCAGCGAGAGGGGCTCGATGGCCTGGGTCGCTTCGTCGAAGAGCGCCACGTCGAACTCTTCGTGGCGCAGAATGCGGCCCTCCAGCATCGAGAGCGTCGCGCACACCACCTGCGCACCTTCGAGAATCGAGCGCAGGGCCTTGCGCTCGAGCACGCGGGCATCGTCCATCATCTTGTACGCCTCGGCGCTCGCTTCCCGGGCGTTGCCAAACCGTTCCCTGCTGCGGCCGCGGTCGCGTTGTTTGCGGGCGTAACCGAGGAGATCGAACGCGTCTTCGAACAGCTCGCGCGCGAGTTTGCGATCGGGGTGATCTTCGACCAACAGATCGAGCGTGTGTTCCTGCAGGTGGGGCAATACGCGCGCGGGGTGGCCGACGCGCACCGCCTTGAGCCCCGCCTCCAGACACAGCTCGAGCAGGTGATCGACCGCGGCGTTGCTGGCGGCGGTACACAAAATGCGTTTGCCCTGGCTGCCCCACTGCGCGGCGAGCTCCGAGAGCACGGTCGACTTCCCGGTGCCCGGAGGCCCGTGCACCAGCGCCACGTCGCGGGCTGAGAGGGCGAGCGAGACCGCTTCGTGCTGTTCGGGGTTGAGCGGCCGCAGCGGGGTGAAGGGCTTGGGCTTTTCGAACCGGGGCGGCAGATTGCCCAGCAGAATTTCGCGGCGATCGCGCTTCTGCCCGCTGTCCATCGCCTGCCATTTGGTCAACGCCGACTTCGCGCGATCGAAGGTGACGTCGTTGGCGGTGACGTCGAGGCGCAGCCGGCCCTCCCCCATCCACTGCGGGGGCGGGCGATCGAACGCCACCACCACGTTGGTGCGGGTGGCGCGCACGACGGTGCCCGAAGGTGGGGAATCGATCTCCGCCTTGCGTGGAGAGACGGTGAGCAGATCGCCGGGCCCCAGCTTCGTGGACAAGCGGCGCCGGGACTCGTGCATGAAAGTGATGAGGTACCGGCCGCCGAGCCCCAACGATTCTTCGGTGGTCTCGACGTCGAGCACCACCAGGCCCCGGGCCTCGAGCTCGGCCAGCGGGAGCGTCTGCTTTTCTTGCGCGAGGCGGGAACGCTCGGCCTGGCGCTCCATCTCCAGCAAGCGGGTGAAGCGCTGAAAGTGTTCGACGTCCCGAGCCATGAGGAGGGTCATAACTGCAGCGCGGGATTAGTGTTCAGCCATGAATCACCTCGCCC
>JAYVNA010000925.1:0-8065 GCA_043758715.1 Archangium sp.
TGGCGCTCGCGTAGGTCAGGCCGTTGATCTCCTGCCGGGTCGCGTTCGGCGGCAGCTCACCGACGAGCGACCCGATGGGCGCGTTGACCACTGAGTAGCCCTGGCCCGACTGCACGTAGAACTGGCCGCCCGAGAGGAAGTACGGCTGCGAGCCGACGTAGAGCGAGATGGCGCCGAACGGCAGCTGCAGCGCGAACCCCGGGGCAGGCAACACCACCGCCGGAGGCGCGTAGCGATACCCGTAGCCGTACGAGGGGCGGTAATACGGGCGCGGGGTAACGTACACGCGCGGCGGCGAGACGTAGATCGGGCGCGGAGCGACGTAATAGTTCCGAGGCGCGGAGTACGCGGGGCGCGCGCCGTGGAAACTGCCCCCGTGATTGCCCCACCCGCCACCGCCACGCCAACCACCGTGAGCGAACGCGGAACCCGCCGACATCAACACTGCTGCGAGAAGAAGGTGCTTCATGACTGACCTCCGATGAACCAACGAACACCCGGCGAGCCCGAAAGTAGTCCGCTTCAGAAATCCCTGCCGCGGAGGGCCGATTGCCCCGGGGCGATTCGCTACTCCCGGTAAGTCACCGGTGATGCCATCGACGGGGTTTGGTGCCTGACCTTCAAAGTCCGATCGGGCAGCTCGCGTTAGTCGTGGTTGAGCCCCGGCAGCCATGGTCCGATGTGTGATGTTCCGAGCAGCGATGGTGTTGATTTGTCTGGCCGCGTGCGGGCCTTCCGGGCCCCAGGGTATTGCCTTCGTCCGAGTCACCGAGCTCTCCGGTGCCTGCCCCGTCGAGCCTGACCTGCTCGCGGGTGGGCCGAAGTTCCCCACCGACAACGAGTACCGCCGCGCGCACGCGGTCACCTCGGTTCAAGGCGACAGCCGCTTCGCTGGCGGCAACCTCATCGTCACTGCCTGGAAAGACCCCGATGGCCGGGTGTCCCGCATGTACGTCGACGTCGGACCCGACCGCGGCTACGGCGACACCCTTTCGCCGGCCACCACCTGGACTCAAGCGTTCGGCTACGTGGAGTGGCTTGGAGGCCAGCGGGTGTTCGCGGCGACCCGTTCTGATGGCGCGCTCACCTAC
The DNA here is from genome assembly GCA_043758715.1 of Archangium sp. GTDB lineage: Bacteria > Myxococcota > Myxococcia > Myxococcales > Myxococcaceae > Archangium_A. The sequence goes on from JAYVNA010000925.1 coordinate 1,092, forward strand.
CGGTGGTCCGAAGCTGACGAGGGTGGCTTCTTCAAGGTGAAGCCCCCGCCGGGAAAACCGCCGGGCGCGGTGTTCTCGCACCAGTGGTTCACCGGAATCGACGCTTCGGGCGCTCCTGCCTGCCGGTTGATCGCGCTCCACGCGGACGCCACCGCGTTGCGGGAGGAAGCGTACGATCTGAGCTGGCTGGCAGCGAACCCCACCGCGATGATCGTCGAAGGTGCCAACCCTGCGGCGCCCACGTTCACGGGCGACGTGGAGCCCGGCTCGACGCTGGTGCTTCCTGATCAAGCCACGAAAGATCCCGGCAGCGCGGCCCCTCGGCTCGACTTCAAGGGCGGCACGTTCGGTTCAGGCTCGGGAGGAAGCAGCGCATGCGATTGAGCATCGGAGCGGTGTTCTTGTTGTTGGGCTGCGAGGCGACGATCACCGAGAACTCGCCGCCCGTCGTGAGCGAGCCCGTGGCGGGCTTCACCACTGATCGAGCCCTGGTGCGCGTGCACATGAGCGCGCCGGGCGACGGCGCTTCCAGCGGCCAGTCCACCAGCTACGGAGGTGGTCACGCCAACTGGCGGATCAACGGTGGCGCGACCACCGAAGTGAGCAGGCCGATCAACGATCGTGATCCGATTCATCCCTTCGTCTTCTCCGCCATCGTCCCCGAGGGTTCGAGCTCGCTCGAGCTGGGCCGCTGCAACGACGTCGATCAATGCGGGTACACCAAGGTCAACGTGGTGCTGAAGACCGCCAGCGGCTCGCCTGACCCGTCCTTCGGCGGCGCGGGCCAGTTGATCGAGCCGAGGCTCGGCCGCGCCGAAGGTGTCGCCGTTCTCCCCGACGGCCGGGTGTTGATCGCCGCCGAGGGCAACGAGAGCCCGCCGAAGATGGGGCTGATCATGTTCAAGCCCGACGGTCACAAGGACCTCACCTGGGGCACCAATGGCGTGGCGAGCCTCACGGTGGTGAACGCGCGCGCGTTTCTGCTCCCCAGGCCTGGCGGCGGGGTGCTGGCGATCTTCTCGCGCCCCAGTGCAGGCCAGACCTACGTGGCTCGCTTCGACGCCGCAGGGAAGTTGGACACCGCCTTCGCCGACCCTGCGCTGGGGGGAGAAGTGCGCGGCTTCCCCTGGCAGGGGCCGAGCGGCGGGGTGATCCTCGACGCGGTGGTCGACGGAGCCGGCCACGTGGTGGTCGCGGGACAGGCGCAGGCCAGTGACCTGGGCTCCGCGCCGCCGTTCATTCAGACCGTCGACTTCGATCTCAACTCGCTGGCCGTGATGGAGCTGGCGACGGGCGCGCCGGTGGCGGCGAACGTCGTGGCGGCCTCGCTCGACAAGACGGGGCGGGCAGCGTTTCTGCTCGACGATCGCCTCACGCGCGGTTCGACCGCTGGCGTGGAGACCACCTTCGGCACCGCGGGTCGCGTCGACCTGCCCTCGAATTTCTCGAGCACCGGGGCGGTGGCCCTGCGCGCGGACGGCACGGTGGTGAGCGTGCGCAAGACGGCGAGCTCGCTCCACGTGTCGTGGGTGACCGCGACGGGCGTGGTGAGCTCGTTCGAAGTGCCCAGCGATGGGCCTCCACCTGCGATGGGTGACTGGCCGATGGTGCTGAAGGAAAGCGCCGCGGGCGTCTACCTGGCCAGCACCGGTCTGCGCCCTTCAGACGCCACGCGCGCGTGGACGATGGAGAACGAGCCCGGGTCGGACATCGTGGTCTTTCGTCTGAACGCAGGGGCGATCGACACCACCTTCGGCACCGCAGGCCGCGCTGACGCGAGCATGGCGCTGAGCTGGGCGCCGGTGTCCACGGAGTCGCTGCTCGACACGCCCCTCGCGATGGCGATCGACCCTGCGGGAAAGCCGGTGGTCGTCGGAGGCAGCGCCACCACCACGCAGGCGACGCTCGATTCGTACACGAAGCGCGGCCCCGGGATGGCCGCGGTGAAGTTCATCCCCTGACGGCAGCACGGCTTGAAAACGGCGGTCACCAGCGAACGGAGATCGCCCCGCCCGTCGGTCCCAGCGAGACCGTCAGTGCCGGCGCCTCTGCGGGAACGAGCGCCAGCAGCAGCACCGTCGACAACAGCACCGCCAACCCACCTGCCGCCGTGATCAACCCTGCCGTTTGAAAGGTCTGCCCGGTCTGCGCGAAGGCAACAGGGTCGGCCCCCACTGCGCTCTGGTCGTGAGCGGTGAGGGCGCTGAAGCGCGACCAGCTCAGCCCCGTGAAAGTAGCCCCGAGCGCGAAGGCCGCGACGCCAGCAACCCCCGGTGCCCACCACACGCGGCGCAACGACTGCAGCGGGGACGGCTTGCCGAAGAGCGCGATGCGCACGTCTTCCGCGAGCCGTGGAGCTTCGCGATTGAGCAGCTCGATCAGGTCCGACTCGCTGTCGGCCTGAAGATCTGCAAGCGCGAGCGTGCGGTTCGAAGGAGAGACGATCTTCAGGGTCACCGCGAGGCGTTTGCCGACCTTCGCCACGGTACCAGTGATGACGCCATCGACGCCGAGCGCCCCGCTGATCTCTGCAAGACAGTTCGAGGTGTCACAGCCCAGCAGCTGCTTTTGCCTCTCGAGCGCGAGCGTCTGGCGAATCTCGGTGCCGGTGACGACGCTGATTCCCTGGGCGCTGATCTGCGCGGCGAGGTGGTCAGCAAAGAAGAGCGTGCGCCTGGGGTCGACGTCGGCGCTGGCCCAGCCCGGAGAGGCGAGGGAGACGGGCTTCGCAGAGATCAGCGTAATGAGCGTGAGCGTGAGCATCGCGAGTCCTCAGAGATCGAAGGGCATCAGCACCGGCATCTCGGGCGCCGTGCCAGTGCGCACCTGCAGCGCTGCACGCCAGCCCCAGCAGCGCACGCCGTCGGCCTGCAAGACGCAGGTGGTGTCAGGGCTGGCCGCCACCCGGGTCGCCCCGGCGTCGAGCGTGAAAGGGCTGGGGCCGCCGACCCGCCCGTAGCTGTTGTCGCCCCAACAGGTCACGGCGCCACCGGCTGAGAGCGCGCACGAGTGGAAGGAGCCAACGGCGATCTGCACGATGTCTCCCAGGTTGGGCACGCGCGTGGGGCCTCCATCGGGAGAGCCGCTCTGCCCCAGGGCGTTGGAGCCCCAGCACCAGACCTCGCGGTCCGCCGAGAGAGCGCACACGTGCGAAGGGCCGCTCGCCACCTGCGTGACCGGCGGGAGCGAAGCCTGGTCGAAGCGCACCGCGCTGGCTCGCACACCCCAACACGAGACGCCCCCGTCATCGAGCGCGCCACAGGCAAAGGCAGACGGTGAGACAGAGACGCTCGGTCCGCTCCCCATCACGCGAAACCCATACGGGTAGCCGGTCACACCGTCGTAGCCCCAGCACCGCAGCGAGTGGCTCTGCTCGACGGCGCAGTCGAACCCGATGTCGTTGGGGTCGTTGTTGTTGCCGGGGCCCATTCCGATCGAGACCGAGGCTGCGGGAGCCGTGGTGATGCCAAGCAGGGAGGACATCGAATCGATGCGCGTGGGGCCCCAGTAACCGGCGCCCTCGCAGCTGATTTGCCCCGCGCTCGAGACGAGACAGACCTGCCGAGCGCCGATCGCCACCTGCGCCGCAGGGGCATCCAACGTGTAGATCCGATTCGTGGTGGGCGGCGTCGCGATGGTCCGCCAATTGGCGCCGAACTGACCCGAAGAGTTGTCAGACGAGAAGCACTTCACCGTGCCATCCGTGAGCACTCCGCACACGCCAGCAGGTCCCGCGGCGAGCGCGCTGCAGCAACGCACACCCGCATCGACACCGGCATCCGTGCCTGCATCGCTCGCCGTGCCTGCATCAGTCGCTGTGCCACCGCCCGTCGCAGCGCCTCCACCCGTCGCTGTGCCACCACCCGTCGCTGTGCCACCGCCCGTCGCTGTGCCACCGCCTGTCGCAGCGCCTCCGCCCGTCGCAGCGCCTCCGCCCGTCGCAGCGCCTCCGCCCGTCGCAGCGCCTCCGCCCGTCGCGTCGCCTCCGCCCGTCGCGGCGCCTCCACCCGTGGCGGCGCCTCCGCCCAGGGCACCACCGTCGCAAGACACGTGACTGCAGTACTCGTCGAGCGAAGCGCCGAAGTTGCAGCCGGCAAGAGTCGCCAGACACGCAGAGACCACCAGCAACTGACGCGAGCGTGGGTTCATGGAAACACCATCTGCTGAGGGGGTAACGCTTGGGTGAGGTCATGGACTGCGCCCCAGCACCAGACTGGTCCGTTGCGAGCCGTCACGCAGGTCATGTTACCTCCCGAAGCCACGCTGGAGGCGGGGAAGCTGAGATCAGGGACACGAGAATCTGCAGGGTCGATGAACACCCCACCTGCGTCGGTCCCCAGCTGACCACCGATGCTCGCGCCCCAGCAGCGTACTCCGCCGTCGAAGAGCAACGCGCAGGCGTGGCAACCGCCCAGCGACAGCGTCGCGACGCCGCGCATCAACACGCCGCCGTCGCCCCAGGCGCCCCAACACCGCGCGTCTCCGCTCGCGGTGCGCGTGCAGGCCGCGCTGCCCCCCACGACGACCTCGGCCGCCGACGGCAGATCGAGATGAACGGGCGAGAGGAAGACCCCGGCGTTGGCGGACGGGTCGACCTTGCGAGAGCCATTGTCACCCCAACAGCTGACCCCTCCGTCTTCGAAGAGGGCGCAAGCGGAGCGGCCGGAAGAGGCACACGCATTGGTCGAAGTGCCTGAGCCAGCGCTGACCTGCACGACGCCCGCATCGAAGCCGGCGAGCTGCGCGGTGGAGTTGTTTCCCCAACAGTCCAGAGCGCCCCCGGCGCGGACTGCGCAACCAAACTCGTAGCCACTGTTCTCTGAGCCCGCTCCCCCGAAGGCCATGGATCCGGCGTCACCCGTGGGGGTCGCCCACGGCGCGCGCTGGCACGCCCAGCCACCCGCCGCAGACTGCACGCACGTGGCGAGGCTGCCGGTCACGAGCCGCGCTGCGGCGGGGAGGTTGAGCAGTACGGGCTGCGCTACGTTGGGGATGACGTTGAAGAGGATGGGTTCGCCCCAACACCAGACGTCACCATTCGAGAGTCTTCGCGCGCAGCCGTGAAGGCTCGCGAGGTGAAGCTCCCACGTGCTGATGAGCGGCCCGGCGTCGAAGGGTCCCGCGTCGATGGCACCGCCTGCATCGAGCCCAGCGTCGGTCGTCCCGCCGTCATCGGGACCAGCGTCGACACCGCCCGCATCGACAACCCCTGCGTCGACCGGCCCTGCATCCCCTGCCCCCGCATCGGCTCGACCCCCGTCGCTCCCACCCGCGTCAGGCGTCCCCGCATCACCGGTTTCGCAGCCTGCCTGCGTCGCGTGAACTGCGCAGTACTGCTCGAGCGCCGCGCCGACGTCGCTGCACGCCGTCAGCCCGCAAGCGATGAGCAGAAAATGAGCTCTCATGGGAAGACCCCGCTCACCGCGAGCCCGCCCCCTCCGGCAGAGATCCACGCAAGGGGTGTCGCGGGCGGATCAGCGCCGAAGATCAGCAGCGTGGCGGTGGCCGCGACGCTGACGGCGGCAGCGATGGACAGACCTGCGCCGAGGGTCTGGAGCTGCCGGGTCTCATCTGCGAAGTGCTTCGCGTCACCCGGCACGAGGGTGCCGCTGGTGAGCATCGCCACCCGCCCTTCGGCGATGCCGAGCGAGATTCCAGCGCCCACCCCGAGGCCCAGCGCGAGCGCACCCGGGAGCGCCGCCCAGGTTCGGCTCACCCCCGCTCCGCCGCGATGCATGGAACGCCTGATGTCGCTCGCCAGCGACGGCGCGATCGAGCGAAACGCCTCGAGGAGCGCCTCCTCACTGGCGACGCCCGTCGACCACTGGGCCAGGAGCCGCGCGGTCGAGGCCGACACGACCCGCACCGTCACTTGATAGCGGGTGTCGAGGCGGGCGAGCGTTCCCACCACCAACCCATCCACCCCGAGCGCGTTCGCCAACTCGAGCATGCAGGAGCTGTCTGAGCCGCAGCCCAGCAACTGCTTCTGGCGCTCGAGCCCGATCACCGTGGCGAGCTGGGCCTCGGTGGTGATGCTGAGCCCCTGCCGAGCCAGTTGCTGCGCGAAGCTCTCGACCAGAAACGAGGCGTGCTTCTCATCGAGGTCGACGAACTGAAAGCCAGGCACCGCGAGCGAAACCGGGGCCTGGGTTAGCGCCGCCAACACGACGAGGAAGGGCATTGGCGAGCGACGTTAGTCTCTCGGGCGCCGTTGCGCGCTCCATCCAGCGCGCAAACGCCATTCGAACCGCGTCATCACCGGCAGGCGCCCGCGGCGTGATCGACGAAGGTCGAACCGGGGATTCCAACAAAATCCGATTCCCACCAGCCAGCGCCCAGCTTCAGCCGAACGACCCCGAAGGTGTCGTTGCGCCGCACCACGCTCGCGGGCGTTTGCGTCTTGAAAGGTGAAAAACCGATGCCGCCCGTACCCACCGTGAGCTGCACCAGGCCCTCCGCTGACGCAGTCCCCGAGGGGTCCACCGGGCCGACGCGCTCGTAGAAGTGTTCATGGCCGTTGAGCACCAGCTCGACCCCATGCGCCTGCAGAATCTTCCAGATGGGCGCAGCCTGCTCGAAGTCACCGTGCGAGCCGGAGTTCCATCGCGGGTGATGCCAATACGCGAGCGTGCACTTCTTCGCGCTCGCCGCGAGATCGGCCTCGAGCCACCGGAGCTGCGCCGAGTCGGCGTCACACGCGACATCGAGGCAGTCGTGATTGGTGTTGAGCGCGACCAGGTGCCATTCACCCAGGTCGAAGCTGTAATAGCCCTTCGCCGGATCTCCGGCCCGCTCGCCGAAGTAGGCGAAGTAGCCCGCGCCGCCGCTCTTGTATTCGTGGTTCCCGGGCACCGGCCAGGTGATCGACTTGAACCGGCCCCACGTGGGCGCGTAGTTCGTCTGGTAGTCCACCAGCGCGCCCTCGGGGTACTGGCCATCTCCGAGCACCAACACCGCCGCGGGGTGCTGCGCTT
>JAYVNA010000926.1:0-8062 GCA_043758715.1 Archangium sp.
ATGAGCGCGAGCAACACCCGCCCGGGGAACTTCACGAGGAGGTGCGCGTAGGCGGTGATGCCGCGCGTGATGAAGGCTGATTTGTCGCTCATGGGGGAAGGCAGCCGATACCAGCCGAACGCACCCTTGTCTCCCCCGCCCTACTCGTGACAGACGCCGCGCATGCCCCGCTTCATTCAGCTTCGAAAAGCGCGTGAAGCGGTCGAGGTGGTCGAAGCCACGCTGCCGCGCCCCGGCCCCCAACAGGTGCTGCTGCGCATCGAGGCCTGCGCGTTGGGCATGCTCGACTGGCAATTGCTCACGCTCGACGCGCCGCCGCGGCTGCCACTGGTGCCGGGCCACGAAGCGGTCGGCGTGGTCGAGGCGCTCGGGCCGGGGTGCACGCTGCGCGTGGGAGAACGCGTGCTCGTCACTCCGCTCGCGGGCAGTTGTGGGCAATGCCCCGCGTGCCGTGGACACGATCCCCGGCACTGCGCCGCCGCGGTGTGGCGAGGCATGCACGTCGACGGGGCGCTCGGCACGCACCTGCTGACCCACGAGCAGGCGCTGGTGCCGCTCGAGCTGCCGTTCGGCGTCGAGCCGTTGCCTGAGAAGTTGAATGATCAGCTCGCCGCGACCCTGGCGGTGTGCGGCGGCTCGTTGTGGACCGCGGTGGGCGCGGTGAACTCCCTGCGGCTGATCGAGCGATCCCGCATTGCCATCTTCGGAGCGGGCGGCGTCGGGCACCTCGCGGTCCAGGTCTGCCGTGCGCTCGGGCACCAGGTGTTCGCGCTCGACGCCGACCCGCAACGCATGGAGCTGGCGCTTGCCCTGGGCGCGCTCCCGATCGACGGCCCAGTGGATGCGGCGGTGGTGTGCACGCCCTCGACCCAGGCGTTGCAGCAGGCGGTGCGGTTGCTGCGCGGTGGAGGCCGGCTGGCGCTCACCGGTTCCAGCCCGACTGGTCGCATCGATCTTGCCTTCAACGATCTGGTGTGGCGCGGGATCAGCCTGCACACGGGGCTCCTCGGCACGCGCGCGGATCTCGATGAAGGCCTCGCGCTGCTCTTCTCAGGCAAGGTGAAGCCCAGCGTGGAGCTCGCCTCGCTCGACGAGGTGCCCGCGAAATTGTGGGCGCTGCGCGATCTCGGTTTCCCGGGGCGCCTGGTGGTGCTGCCAGGCTGAATCTGCTTCGGTGCGCGCCATGCTCGCACTCCTCGCCGCAGCGCTCGTCGCAGCCGTGCCTCCTGCTCCGGTCGCGCCGAAGAAGCCGGTCGTCGACGAGTATCACGGCGTCAAAGTCACCGATGACTACCGCTGGCTGGAGGCCAATGACGACGCAGTGAAGGCGTGGAGCGACGGGCAGAACGCGCACACCCGCGCGGTGCTCGACGCGATGCCTGCGTTGGCGAAGGTGCGCGCGCGCATCGACACGCTCGTTCGCTCGAACTCGGTCGCCTACTTCGGGCTGCAGTGGCGGGGTGGCGTGCTCTTCGCGTGGAAGAGCGACCCGAAGCTGCAGCAGCCGATGCTGGTGACGCTGCAGTCAGCCGATGACTTGAAGTCGGAGCGCGTCATCGTCGACCCCAACGCGCTCGACGGGAAGGGCTTCATCGCCATGGACTGGTTCGTGCCGTCGCTCGATGGAAAGAAGGTGGGCGTGTCGCTCTCGAAGAGCGGCAGCGAGTCAGGCGATCTGCACGTGTACGACGTGGCCACGGCGAAGGAAGTGGGCGAGGTGATCCCCCGCGTGCAGAACGGCACGGCGGGAGGGAGCGTGGCGTTCGCTCCGGACGGCAGCGGGTATTGGTACACGCGCTATCCCCGCGGCACCGAGCGCCCCGTCGAGGACCAGGGCTTCTTCCAGCAGGTCTCTTTCCACAAGGTGGGCACCAAGGCCGAGACCGATACCTACGAGCTCGGCAAGGAGCTGCCGAAGATCGCGGAGATCGTCTTGAGCCTGAAGGACGACGGCAAGCTGCTGCTCGCGACCGTGCTCAACGGCGATGGCGGCGAGGTGGAGTTCTTTTGGCGGCCCACCACGGCAGGCGGCGCGTGGAAGCAGCTCTCGACCTTCGCGGACAAGCTGGTGCAGGCGCAGTTCGGTCAGGACGAAGCGCTGTACCTGGTCAGCCGCATGAATGCGCCGAAGGGCAAGCTGCTGCGATTGCCGCTCGCGACGCCCACGCTCGATAAGGCGGTCGAGATTTCCGCCGAGTCTGAGGGCGCGATTCAGCACGTCATCGCGACGAAGAGCCGGCTGTACGTGGTCGAGCTGCTCGGCGGCCCGTCGCGCGTGCGCGTGCTCGAGCTGACGGGCAAGCCCGTGAGCGAGCTCTCGATTCTGCCGGTTTCGACGGTGGACGCGGTGGTGCGGCTCGAAGGGGATGAGGTGTTGGTCGAGAACGGGAGCTACCTCGCCCCGCCTGCCTGGTTCCGCTTCGACGCCACCGGCACCTCACACAAGACGGCGCTCGTGCAGACGTCGATCGCCGACTACTCGGAGATGGAAGTGGTGCGCGACTTCGCCATCTCGAAGGACGGCACGAAGATTCCCGTCAGCATCATCAAGAAGAAGTCGATGAAGCTCGATGGCAAGAACCCGATGATTCTCTACGGGTACGGCGGCTTCGGCATCTCGGAGACTCCGGGCTTCTCGGCGTCACGGCTGGCGTGGCTCGAGCAGGGCGGTGCGTACGCGGTGGCGAACCTTCGCGGTGGCGGCGAGTTCGGCGATGCGTGGCACCTCGACGGCAACCTGCTCAAAAAGCAGAACGTGTTCGACGATTTCTACGCGGCGGCGAAGTGGCTGGTCGATCACAAGTACACCTCGAAGGACAAGCTCGCGATCTGGGGCGGCAGCAACGGTGGCCTGCTGATGGGCGCGGCGCTGACGCAGCACCCGGAGGCGTACCGCGCGGTGATCAGCCAGGTCGGCATCTACGACATGCTTCGCGTCGAGCTCACCACCAATGGCGCGTTCAACGTCACCGAGTACGGCACGGTGAAAGACCCGGAGCAGTTCAAGGCGCTGTTCGCGTACTCGCCGTTTCATCACGTGACCGAGAAGGCGAAGTACCCGTCGCTGTTACTCACCACCGGCGCGAATGATCCGCGGGTCGAGCCGTGGCACTCGCGCAAGTTCGCCGCGCGGCTGCAGGCGGCTACGGGCTCGAAGAATTCGATTCTGCTGCGCACCAACGCGAACGCGGGGCACGGCATGGGCAGCTCACTCGACGAGGTGATTACCGAGCGCGCCGACGTGTTCACGTTCCTCTTCCACGAACTGGGCGCGAACTACAAACCGGTCGCATACCCGTGAGCGTGCTCGTTCAAACTCCCTTTTCGCGTTGAAGGCGTCCCGCAGCTCGGTGAGGAGTTGCTCGCGGCTGCGGTGATCCGCCAACAACAGCTGTTCGAGCTCAATGGAATCCATGGGCGCACTCCTGTTCGAGGGAAATTGGCGCCAGCGGCGCTTCATAGATTTTGCGCAGGAGGCAGGCTTAAGAGCGTACGTCGAGAAACGGCTGCGTGGTTCTGGACTCGAAGGGGTGCTGCGACCACGTCGCTTACGCACAGCGATGACCTCATCGATCAACCGAGGCGCGACATCCGCATCACTACGCTCCAGCCCGCTCGTTGAGGAAGGGCCGGGCCTGGCACCTCACCGCCGTCAATTGTCCCTTAGGAACAAGGCCGTCTAGGATTGTCTTGAAACCAGCGCACGGCAGATTCAGATACCCCTGCGATCTCGTTCAGGATCTAACGCCCAAACCATGAAGGCCGACATCCTCAAGACGTTGCTGCAGTCGCACGCGGAAGGCGACGAGTCGTCGTTCCGTAAGGCGGCGCTTCAGCTTGCCGCGGCAGAAAGCACTGCTGGCCACGTGCGGGTGGCAGAGGAGATCCGCGCAATCATCGCCAAAATGCCCGCGACCGCCTCCCGCAAGCAGCAGGGCCCAATCGTCGACATCGCCACTCCGCGCGGGGAGCTCGCTGACATTCTCGAGGGTGGCCACCGTGAGGAGCGCTTTCGCGACATCGTATTGCGCCCGCAGGCCGAGGAAACGCTGAAGCGGGTGCTCACCGAGAACCGCTCTCGTGCGCGCCTCGAGCGGTTCGGCGTATCACCTCGTCGGAGGCTCTTGTTCCATGGCGCTCCTGGCTGCGGGAAGACGCTCGCCGCCGCTGTGCTCGCGGGCGAGATGGGCCTGCCTCTGATGACCGTGCGTTTCGACGCCCTGTTCTCGCGCTTCCTTGGAGCTACGGCTCTGCAGCTACGCTCAATTTTCGCGGAGATGCCGCGTCGTCCAGGCGTGTACTTGTTCGACGAGTTTGATTCCGTGGCGAAGGCGCGCGGTGATTCGCAAGACGTTGGCGAGATGAACCGAGTTGTCACTGCGTTCCTTCAACTCGTCGATGCCGATCTGAGCGGAAGCATCCTCGTCGCCGCGACCAACCACGTTGAACTCCTCGACCGTGCCGTATTCCGCCGATTCGATGTAATCGTTCCATTCGACAAGCCAACGCGCGAGCAGATTGCGGATCTAATGAGATTGAGGCTCTCATCGGTGGGCCTGAGCGATGAAGTGGCCACACGAATCGCCGCGTACGCCGACGGATGGAGCTTTGCGGACGTCGCCCGCGCCAGTGATGACGCGGTCCGCACCATGGCCTTGGACGATCGTGACGCGCTCTCGGAGCGCGATGTCATCCAGGCGCTAGAGGAGCTGAAGCGTCGCAATTTGTCCGCTGGGACCTAACGCATGGCCGACGCGCGGCTGCCTCTACTTCGAGGAAGAATCACCTCGGTGGACACCTATGTGGCACCGCAGCCTGGGCGTGGCGCTCCGCCGGCAATGCCTTCCCTCGACCCGAAGGCCCATCGCATTTCGCTAGTTCAGCAGCTTGATGCGATCACGCAGCAGATCAACGCGCGCACCAAAAACGCCCGCGACGAGCTGGCTACCCGCGAGATCGTTGCTGTGAGCCCAGCAGCAGGTGCCCAGCTTGCGGCGGACCAACTCGATGATGGGAAAGCGGACGCGCGCCTCATCGGGGTGATGCCCGAAACCGGAACCGTGCTGCTTGATGTCGCAAGCGCAGACCTCGGCTACCTACGCGAGAAGATCGAGGCCTTCGCAGATGACACTCAGGTTGTCGCGAAGACCAACAGGGACGGCACGCCTAAGCAGGACGAGCATGGCATCCAAGTAACCGCACGCGCCTCGGAAAGGGCCATCGCCCCGGTCGGCAGCATCCGGCTCTCACAACTTGAAGATGTCGGTGACGGCAAGCGCCTGATTCAGGAGTTGCCTGAAGACAGCGCCGTCTGGTTCGAAATCGGTTGTCGTGGCGGGTATCGCTACCCCGACCAGGACACCGTCAGCAGCCGCGCTCAGATTGCGCGTCAGCTCCACCGCCTCGGCTCGGGCCAATTGCTCGACGAGTTCCTCGCGCCCGAGCAGGTCTTCTTCTTCGTCCGTATTACGCGTGCGCAACTCGCGGCACTGCAGGCAGCGACCGACTGCATTTACGACGTCGACCTCGCGCCGCAGCCTCTACGCGATCTCAAGCTGCTCGACGCTGTCGTAACGAAGGACATCGCTGAGTTCAAACTCACTCAGCCAAGCGAAGATGCGCCCTCAGTCGTGCTGCTCGACACCGGCATTGCGACCGGGCACCCAATGCTCAAGTCGGCGATCCTGACCGCGACGACGGCAGGTCCAGAGATTCCGTCGCCCGAAGACACACATGGCCACGGCACGAACATGGCTGGCCTCGCGCTGTATCGCGACCTCGGTTCAGTGATCGAGCAGGGCAGCGCCCTGGCTCCGCACTGGATTCAGAGCAGCCGACTTCTGGTCGCTCCCAACTTGGGGTTGTCCTCCGATGAGAACTACGAGAAGTGGCCGGTCCTGACCGAGGGAGCGGTTCGCTCTGCCGAGAATGCTGACCAACGCCAGCGCAACCGCGCTTTCGTTCTCGCCATCACGCGCACGATGCAGGACCCGCCGCTCAATGGCATCGCGCCGACACTCTGGAGCCAAGCAATTGACCAACTGGCCTTCAGCAAGGGCGCAGGACGATTGATGATCGTCTCAGCCGGTAACGCCCGCTACGAGCAGTGGCTCGCCTTGGCGGGGCAGCATCCACAACTTCAGCTCTCTGAAAAAATCCATCAGCCCGCGCAAGCAGTGAACGCGCTGACCGTTGGTGCCTTCACTTCCCGGGTCGAACTGCCGAATGACGACGCATACCGAGAGTCGCGCGTCGTAGCTCCCAAGTCAGGAGGGATCTCACCGTACACGAGCACGGGGCTGGTCGGAACCGAGTGGCCCATCAAGCCCGACGTCGTAGTTGAGGGCGGAAACCTCGCGATCAGCGGAACACTGCCAGATGACACCGTGCCCACGCTTTCTGCTCTGACGACGAGCATTCGGCACACGCGCGGAAGCCCCCTCGCACTGATGTCAATGACCAGCGAGGCGGCCGCGCGCACCGGTCATCTTGCTGCGCACATCTGGAAGCTCGAACCGAAGCTTCGCCCCGAGAGCGTGCGCGCTCTCATCGTCCACTCAGCGAGTTGGTCGAAGGCGATGCTCGAGGACTTCCCAGGCCTCAACGACCGCCTGCTCGCGTGCGGCTATGGAGCGCCCGATGAGCGGCTGGCCGCGGAGTGCGCTCAGGGCGTTGCCACCATTGTCGTCGAGGGTTCGATACCCAATGCGGTCACCGAAGAGGAGCCCAAGAAGATCGCTCCTAAGCGCGCGGAGACAAAAACAACGGAGTTGAGGGTTCGTCGCAAGGTGAAGATCTACCGGCTGCCGATTCCCGAAAGCCTCCTCACCGACGACGACCCCAACGTCGAACTGCGGGTTACGCTCTCGTACTTCACTGAGCCCAACAAGTTCGGTCGGCGCTCGTACCACGGCCTAGATCTCAGGTGGGACATGCAGGGCCCGCAGGAGTCAGAGGAATCATTTCTTCAGCGCATCAACGTGATGAAGCGCGCGACCGACGGCGCAGGCAAGCGCGTGAAGCCGACGAAAACAGAGTCGTTCCCGTGGAACATCGGCATACGCGCGCGAACGAGAGGCACCGTCCAGAGCGACCGATGGCACGGAAAGATGTCGGGCCTCGTTGGTGACAAGCTAGTCGCGATCGTCCCAGTGCTCGGCTGGTGGGAGCAGCGGAAAGCACTCAAGTTTCAGGAGATGAACTTCTCCCTCGTCGTGTCGGTCTTTGGCCCCGGGGTCTACGCAGCCATAAAGCAAAGGGTAGAGGTCGAGCCCGGCATCACGATCGAAGTGTGAACTGGTGAGGCGCTTCTTGGCGCCACGTACGTCGGCATCTTGAGCTTAGGCGACGACTGCAGGGCGAAGGCGGTGTCGGGCAGAACACTTGGCCCCTTCGCACTGACGGACGCCTCACTCCGCAACCTCTTGTTACCAGCCCATCGAGATGCCCGGAGGCTCCTCGCACTTGCCCTTCGTCGGCGCCCACAGCTCTGAACTGCGCTCGGGCAATCCACTCGAAGTCCCACCGACCACCAGCACCCGCCCGTCGTTGAGCAACGTCGCGGTGTGGAGCTTGCGTCCGTTCACCAAGTCACCTGCGAGGCACCACTGCTTGCTCTCGATGAGCCACCGCTGCACGCGCGTGGTGTCGACCGAGTTGGGCGGCTCACCGCCGATGACCACCAGGTCTCCGCTCGGCAGCCGGGTGCCCGTGTGCGACGAGAGCGACATTGAGAGGTGGTTGTCGAACGGCTTCCACTCGCTCTGCCCCGGCCCCCAGGTCTCTGCGTAGTTGGTCGAGGACGTCGCGGTCTGCCCACCGATGACGATCACACCCCCATCTGCTGCTTCTGCCACCACGGCCGTGCGCTGACGCGGCTCGGACATCGGAGGCAGCGTCTGCCAGTTGCCACTCTTCACGTCGAACTTCTCCACTTCGGCGATCGAGACGCCCGGGCCTTTGCCCTGCTGACCCGCGTTCGAACGTCCACCCACCACCACCACGTCACCTTCGCTCGTCCGCACGGCCGCGTGCAGCCAGCGCGCGACGTCGAGCGGCTTCT
>JAYVNA010000927.1:0-8056 GCA_043758715.1 Archangium sp.
CTCCAGTTCGGCAATGCGTGCGTCACGAGGGTCGACCGGGTCCACGCAGGAGAAAGATCACATCCAGCGATCCGTGTCGATCCCCCGTGAACGCGTACGTTCGCATCGACTTCCGCAGCCACCCGGGCCTGGCTGTCATAGACGAACCTCGCGACGATGGCCGCCCCGCGCCGCTTGCCCACCCTCCGCTGCCTGCCGTCGTACTCGTAGGTGATGGCCGTGGCGTCTGGCAGCTCGACCGAAAGCAACGCCCCCATGCCGTCGTGCAGGTAGCGGGTGACGCCCCCTGCTTCCGTCCTCGTGACACGACCCCCCAGCGCGTCCCACCCGTAGCTGACGGCGCCGCGCGTCTGGATCCTGTCCAGCCTGTCATAGGTGGTGATGACGGCGCCCTCTGAGGTGCGATTGCCCCTCGCGTCGTAGCCCCAGCTCGACGTCGGCACCCCGTTCCGCAGGGCGGACACGAGCTGACCCAGCCTGTCGTACCCATAGGTCCACTGCGTCGGCACACCCTCTACCGTGTCCTCCAGGACGGTGATGCGACCAGCCAGGTCGTAGCTCAACCCATCTGAGAAGAGCGGCGTCCCATTCACCGTCGAAGCCATCAACGACAGCTCGCCATGCGGGTTGTACAAAAACGAAGTCGTTACCGCTCCCACCGAGACGGAGGTGAGCCGGCCACTCAGTGCGTCGCGACTCAATGTCGCCGCTCCCACCCGCGTCAGCAGCGAGTCGGCGTCATAACCGTAGGCGACGGGCGCGCCGCTGACGGCGTGGGCGGTGACGCGGAAATCGGTGTCGTAGCTCCAGGTACTCAGGGCTGGGGCGATGCCCGTGGCCCGCTCTTCAGTGACGAGGAATCCGTCGTAGCTCCACTCCAGCCGCTGTCCGCCTCGCGTCAACGACTGCACCTGGCCCGTCGTAGGTGTGTATGTCAGCTGACTCGTCCACCAAGGCGTCGCCACCTGCGTCAGCCGCCCCGACGGCTCCCTCGTCAGCGTCGTGCTGCTCGAGTCGAAGTGAGTGCCCGAGACGCCGAGCCCGTCCCGATCGAAGCTGGCCGTCTCCGCCACGACACCGGGCGATGAGGGCTGCGAGTAGGAAACCGCCTCATTCGTCTTGCTGTAGCCATAGCGATGGGCCTCACCGTCAGGCGGCGTCACGCTCTCCAGGTTGCCTACGTTGTCCTGCTCGATGGCGATCTCTCTCGAATCGGCGCGCGTTGTCTTCAGCACCCGCCCCGTCGCATCAGTCGTCCAGGCAGTACTCTCGTTGAGGCTGTTCCGCGTCGAGGCCAGGAAACCGGTGGGTCCATACGTGAAGTGCTGCTCCCTCGGCCCCTGTACTACCGAGTCCAACCTCCCCCGCGCGTCGTAAGTGTAGGCCGTTGACAGCACCCCGGGCGCTGTCACCACCAGCGGCCGCTGCTTCTCGTCAACCATCGTCGAAGCCGTGCGCCCCGCGGGCGAGGTCCACTCGTACGTGCGCGTAAGCGCGTCATAGCGGCTGCGCCACAGCCGGCCGTTGACGCGCGTCTCTTCGACTTCCTCCGTCACCGCCAACACGTCACCCGCCGCCTGCGTCGACGTGCGTACCGACGTCGCCGTCGATTCAAGCCCCGAGGGCGTTCTCACCACGACCGTGCCCGGCACGTCGCCGGCTCGGCCGAAGCGATCAGCGGCGCCGGGCTGCATCAGCATCGACATCGATGTGCCGTCGGCCGAGAAGTGGCGCTCCACGCCGGCTCCGTAGACGCGCGTCGACACCGTGCCGTCCGGATTCGCCGTCGTCAGCGCACGCTGCCCACCCCTCGACGCAGTGAGGTATTGCGTCAGCCGCCCTTCGGGCGAAGTGAAGCCCACGCCGCCAACCACGGCCGCGAAGTCCCTCTTCGCGCCCCTCGCGTTGGTGTGCGTGGCGAGGTTGCCGGTGTCGTCCCAGGTGAACGCCGTGGCGTTGCCATTCTCGTCCTTCCACTCAGAGAGCAGGCCGTTGGGGAAGTAGGCCGCCTCCACGAAGCGCCCCATGGTGTCGGTGACTCGCTCCACCAGCCCGGTGACGGGGTTGAGTTGCAATTCGGTGCGCTGCCCATCTTGCGCCACCAACGCCTGCGCCGAACCATCCGCCCGGCGCTCCACCCGCGTCACGTCCCCGTCAATGTCCGTCACTGAGACGAGGCCTTGCGGCCCCCAGGCGAAGGTCCACAGCAACAGCCCCGTGCGCGCCGACACGGTACGCAGGTGCCGCCCGCGCGCGTCAAAGCCATACACCTCTTCACCGTCGCGGCTGGGCACGAGGCGGCTTGCGTCCACCGTCGGCACGGCGACCTCGTGCAGCGTCGCGGTCGGGCCCTTATGCACCATCAGGAGGCGCCCGTTGCTGCGGAGGATGAGATCTCCAACGCCGTTGAGCTGTGTCTGCGCCGCTGATCCATTCGGTGGCAGATAACCGCTAGTCGACGCGGTCACCCCGCCGAAGAAGAGACTGAAGGCGCCGTCGGGAGTGATCCGCCGCACCCCTGGCCCCCTCCGGCCGCAGCCGGTGCCGCCCGACTCGCCGACGTAGAGTGTCCCGTCGTGCGCCACCGCGAGGCCGGTGATTCCAGAGAAGCACGTCTTGAGTGCCTCACTCTCGTCGGCATCGGGGCTCGTGCCCGCGCCCGCCACCAGGCGCACCCGGCCATCAGCCTCGATGCGGCGCACCACGAAGTCACTATTGGCGTTGCCCGAGTCGTAGCCCGCCACAAACAGCGTCCCATCGAGACCCTGTGCCAGCCAGTGCGGCCCGTTTCGGAAGGCGATGCCTTTGGGTGACTCCGCTTCCCACGGCGGGAAGTTTGCGGGGCTGCCGCCAGCCACTGTCGTCAGGCGGCCATTCTCTACGCGGCGCAGCGTGCTGCCGAAGGCGTTGTCCGCAGCAATGAAGTACAGGTGCCCGTCGTGCCCGAAGAGGATGTCGGAGAGCCCATCCAGCTTCGCATCGGTGGCGGGCGTACCGTCGGGTGAGAAGCCGCGCTGTCCGTTGCCCACCACGGTCGAGAGGAACCCCGTCACCGAGTCGACTTTGCGGATGCGGTAGTTCTCGATGTCTCCGACGTAGAGGTTTCCCGCAGGGTCCGTCTCCAGCAGCCGGGCGTAGTTGAAGCGGCCCTGCGTCGCGGGGAGCCCGTCGCCTGCGAAGCCGACGTTGATGTCGCCCGCCACGGTGCTGACGCCTCCGTCGGGTTTGAGCAGCCGTACCCGCGCTTCCTTCTCGAGAAAGAAGATGCCTTGTGGCCCCTCGGCCAGCACCGCAGTGCCCGCGCCCAGACCCACCGTGAAGTGCCCCGCATCTTCGGAAAAGTCCGTACCGCCGCCGCCGACGTGTCGCACCATCGCGCCGCTCTCAGCGGCGGACACCTGTCCGCCCGAGCCCAGGTGCAGCGTGCCGTCCTCCGAGTAGCCGTGAAGGATGTCGAGGGAGAGGTTGCTCAGGTTTTCGCGCGGCACCCAGTCGCCCAGTGAGTGGCTGGTGTGCTTCAGGTAGAAGGCGGCCTCGCGCGTCGAGGAGAGCTGTACCGCGCCCGGCGCCGGCCACACTCCGAAGCTCTCCTGGGAGTACTCGACGACGCCGGTCGCGCCGGTGCCCGAGGTGCCCATGACGGACACGCCCCGAAAGCCATAGGCCGTGGTTGAGGTGGCGGCCACGGGGCCCCGCACCGCGCGCCCAAAGGCGTCCTTCCCGTCCCAGCTCAACTGCACCGCGTCGCCCATACCGGCGTCGGCGTGTTCGACTTCGTACCTGCGGCCCGCCACCTCAAGCCGAAAGTACGTTGCCACCACTCCCTGGGGCGCGCCGCCGTCGGCCAGCAGCCCCAGCTTCATGTCCACGGCCGCCTTGCGCACGTTGAAGCGGTTGCTGTGCCACGCGAGGCTGAGCCCCGTTCCCGCCACGGAGATGAATTCCGAGAGCGTCCGATTCTGCACGCGGACGAGGCTGCCGCCCATGCAAGTGGGGCACGTCTCGTTGTTGGCTGACTGCGCCTCGCCGGCCTCGGTGCAACTGCCGATGCACCTCCAGCAGGAATTCGTGTCCATCGCGCTGAAGTGTCTTGTCACGCTGCGCACGAGCTGGGCGCCCGGTGCGTAGTGTGCGGCCAGTGTCTCCGCCTCGCCCTGCAGGAGTGGGAAGTCTGCGTCGGCAACGCCGTCGCCGGTGTAGTCGACTCCGCCAGCGGTGACTTGCAGGACGGCGGCGTTGGGGCCCGACTCCCAGCGAGCCGTCGTCTCGTCGTAGATGCCCAGGGGAATCGCGCCGCCCACGGGGTAGTGAAGGAAGTTGTCGGCGTAGATGGCCACCGGAGTGGCGAAGCCCACGCCTCTGGCGCCAGCCGCGACAGCCTCGTCGGCGGAGAGGTCTGCGGCGAAGGTGTAGGCCGTCGCGCCCGGTAGAGATGCAGGCATGGCTCTGGGGCCCGAAGGCCCGACCGTGGCTTCGGTGGCCCGCAGCGTCAGGGTGCCGGTGGTCTGGGTGCCTCCGTCGGCCAAGCGCAGCCACGCTGAGGTGCCGGGGGGAATGAAGACAGACGTGGTGCGTTGGCCGTCCTCGTCTTCCTGGGGTGTGGCCGTGTGAAAGCCGCCGGCGGCAGTGGAGATGGCGGTGGCCTTCTCGTCCCGGCGCAGCACGGCGGTGTCGGGGAGGTAGCTGAAGTCGCGTGCCTTGGCGGTGACGAGGCGCTGAATCGGGATGAAGGCTGACGCGCGTAGCTCCAGCGTGTGGCGGCCCGCGGCGACTGCGAGCGCGTACAGGCCGTCAGTCTGCGAGATGGCGGTGCCCCACTCAGGGTGGTCGATCACTGAAATCCGCATGCCCGGCACGCCTACGCCGTCTGTGGTGTACGCGTGGCCCACCAGTACAGAAAAGACATCACACGGAATGGCTGCGCTGCCCTGGCTCAGAAAGGCGTTGGCGCCACAGAAGTCGGTGGAGATGTCACCGTCGGGCACTTCCAGCGCGGTGCTGGGTGCAACCTCGGCGCGAAGCGGCGGTGTCGTCGTGCCGTCAGTGGCAACGGCCACGACATCGACGTGCAGGTGTCGACCTGAGGTCAGGCCGGTGAGGGAAGCTGTGGTGCCGGCCTGGTCTTGCGCGATGGTGGCGACCGTCAGTCGATAGGTCGCGAGCGGGCCCAGTGCGTCGGGCCACTTCAGGTCTGCGCTGCTGGTCGTCGTCGCGGTGATTTCCAGGCGCGCGTTTGCGGGCCACTCGAGCGTCAACGGGGTGGACGCGTCTGGCCCGCCCTTCGGCTCGCAGTTACAGCCCGCCAGCACCAAGATCGCCCACGCCGCCAAGCCGTATGTCGACACTCTCATCCACGCCTCCCCATTTGCGACCGTCAGCGTTGCGCGCGCTGACCGTAGTTCAGGTCACGAGTCACCGCGAGGGCAACGCGGAGCCTGTTTTCGCGCCTCGACTTCTTTCGCCAGCGGCAGACATCAGCCAGAAACTGACTGGCTTCGTACTTGATGAACTCACCGAGGACGAAGGTCAGCTCGGTGACCGCACGCCCTTGAGCGGGTGAGCATGGAGGCGCTTGAGCGCCTTCGTCCTCGGGTCGACCGCGAAGCCGGTGTTCTCGAGCGCGACGACCCCGAGCAGCGGCTCTGCTTTGTCCGGGGCGAAGATCGCATGGCAGACGGTCTCCTGCCCCATGAACTTCGCCCGGATGAAGCCGTAGTCGAACACCTGCACGGTGCCGTCGGCGAGCTCGCAGTCGAATTGCCCCTCGACGGGGATCCCCAGCTTCCTGAGTGCCTTCGCCGGGACGAAGCAGTGGACTGCGCCCCGTGTCGACGAGGAACAAGTTCTCGTACGACTTCCTACCGGTGAGCGGCTTGATCTCGACCGTGACGTGCGTCCGTCCCATTCGATCAGCCTACTCGTCGCTCAGCGGAACTGCGGACGCCCCAGGTACCCCGTGAGCCGCCCAAGTCGCCAGGTGGGATCCTTCGGGTCCGCGCCGATCATCGAGAGCGCACTTCCGAGCAGCCCGAGCCGCTTCTGAAACTCAGGGTCCGGCTTCACGCGCACTTCCATCGCGGGCTCCGCGTACTCCAGCCGCTTGGCCAGCTTGATGGTGCCACCCACGTTGATCTCGAGGTCGGCGCTCTTGCTCTTGAACTCCTCGATCGTCGCGGCGCCCTTGTCGATCTTCAGCTTCCCGGTGATCTCCCCGAGCAGAATCTTCGGCAGATCGACCGGCGTCGGGTCAGGCCCGAACTGCGCGATGGTGATGTTCGCCGTGCCGCCGTTGATCGCCAGGCCCTTCGTGTCGAGGCTCATCGAGCCCGTGGCCTGCGCGAGATCCGGCTCAGCCTGCGCACCCGGAGACGCGCCCGCGAAGGGAATGGAGACGTCGAGGTGCGCCTCGATCTCCCCCGACAGGTCGATGCCCGACGAGGCCTTCAAGTTGCCCTTGGCGAGATCGATGTCTTCCACGTCGACGCGAAGTCGGCGGGTGCCGCTGAGCCCCGTGACCCGCGCCACCACGTCGCCGCCGAGCAGGTTCAGCTTCACCGCCACCCCGGGGGGAAAGAACGTCGGCCCGATGGTGACCGAGTCCACCATGAGTGGCACCTGCGGGGGCGCGTCCTTCGCGGGAGCCCCCGGCCCTGAATCGGGCAGGACCTTCGACAGCTCGACCTTCGTCGCGCGCATCGCGAGCAGGCCCGGGCCCAGCGACCCCATGCGCAGCGCGTAGCCCTGAGCGAGCGCCGCGCCGCGAATGGTCTCCCTGAGCGTGTCGTAGGGGAACGTCAGAAAGAACGTCGCGACGATCGAGAACAACGCGAACGCGGAGTAGCCGACGATGCGCTTCCAGAGGCTGGTCTTTTTCTCGGCCATGTTCAGTCGCTCACTTCAGCTTGTAGGTGGCGACGGTCAGCCACGCGGTGACGGTGCCGTTGTCGGGAATCGCCACGTTGGGCTTCGGCTCGAGGCGAATGTATTTCACCTTCACCAGGCCCGGCCCCGCCTCCACCGACTGGAGGAAATCGACGAGCCGGTTGAGCTTCACGTCGGTGAGCGTGACCTCGACCGCGCTCTCCACGATCTTCGAGCCCTCGAGCGGCACGTCGGCCTTGGGGTTGATCGACGGCAGCTCGATGCCCGCGGGCTTCGCCTTCTCTTCGAGGAAGCTCACCAGGCGCACGTTCGACGCGCGGAGCTGCGCCTCCAGCGCATCCTGCTTCGCTTTCGCGTCGCGGTAGCCCGCGGCGAGCGTCTGCACCTCGTCGAGCTTGAGGATCTTCTCGGCCGTGCGGCGGCGGATCGCCTCGGCCTTGTTGCCGAACGACATCGCCACCATGAACACCACGAACAGCGCGACGGCCAGCCCTGCGCCGCCCACCATGCGCTTCTCGCGCGAAGACAGCGCCCCGAAGGACGTCTGGATCGTCGCCTGCAAATCGGTGATGGCGCTCATCCCTGGGGTGCCTCCGTCTCGCTCGGGCACTCGACCTGGATGTCGAGGCGCGTCGTGACCTTCGTGCCGTCCTTGCTCTTCTCGACCCGGCCCTCGTTCACTTCCTTGAAGCAGTTGTAGGTCTTGAGCGCGGAGATCAGCTCCTCGAGTGACTTCGAGTTCTCCGTCTCGCTGCGCAGCGAGATCCGATCGAGATCGATCACCACCTGGTCGAAGGTGACCTTCATGTCGGGCGGCACGTGCGCGGTGAGCTCGGCCAGCAGCGTCGCGGCGGTGCGCGGGGGAATGCCGGCGGCGGGGCTCTCCTGCCCCTTGAGCAGCGAGAGCGCGATGGTGAAGTCCTTCTCGCACTTGCCGAGGATGCGCTGCGTGACGTCGCAGAGCACTGCGTCGACCTGCTTCTCGCGCCGCTCGAGGATGGAGTTGCGCACGATGCCGCTGGCGATCAGCAGCACGAACAGCACCACCGCGAAGGCCGCGAGCTGCCCCAGCTTGTCGCGGTGCTGGTGCTGACGGCCACGGCGCTGGTGAAGCGGTTGGTGGCCCTGGTGCCGCCTGCGCGGGTGCACCTCGTGAGCAGCCACGGCGTCTACG
>JAYVNA010000928.1:0-8029 GCA_043758715.1 Archangium sp.
GACGGCGGGGTGGGCGGCCACTTCCTCGTCACCCGCGAGACCTTCGCTGCGTGGGCTGACACCCAGAAGGGCCAGCTGCGAATGGACCGGTTCTACCCCGAGATGCGTAAAGCGTTAGGCCTGCTGGTCGACGCGAAGGGCAAACCTGAAGGTGGCCAGTGGAGCTTCGACGCTGAGAACCGCGAACACGCGCGCGGCGTGAAGATGCCTCCGGTGCCGTGGTTCAAGCCCGATGCGCTGACGAAGCAGGTGATGCGCTGGGTCAACGTGGTGGGCGGCTGGGGCACGCTCGACGAGAACTTCGGTTGGCCGGTGACGCGCGCGCAGGCGTTGTCGTGGCTCGAACACTTCATGAAGGTGCGGCTCAAGGACTTCGGGCCCTACGAAGACGCCATTCGCAGCGACGAGCGGTTTCTCTTTCACTCGTTGTTGTCGGTGCCGCTCAACCTCGGGCTCTTGCGGCCCCACGAAGTCGCGCGCGCCGCCGCCGAGAAGTACCGCCAGGGAGAGGTCAGCCTCGCCAGCGCCGAGGGCTTCATTCGGCAGGTGATCGGCTGGCGGGAATTCATTCGCGGCGTGTACTGGCGGCTGATGCCGGGGCTGCGAAGCGCCAATCTCCTGGGGGCCAACCGCCCGTTGCCCGACTTCTTCTGGGAGCCGGAACGCACCGACCTGCAGTGCCTGCGCGAGGCGATTTCATCGGTGCGCGACACCGGCTACGCGCATCACATCTACCGGCTGATGGTGCTGTGCAACTACGCCACCCTCGCCGGGCTCGACCCCCGCGCGGTCTCGCACTGGTTCTGGGCCGGCTTCGTCGACGCGTACGAATGGGTCGAGCTTCCCAACGTGGTGGGCATGGGCATGTTCGGCACCGACGCCTTCACCACCAAGCCGTACGTGGCGAGCGCGGCGTACATCAAGCGGCAATCAGGTCTCTCAGCGAAGGGGCGAGGCCCGAAGGCGGCGCGCGACGAAGCCCCCTGCGCGCGGTGCCGCTACGATCCGGATCAACGCAGCGGCCCCGACGCGTGCCCCTACAACGCGCTCTATTGGGACTTCATGGCGAGGCATCGCGAGCGCTTGTCCAAGAACGTGCGCACGCGGCAGCTGCTGAGCACGCTCGACAAGTTCGGGCCTGAGCAGGTCGCCGCGATTCGGGCGACAGCAGCGGCGCACCTCCGCACGCTGGCGCCCCTCACCCCGGGGTGGACCTTCGACGAAGACGCCGGTTAGCCGAAGTGGTGCGGGGTGCCGCGCGCGCGGAAGGCGAGCGAGCGGGCGGCGATCCACCCGGCGAGGCTGTGCGCGTCTTTCCGGCCATCGACCGGGAAGCGGGGGAGCACGCCGCCGGGCCGCAGTTCGTTGACCCGATACGGCCGCGCTTCGGTGGTCCAGATGGGGAAGCTGCCCAACGCGCGCAGCCAGTCCACGTGACGGCGCTCGAAGTGGTAGCGCGGCGTGCCGTAGGGGAAGGCGAAGTTCGCAGGCGCTCCGAAGAGCCGGGTGAAGGTCGCCGTGCTGCGTTGAAAGTCGGCCTTGATCACCTCGTCCGGAAACTTCGCTGACGAGAGGTGCAGGCTGGTGTGGTTGCCCAGCGTCACGTTGGGCATCGCCGCGAGTTCGCGCAGTTCTTCGAGCGAGCTCAGGGCGTACTCGGGGTGCTCGGCCAGCGCGCGCAGCTCGGGGCGGTGGTTCTCGCTCTCGACGTCAGGGGGCGAGGTGAGCAGTGCCTTCTCGAGCTTCGACTGCTCCACCAGGTCCCACCGGAAGCCGGCGCGGGTCTCAATCTTCTCGGGGCAGATGAAGAAGTCGAACGTCACTTCCGGAAACCGGGGCGCCCGCGTGCGAATGTATTCGCCCGCATCTCGATAACCGTCGTCGAAGCTGACGCGCAGCCAATCGCGCGAAGGGCCGGGGCGCGAGCTGAGCAGCAGCTCGATCAACGTGTCGAGCTCAGGCGCGGGCATCGAGAGCCCCGGCTGCCAATCACCCGGGCGGGGACGGGCGGCGATCCGGTGCATGCACAACGACACCCCGAGTGCATTGAGCGCACTCCCCAGTAAGATTTTCAGGGCCGGCTCGGGCAACGCACGACCTGCGAGCGACGCGAGATCATTTAACGAGGGCCTCCGTCGTTCTGGGTTGCCTGCCATGCTCCGCGCGTACCATATGGACGGCGTGACGGCGAAGCGGCTGCGGCTAGGGAAGGTCTTCATCGACGTGGTCACGTTCGCCGAGGCGCTCGACGAGATCGATCGCCTCGTCGCATCGGGTAACGGCGGGTTCGTTTTCACGCCCAACGTCGATCACATCGTGATGGTCGATTCTCACCCGGCATTCGAGGCCGCGTACCAGAAGGCCTCGCTCTGCCTGGCTGATGGCGTGCCGGTGGTGTGGGCCTCGCGCCTGTTCGACACGCCGTTACCGGAAAAAGTCTCGGGGTCCGATCTGATCGGTCCCTTGCTCGAGCGCGCGGGCCAGAAGAAGTGGCGCGTGGCGTTCGTCGGCGCGGCCCCGGGCGTCGCCGAGAAGGCAGCTGAGGTTGCCCGCCAGAAGTGGGGTACCCAGGTGGTGCTCACCGAAGCGCCGATGGTGAATTTGAACGACACCGCACAGCTCGATGCCATCGGTGAACGGGTGGCCGCGGCGAAGCCTGACCTCGCGTTGATGGCCTTCGGCGCGCCCAAGCAGGAGCTGTTGATCAATCACATCGCTGACCGGGTGAAGCCCGCGGTGCTGCTGGGCGTGGGGGCGAGCCTGGATTTCATCGCGGGCACCCTGAAGCGCGCGCCGGTGGTGTTTCAGAAGACCGGGTTCGAGTGGCTGTATCGGCTCGGGCAGGAACCGCGGCGGCTGTGGCGGCGGTATTTGATCAATGATCCGAAGTTCGCGTTGATCTTGATGCGGTCGCTCAAGGAAGCGCGGCAGCGGTAGAGGCTTGCCCTCTCCCCGACCCTCAGCCCCGCGGGGAGAGGGAGACAGATGGGTCAGTCGCCTGGGCGCGAGGTGACGAACTGCGCTGGGTCGAGCTGCTTGACCAGCTTCGCCGGCACCCCCGCCATCACCGCGAACGCGGGCACGTCCTTCGTCACCACCGAGCCCGTGCCCACCACCGCCCCGCGGCCAATCTTCACCCCGGGGAGAATGCTGCACTTCGCCCCCAGCCAGACGTCGTCACCGATGATCACCGGCTCCGAGGGGGGCCGCTTCGAGCGATCGAGCAGCTCGTGAAACGCGCTGTCGACGATCATCACGTACGGCCCCAGCCTGCAGCGTGCGCCCAGCTCGATCTGCTGCGTGCAGCCGATCGACACGCCGTAGTTGATCGAACAATCAGCCCCGATGGTCAGCCGCGCGCCCGCGGCGGTGGCCAGCTCGACCGGCACGTTCACGCTGCGCAGCAGGGTGTGATCGCCGATCGACATGAAGCCCAGGTTCTCGATGCGGGGGCGCTGCAGGGTGCGCACGCCGGTGCCGACCCGGTTCACCGAGGCCAGGTAGATTTTCGCGGTGGCGAGCTCCGCGGCGTAGCGAGCGCTCTTGCTCACCACCTGCGAGACCGAGCGACCCGAAGAGAGATCGCGGCTGAGCTTCTTCCAGGCATTCCCGAGCGTGTTCAGCACGCCTCCGGCAATACCATGGCTCCCCGGTCAGCGCTTCGAGGTGAGCGCCTTCCAGCTGTGGGTCCCCAGGTCCTTCAGCGCGCTGCCCAGTGAACCGGCTTCTTCACGCACGCCCCGGAAGTACTCGAGGCCGTAGGTGAGGGTGGCGCCGGCGATGGCCACGCGCTCGAAAGCAGGGTGAACAGTGCGCGCCTTGTCGACCGTCTCCGCGGCCTTGTACGCGGCCTTCGAGAGCAGCCGTCCCACCTCGGGCGAGGCGACCGCGGCCAGCAGCAAGCCCCGCGACACCGGGTTCACCAGGAAGAAGAAGTGCCACGGATCGGCGTCGAGCCGGTCGGGGTGCTTGTGGTGGATGCGCGAGTCGTAGACGCCGTAGTTGTAGTTGCGCCGCATCCACACGGAGAGGTCGGTGTGATCGCTGCGGTGCGTGGTGAGCGCCTTCTCGGCGAAGTAGAGCCTGGCGCCCGCCTTCTGCAATCGCACGCCGAGGTCGCGATCTTCAGAGCGGCCCAGCGTCTTGTCGAACCCGCCCACCGCCAGGTAGTCCGCGCGGCGAAACGAGACGTTGCCGGTGCACACCATCACGCCGCGCACGGTGGTCGGCTGCTTGCGGAAGCGGGCCACGAACCGCGCGAGCTGCTCGGCGTGAAAGCGCTCGAACAGCGGCTTTTCACCCAGCGTTTGATCGGCGGCGATCTGGCCCAGCACCACGGTGTGCCCGGCCTCGTGCGCGGCCAGGTGCTCGGCGAGGAACTCGGGCGGAATCAACATGTCGTCGTCGGTGATGACGACCACGTCTCCACTCGCCTTCATGATTCCTGCGTGCCGGGCCGCCGCTGCACCCGCGTTGGCCTGGGTAAGCACCGTCAACGGGAAGGGATCATGGCGCTGCCCCAGCACGGGCTCGGCGGGCTCCCGGCTGCCATCGTCGACGACCACCACCTCGAACCGGTCGGCCCCCAGGGTCTGTTTCCCGAGCGCATCGAGCAATTCCTGGAGCATCTGCAGGCGATTGAAGGTCGAAATGACGACGCTGACTCGGAAGGACATGACTTTCGCAAGCTGCCACCCCCAGAGGTGGGCTGGAAGACCCAATGCTGATGGCGTATCAATCCGAACATGTCGAACGCGCTGAGCGTCTTCCTCCATTCGGTTCGGGCTGATTACGCGACCGTGCAGCGGTACCGCGCGAAATATCACGGTGATGAGCGGCCGCTCGCACGCCTCCCGGTCGACGCGGTCACGAAGATTGGCTTTCAGATGATGATCGCGATGCGCACGATGGCCCTGTTCCGTGACGCTCACCTTCCGGTGTTGCCGCAGATCGCCAGCCGCTTCATTCGACACGCGTACGGCGCCGAGGTGCACTGGAACACCACGCTGCGTGATGGCATCGCGATCGTTCACGGCACCGGGCTCGTGCTCAGCCACCGCGCGGTGATCGGCGAGGGCTGCATTCTGTTTCACAACGTGACGCTCGGCGAGGGGCTCGACCCCGACACCAAAGAAGCGGGCGCTCCCACCCTGGGCCGCGATGTTCACGTCGGGCCGGGTGCGACGCTGCTCGGGCCGATTCACGTGGGGGACGGCACGAAGATCATGGCGAATTCGGTGCTGACGCGATCGGTGCCGCCGGGATCGTTGGTGCGGCCGGCAGAGGCGATCGTCACCGAGCGCGCGCCGAGCCGTCCTCGCGCTGCACGTTGAACTGCGCAGGGAAGCGCGTGCTGAGTTCGGGTCTGGGGATGGTGCGCATCCGAACGGGCTCTCGGCTTCGGACAAAGACGGTCACGGTCCGAAGTCGCACCGCTTGTTGCGGAGATCTTCATGATCGCCTCTCTCCTCCGATTTTCGCGCGTTCTCCGTGCGGCGAGCCCACGCGAGGGTGGTTCATGAAGAAATCCGCAACATCGCTTCGCTCACCAGGTCCCCCAAAAGTTCGAAGTCGAGAGGCCCGCTCCTACGACCTTTGAGCTGAGCCCTCGACAGACCGCGCCCCTTTCCTTGCCGAAGAACCCTTGGTGATTCCGGGGGAGGGCGGCAGGCTCGCTTCATGGGCGAGTTGATCGAAGTGGCGGGCGCCAAGGCCTACCTGATGTTGTTCCTGGGCCTGGGCGGTGCCGTCGCTGGTCTGGCCGCGGTGGGCCTGGCGGCCGCCACCCGCGCGTTTCGACCAGCGTTGATGTTGTCCGGCTTGAGCCTCGCGATCGGTACCGCGGCCCTGCTGATTGGGCTCTGGGGCCGCGTCAGCGATCGGCAGTCTGTGTTCCGGGCCGCGGCCTATGCAGACCCGATCGATCGGCCCGCGCTGCTGGCCGCTGGCAACGATGAAGCCCAGGCGAGCCTGATGCTGGGAGGGCTGGTCGCGAGCCCGCTGATGTTTCTGTCGGCGGCAGCGATCGGCGCCGCGTTCGCCCGCACCGGAGCGGCCCGATGAGCGAACTCTCGTTCTCCGAACGGATGGCCCAGAGTTTCATCGAGGGCGGGATGTGGATGTACCCCCTCGCCGCGCTCGGTTGCCTGTTGCCGCTGCTTGCGTTGCTCTTCACCGTGCTCGCAGTGACCTCGAGCACCAGGCGCGTGCTGCCGCTTTCCTTTGCGCTGCTGGTGATGGCTTTCCTTCCGGCAACCATCGGAGCCATGGGAGGCCAGGCCGCCCGGCGCGCGACCGAGCAGGCGCTGGTCAACGTCAACCCCGCCGATGTCGCCACGATTCGAGCGGGCGCCGAGTCCGAAGCACTCAACCTGCAGATCTGGGGCTTCGGTGCCGCGCTGATTCCCGGCGTGATGGGCTGCCTGTTGCTGGGCCTGGGTCTGAGCCGGTTGCCCCGCTTCAACGTGTGAGGGGCGCGAGCAGCTTCTTCAACTCTTCGCTCGAATCGACCGGACGCTGACAGGCGAAGTGCTGGCAGAGGTACGCGCCGGGCATCGTGCGGGCCGAGAGCACTTCGCGCGTCACCTCGGGAACTGGAGCGCCCTCGACCCGTCGCAGCAAGGAGACGGTCGGCAAGTAGGTCGCGTCGATCACCGCCTGCAGCGTCTTGATCAGAGGCTCACTGCCCACCAGCGTCACCTCCGCGGCGCCGTCCATCAGGGTGTCGGCTGCGAGCAACAGGTGACCGAAGGCGAGCGGGTTCTCGAGCATCTCGACCTTCATTCGCTCGAGGTACGTGGTGGCCCGCTCGAGGTGGCGTGACTTGCACGTCATCGCGGTGAGCGCGAGTTGTGCCTCGGTGAGCGTCGAGGCCCCCGAAGGGAACGCGTTGTCGTGCAGCGCGTACGTCGGCACCAGCAGGTCTTTCGTGCCCTTCGGCGCGGCGAGCCAGGCCTTCTTCCCTTCGTCCCAGAAGAGCTCGTAGGCGAGATCGACCAGTGACTCCGCGGCCTCGAGGTACTTCGGTTCTCCGGAGGTCTGCGCGAGCGTGACGAGCCCGGCGGCGAGATCGCCGTAATCCTCGAGCATGCCGGCGTGCCGCGCTTCGCCCCGCTGCACCGAGCGGAAGAGGGTGCCGTCGGAGTGACGCATGTTTCCCAACACGAAGTCGGCCGCGCGGGTGGCCAGGCCCGTCCACTCCGGTCTGTCGAACACCCGCGCCGCGAACGCGAGCCCCCGGATCATCAACCCGTTCCACCCCGCGAGGATCTTGTCGTCGAGGCCGGGCGCGACCCGCTTGCAGCGCGCATCGAACAGCTGCTGTATCGCCCGCGCGAGCAACACCCGATCGGCCTCGCTCTCGTTGCGCTTGACCTCGAGCACCGTGGCGCCGCCCTCAAAGTTGCCCTGCTCGGTGACCCCGAAATGCGCCTTCACCAGCGCCGCGTCAGCGGGGGCGAGCACCGCGTCGATCTGCGCGGGCGTCCACACGAAGAACACGCCTTCTTCGCCTTCACTGTCGGCGTCTTGCGCCGAGAAGAACCCGCCGCCGGGCGAGGTCATTTCCCGCTCGACCCAACCGACCGCGCGGTCCACCACCTCGCCCCAGAGCGGGTGCGGCTGAAGCTGCTGCGCTTCGGCGTAGAGGTGAATGAGCTGCGCGGTGTCGTAGAGCATCTTCTCGAAATGCGGCACCAGCCACCGCTCGTCGGTGGAGTAGCGATGAAAGCCGCCGCCGAGCTGATCGTGAATGCCGCCCAGGGCCATCTTCTCGAGCGTGAGCAGCGCTCCCTCTTTGCTGGCCTCGTCACCGGTGCGCCGCCAGTGCCGAAACAGAGACGCGAGGTTCATCGGGTTGGGGAACTTGGGGGGGCGGGTGCCGAACCCGCCCAGCTTCCGGTCGACCCGGGCGTTCATGAACGCACCCGCGGCCTTCAAGTCGGTCAGCGACCACTGGCTCGAGGGCTTGTCGAGCCCCATGGCGGCGTAGTCCGTCAGGCCTTTCTCGAACGTGATCGCCTGTTCTTCC
>JAYVNA010000929.1:0-2544 GCA_043758715.1 Archangium sp.
CGGGGTAGAAACTGATCACTCTGTGCACCGAGACACTGAGCGGCGCGGACAGATAAACCTCGACGAACCGCGACCCACGCTCGGCATCGGGCGTGGAGCGGTCCGAAGCCATCGGTCACTGGCTTCGCGTCCGGCAGCTACTTCACGAGCTTCGAGTCGATCCACTTCAAGAGATCAGCGGTCACCTCGTCGCGGTTCGTCTCATTGAGCGTCTCGTGGCGCGCGCCCTCGTAGAACTTTGACGTGACGTCGCCCAGGCCTGCGCTCTTGAGCGCCGCCACCAGTTGCTGCGGCCCTTTGGTGTTCTCCCCGGCGGGATCCTGCGCGCCCGAAAACACGTACACCGGCAGCTTCTTCGGCACCCGCGCCTGCCGCTCGGGCAACGCGTTGTCGCGCAGCAGGTCGAGCACGCCGACCCACAGCTCGATGGCGCAATCGAAACCGCAGAACGGATCGGCCGCGTACTTGTCCACCTCGGCGCGATCTCTCGACAACCACTCGAAGCGAGTCGGCTTGGGGTTGAACGGCTTGTTGAAGGCGTCGAAGGCGAGCGCGCGAATGAGACCACTTTTGCCACGCACTCCGAGGCGGAGGCGTTCCGCGCGCGCGATGGTTCGCCCGAGGGCCGCCAACAGGTTCGGCTTGCCCGCCGTGCCTGAGAGCACCACCGCTGCGAGCAGATCCCCGTGGGTCTGCATCAACGCCTGCGCGAAGAAGGAGCCCATCGAGTGACCGAACAGCACCGACGGCACGCCCGGATGTTCCTTCTTCTCGAACCCGATCAGCTCGACGAGATCCTGAAGCACCCGCTCGACTCCGCCATCGAAGAACCCGAGCTCTTCGGGCGTGGTCGCCGTCTTCCCATGGCCGCGATGATCGTTGACGTAGACGGCATAGCCCGCGCCGTTGAGTGCGCCGGCCACGCGCGCGTAGCGCTCACTGTGCTCGGCCATGCCGTGCGAGATGTGAACGACCGCCTTCGCCGTTCCTTCGGGGACGAAGCGGCGAACGAACAACTTCTTCCCATCGCTGGCCTGATGCCACAGCACGTCGCTCATCCGGCGGGTCCTAGCACCCGTGGTACGCCTTCGCCGCGATGAGCAAGCCGCTCACCATTCTTTATCGGGGCGCGCTCGAGACGCACCCGAAGCTGAAGGCGAAGGCATGCGGGTTGAGCCGTGGGTGACGACGTGACCCAGGCGGCGCACTTGAGCGGCGAGACGTCGGTGTCATCGCCGGCTGGCTTGGAGGCGAACGCGGGCGCCGCGTACTTCCTCGAGCCCGGGCCCTCGAAGCTCAGCATCGCGACAACCTCACCCGGCCGATGCCCAGGGTGATCAACCCCAGCTCACGCGCGGCGGCTTCAGACACGTCGATGATCCTGTTCGCGACGAAAGGACCGCGATCATTGACCCGCACTTCGACGGTTTTCCCGGTGGGCACGAAGGTCACCCTCACGCAGGTGCCGAACGGCAGCGTGCGATGCGCGGCGGTGAAGGCTTCTTTGTCGAAGGTCTCGCCGTTCGCCGTGAGGCGGCCCTCGAATCCCAGGCCGTAGAACGAGGCCAGCCCCTCACCGAGTTCAGCCCCGCCGGGGCCCACGGCGCCCGGGGTCTTGCAGCTGGCGAAAGCCAGGATGAGCGACAGCGTCAGAAGTGATCTCATGTTGTGACGAAGGATAGCCATCTGCCCTCAGCCCGAAACGCTTGTTACGAAGACCTCGACTGACGCGGGAAACGTCACGACCGTTTTGAGGGCTCCGTCGATCTGCGTTTTGATCAACGATTCCGGCCATGAGTTGCATGCACGGCCATGCGCCCACCGAAGGCTGCGAAGGCATCTTCACCATCGATGCAGCTCACCTGACGTTCGGGGGAGGCTGCCTGTCCGAGGTGGGTGCGCTCGCCCAATCACTCGGCGGAAAGCGCGTGGCGGTCTTCACCGACGAACGCGTGGCGGCGCTGCCCTTCGCGGCCACCCTGCTGACTTCTCTCGAGGTCAGCCGGAATCGACGCGGTGCTCTTCACCCTTACCCGCGTGGAACCCAGTGACGCCTCGTTCCTCGAGGCGGCGCGCTTCTACGCCGAGCGCCCTCCCCGCGCTCGGGTATGGGGCGCAGGACGTGGAGGCCCTGGTGAAGGGCACCGCCGTGCAACGACGGCTGCTCGACAACGCGCCTCGTGAAGTGCACGAACCCGAGCTGACGACGCTCTTTGAGGCAGCGCTGGTGCCGTCATGAAAGAGCCGCTGCCCACGCTGGCTGAGTTCATTCACCGCGCGCCGGTTCAAACGCGCTGGAGCGACAACGACGCCTACGGCCACGTGAACAACGTCATCTACTATTCGTACTTCGACACGCTGATCAACGCGTGACTCACCGCCGAGGGGGGGCTCGACGTCGCCGCGGGTCCCGTCATCGGCGTGTGCGTGGAATCAGGGTGCCGCTACCTCGGCCGTTCCAGCGTGCGGTACGAGCTGGGCATTTTCCGAGGTGAACAACTCTGCGCCCACGGTCACTTCGTGCACGTCTTCGTCGACCGCGAA